>JAZQIE010000035.1:0-29565 GCA_045540975.1 Eubacteriales bacterium
GCTCGATACCGAGGTGGGCGTGGAGCGTCCCACTCTGCAACTGGTGGATGTATATCGCAAAAACGGGCAATACTCCTTCGGTTTTTCCCGCCTCGAACGCTGGATCAATCTGTGTAAAAAGAACGGAATCGAGCGCTTTGAAATCTCGCATCTGTTCAGCCAGTGGGGAACAGGCTTTGCCCCCAAAATCATGGCGGAAACCGAAAACGGGCTTGAAAAAATCTTTGGCTGGCATACCCCCGTGGTCGGGTCGGGTTATGACACCTTCTTAGCGGCATTCCTCCCCGCGCTTACCGAATTTCTCAAAGGAGAAGGCGTGTTTGAAACCTGTTTCTTCCACGTCTTTGACGAGCCGAACTACCCCGACCATGTGGATGCATATAAAACCGCGCACACCATGGTGCGTGACTTCCTCCCCGCAAAGCAGATGATGGACGCCATCTCGCACCGCGAATTTGTCGAGATGGATTTGGTGGCGCACCCGGTCACCATCACCTCCTCGGTGGATGACTTTTTTGCAAACGGTCTGCGCGATATCTGGGCGTATACCTGCTGCTATCCGAATACCGACGGCTATTCCAACCGCTTCCTCGCAATGCCGTCCTACCGCAACCGTATCACAGGCTTCCAGCTTTACCGCTACGGAATCGAAGGCTTCTTAAACTGGGGGTATAACTTCTATTACAGCCAGCTTTCCCGCAAGGCGGTGAATCCGTACCTCGACACCTGCGGTGACGACGGCTGGTCGGGTGGGGACACCTTCTCGGTCTATCCCGGGGAAAACGGCCCGATTGAAAGTATTCGAAGTGAGGTATTTTTTGAGGGCTTGCAGGACATCCGCGCCTGCAAACTGCTGGAGCGCTTCATCGGTCGCGATGCGGTGTGCGAGCTTCTTGGGGACATCACATTCAACCGCTATCCGCGCTCGAATGAAGAAGTTCTGAAACTCCGCGAAAGTATTAACCGTGCCATTGCAAAAAATCTTGTGCTTTGAGGCGGTTTGTGGTATCATAAGAAAAAAATAGGAAAAGGTGAATGCTATGGCGAAAACAGGCTTTTACGCAGGCGATATCCTGCTGCCGCAAGGCATTGATATGACAAAGTGGAGCGTGGTCGCGTGTGACCAGTATACCTCCGAGCCCGAGTATTGGGATGAAGTGGATGCGCTGGTCGGGGAATCCCCCAGTACCCTGCGCGTCACCCTGCCCGAAATCTACTTGGAGCAGGACGGCGTCAAGGAGCGCATCTTCGCGGTCAATGCTTCCATGCTCTCGTATTTGGAGCGCGGAATTCTGAAGGAATTTAAGAACAGTTATCTCTATGTGGAACGCACCATGCGTGACGGCACTGTCCGTCCGGGCCTCATGGGTGTGGTGGATTTGGAGGAGTATGACTACCGCAAGGGCAGTCAGTCCCTCATCCGCGCCACCGAGGGCACCGTGGTCGAGCGCATTCCGCCGCGCCTCCGTGTGCGCGAAAATGCCGCGCTCGAGCTTCCGCATATCATGCTCCTTATCGACGATGAAAAGAAAACCGTCCTTGAGCCGCTTGCCGCACGCAAGAATGAATTTAAGGTCGCATATGATTTCACCATGATGATGGATTCCGGCTCCATCAAGGGTTGGTTTGCGGATGAAGCCGCGGCAAAAACCGTGGACGCGGCGCTTACTTCCCTTGCAGAGCCCGATACCTTCAACACCAAATACAATGTAACCGATAAGGGTGTCCTGCTCTTTGCGGTGGGTGACGGCAACCATTCCCTCGCAACCGCAAAGGAAAACTACGAACAGGTCAAGCGCACAATCGGTGCGGAGGCTGCGGCAGACCATCCCGCGCGTTACGCTCTGGTCGAAGTGGTCAACATCCATGACCCGTCCTTGCAGTTTGAGCCCATCCATCGTGTCCTCTTTGATGTGGACGCGGCAGACCTGCTGGATGCACTCGGCAAGACCTACGAGCTTGCGGCAGACGGCGAGGGTCAGAAAATCTCCTATGTCTGGAAAGAGGGCAAGGGTGATTTGGTCATCAAAAACCCGAGCGCAAACCTCGCGGTCGGCACTCTGCAAAACTTCCTTGACAAATACCTCGCAGACAAGGGCGGCAGAATCGACTATATCCACGGCGAAGACGTGGTCGAGCGCCTTGGCACTCAGGACGGTAACATCGGCTTCCTCCTCCCGAATATGGAAAAGAGCGAGCTGTTCCCGACCGTTATCTTAGACGGCGCACTTCCGCGCAAGACCTTCTCCATGGGTCACGCGTATGACAAGCGTTTCTACTTAGAGGCAAGAAAGATTCAGAAATAAGGAGAAAACCATGGAAAAACTCATCAAAGGTGTTGCATACCACGGGAACCGTATGCTCTCGCATATCCATGAGGATATGAAGGACATTGTAAATCACGGCTTTAATGCAATCTTGCATATGTTCTCCCATAACGACTGGGACCGTCATAAGAGAATCATGAAAGAAATCATCGAGATTTCCGAAAGCTACGGCTTGGAGGTCTGGATCGATAACTGGGGCCTCGGAGGCCCTCCGGGTGATAAGTCCCACTTTTTGGCATATCATCCCGAAGCACATCAGTACTTAAATAACGGCGAGATGGCATCGGTCTACGCGTGCTATAACCACCCGTCTTTCGTGCAGTTTACAAAGGACTGGATTGACACCGTGATTGAAATCGGCGGCAAGCGTATTTTCTGGGATGAACCGCATCTGCAGAGCCATGAATGGGAAGACGGAAAGCCCGCGCGTTGGGCGTGCCGCTGCGAAACCTGTCAGAAACTCTACAAGGAGAAATACGGGAAAGAAATGCCGACCGAGTATGACGAAACGGTTGCTCAATTCCGCCTTTCGAGTATCGCAGGCTATTTCAAAACCGTGACCGAGTATGCCAAGGAAAAAGGCATTTTGGAAAACGCGGTTTGTGTTATGTTGGATCAGAGCTACGGCATCAACCTGGATTCTTTGGCATCCATTTGCGGCATTGACTCACTCGACAACATCGGGTCCGACCCGTACTGGCCGCTCGAGATGGATTCTTACGGCGAAGCATATGATTTCGTCTATCCGAGAGCGAAGCAGAACATGGACGTCTGTGCGCACTTCGGTAAGAAACACAATATTTGGATTCGCGGATATAATATCCCGGCAGGCAGAGAAGAGGCTGTGATTGCTGCGGCAGATGCGATTTACGATACAGGTGCGCGCAGTATTTGGGTATGGGGCATCCGTGGTTGTGAAGGCAACGACTACCGTGCGGAAGACCCGGGCATGACCTGGAAGACAGTCGGCGAGGCGATGAGCCGTATCACCAACCGTTATTATGACGAACTGCATGAGGCACATCGTCGGGACAAATAATACAAAAAGAAGGAGGGGACCTCGATGACGGAACGTTTTCAGGAATTGGTAGAAGCAAAGGAATATGCGCGTTTGCGACAAGAGTTCGCGGAATGTAACGAAGCGGATATTGCGGCGTTTCTCGAGGAACTCTCCGACCAGCACGAACTCATCCGCGTGTTCCGTATCCTGCCCAAGGACATGGCGGCGGACGTATTCGCGTTTTTGGAAATCGATATCCAGCAAAAAATCATCACCTCCATGACCGACCACGAAGCGGGTGACATTTTGAGTAACCTGTTCGCGGACGACGCGGCGGACCTTTTGGAGGAAATGCCCGCGAGTGTGGTCAAGCGCCTGCTTGCCAACACCGATGCGGAAACCCGCCGCGATATCAACCATCTGCTGCGCTATCCCGAGGATTCCGCAGGCAGTATCATGACGGTTGAGTTCGTGGATTTGAAAGCCGCGCTCTCGGTCAAGGAAGCAATCGAAAAACTCCGTAAGGTGGGTGTGGACAAAGAAACCATCTACACCTGCTACGTGCTCGACCCTCAGCGTAAACTCATCGGCACCGTCTCCCTCCGCAAACTCCTGCTGAGTCCCGACAATGCGAAAATCGAAGACATCATGGAAGAGCACTTGATTACCGCCAACACCCTGATGGACCAGGAAGAAGTCGCCCTCATGTTCCAAAAGTACGACTTCACCTCCATGCCCGTGGTGGACAGCGAAAACCGCTTGGTCGGTATCGTCACGGTTGACGACATCGTCGACATCCTCCAGCAAGAGGCAACCGAAGACATCGAAAAGATGGCGGCAATCACCTCCACCGATGTGCCGTATATGCGCACCGGTGCATTCGAGACCTTCAAAAAGCGTATCCCGTGGCTGCTCCTTCTCATGATTTCGGCCATCTTCACCGAGCGTGTCATCGACTCCTATACCGCCGCACTCGCCACCTGCGTGGTGCTCACCCAGTTCATCCCCATGCTCATGGGTACGGGCGGTAACGCGGGCGGTCAGGCATCCGCCACCATCATCCGCGGCCTCTCCCTCGGTGAAATCGAATTTCGCGATATTCTAAGCGTTGTATGGAAGGAACTCCGCGTGGCGTTCCTTTGCGGCGTCACCCTCGCGGCGGCAAGCTTTGTAAAACTCATGTTTCTAAACCGTGTCGGGCTGGAAGTCTCGCTCGTGGTCTGTATCACCTTGGTCTTCACCCTGCTCGTCGCAAAATTGGTCGGCTGCTGCCTCCCGATTTTCGCAAAAAAAGTGGGCATGGACCCCGCTGTGGTCGCAAGCCCGATCGTTACCACGATTTTGGACATTTTGTCCCTCGTCATCTACTTCCGCTTCGCCACCGTGATTTTGCACTTATAGGAGGAATCACCCCATGAAACGAATCGTATCGCTCCTGCTCGCATCGGTACTCTTTGTGCTCCTCTGCGCAGGCTGTAACTCCGAGCAGGCTGAAACACGAAAAATGACCCGCTTTCTCAATAACACCGAGTGGCACGCGGTCTCCGCGACCGATGCAAACGGCGCGGTCATCTCCGAGGAAGAACTTCAAAGCCGCATGAACGGTGTGCGCTATGAATTTAAAAAAGACGGCACCGTCATCAACTTCGCACTCAACGAAGAGCGCAGCGGCTTCTGGCACGCCACCTCGGAAACCACCGCCGCCCTCACCATCGGAGAAGCCGAGCTCACCGCCACCCGCGTGGAAAAGCAGCTCGAAATCTCCTACCTCGGTAGCAAATTCACCTTGGAACAAGACTAAATCAAAAAAACGGCCGATATGAATATTCTTCATATCGGTCATTTTTGTTGCAAAATTGTTAAGAATGTGATAAAATAGTAATATTATCGACTTTTAATGTTTGCTTAATGGAGGGTGAACAATGAAACGGATATTGAGTCTATGGCTGGCGGTCAGCCTGCTGATGGGGATGCTTGCGGGAGTGTTTGTTCCTGCGGCGGCTGTCGGCGCGAGTTATTACTACAATATGGGGCGGCTGCAGACCGGACAGTGGTCGGACAACGGCGTCAGTCCCGAGGTGCTGACCGATTGGGATGCGCTCGGGAAACTGGGGAATTTCCACAACCGCGCCAGCGACCCGTTCATGTTCTATGGAAAGGAAGGGGACATCTCGCTCTCGTGGACCTCGTCAAGCGCGGATTCCCAAAAAGGCTTCGGCCCGCGTGGTACCGAAGTTTCGGGGTCGGTCGGGGCATCGTATACCCTTGCGGTCCGTGTCGGGGAATCGGGTCTTTACACACCCTCTGTCCGCGCGGCGGATCAAAAAAACGGAACAAAGCTGAAATTCTACCTTGCACCGATGGGGGTTGCAAACCCGAAAGCGGCGCAGTATCTGCTGGGCAGCAGTGTGAACGATTCCGATGACATCTACTCGCTGACCACATGGTATTACAACAATCAGTACCTGCCGCAGGGCGACTATCTCGTCACGGTGGAGATTGAACAAAACAATTCCGCCGCAAATCCGTGCGGCTATTTCACAGGCTTCGGGTTAGACCGTGTTGCGGATGCCGCGAGTACCGAACTTACCCTCTCGGTCAATGTGAAAAACGGTTTTATCGGCCGTGAGGTTGAAATCAACCTCGCCGCGGACTATAACCGCCGCAAAATTGCGCTGTCCGATTTGGATGCGCTGCGCGTGGATTCGTTGAATCCCGCGGTCGCAACCGTCCGCGAAGAGGACGGAAAGTATTACCTCTGCGGTGTTTCGGAAGGGACAGTCACCCTGCGCGTGAGCGCGTGTGAACAGGGGAAGGCAAACTCGGTCGACATTTCGGTCCCCGTAAAGGCGGACGATACCAAGTACTTCTATAACTTCTTCCGCGCGTATTACGGCCCGTATTCCACCTCCGCATATGCACCCGAACACTTCACCGATTTCGGCATGGAGATTAAGGGCAATCCGAACGGAACAACACTGCCCGAATTTTGGGATGCGAGCGCGCCGTGGAAATTCGGCGGGAAAAGCGCGGGCTTTCGCGCAACGGTCAGCGCCTCGTTCAAGACAGTCGGCTGGAGTACCACGGGTAGCCCGGGCGACTGGATGAACATGGTCATCCGTGTCCCCGAAAGCGGAGTCTACCGCCTCGGCACATTGATTTACGTGCAGACGGCAGGTGCGTGCTACCGTGTCTACGTCTCTCCGGTCGGCACACCTGAGACGGAGTTGCGAGATGAACAATACTATGTCGGTGATGTGGAATGCGCCGCCGCGGCAAACAAAACCGGTGTTGTGCGCTTCTGCAACAACGTGACACTTTCCGCCGCAGACTACAATGTGGTCTATGAGTTTAAGAAGGGGACTCCGGTCGGAAACGGCGGTACCCTCGGCGGCATTTACCTCAAAGAAATCGAGGCCGACCAATTCCGTCTGTTTGCATATGACCCCGCACCCATCATGGAAACCGCAGACGCGGTCATTCCCATGTATGCATTCCATAACGGCGCCGCGGTGGATTTCTCACGTATTTATGTGCTCAGCTACTCCTCCGCAGATACCTCGGTTGCAACCGCAAGCATCGAGCGAGACGGAAACGGTGCAAATCTGCTCATCCACGGTGTCGCACCGGGGAAAACGCAAATCACCTTCTCGGGCGAGCGAAACGGCTTTACCGCATACTATACGGTAAACGTTGACATCGCAGAAAAGAAGCGCATCTACGCGGTAAACCTCTCCGCGCCCAAAACCGTGCTGAAACCGGGCGAATCCGTGCAAACCGCACTTGCGGGCACATATTTCGACGGCACCCCGATTGACTTCTCGGCCGTCGATGTCTATTACGAAAATTCCGACGGTGCCGTGGTGAGCATTGACAAAAACGGTCTGGTCACCGCAAAGGAAAAAGGCGAAAGCCGTATCACTGCGTGGATGAAACAAGGGGATACCCTCATCCAATCCACCAAGGTGTTCACCGTCGACACATACAGCGGTGTCCGTGTGGACCTCAATCTCCCAACAGAACTCAAAAGCGGCGCATTTTGTGACCTTGCAACGCGTGTCACACTCGATTCGGGCACCGAAATCGACCCCGCCGCATACACGGTCACCTATGAAATCACGTCCCAAACCACAAGCAACAGTGTTCGACTCATCGGCACCCGTCTGATGACGCGCAGAATCGGCAGTGCAACCGTGAAAGCGACCGTCACCTTCGACGGTGCGCAGTATACAGCAACCAAAACCGTCAATATCGTGCAGTCACTTCCCGAAACCGAGCTCAACATTGCGGACGTGGTGCTGGACCTTGAAAAAACCGAACTGTACCTCGGAGAATCCACTTCCGCGGATGTCGGCGTGCGCTATGACAACGGCTGGTTTGGGGACTATGACCCCTCCGAGGTCACCTTGACCTATGATGAAACCGCCTTGCGCTATGAACACGGTCGTTTCACCGCCCTGCGCGCAGGCGAAACTACAATCACCGTCCGTGCAAACGAGATGCAAAAGACCCAAACCGTCACGGTTTTGGACACCACCGTCGGCTCTGCCACCGCCCAACTGAGCGCGCCCTTGTACCTTGGCAGCAAAGCGGTTGTGCAGGTGCACGGCTATGACACAAACGGGGAAGAAATCCCGAGTAACCATCTGAATATCACCTACACCTCCGCGGATTATACCGTTGCAAACGTGGGGATAGACGGCGTTGTGTCAGGCGAGTCTGTGGGCGAAACCACCCTCACCGTCACCGTTGCCATCGGGGAAAACACCGCACAAGTGGTGCTCCCGGTTGCAGTTTTGGAAGATGAAATCACCGCCATCCGCCTCACCGCGGAAAACACCGCAATGAAGCCCGATGATACAAACGGGATTCAGCTTCAGGTCAGTACCGTGACCGCGCTTGGGGAAATCACCGCGGCGAAGGTGGAAAATCTGACCTTTGAAAGCTTAAGCCCCGAACTTCTGAGCGTAGACACAAACGGCAAGGTGCTGCCGCGCGGTACGGAAGGCAAAGGCATCATCCGTGCAGCCTTCAAAGCGGGCGGCGTTGAGCAGTGGGCGGAAATCGAAATCACGGTCAAAGCGGGCAAAACCGCCTCCACCTACTTCACCGCGGAGCGCCGCGCCATTGTGGCGGAAAACGTGCAAAACTATCCTTGGGCGCAGGAAACCTTGGCGGAAACCGAGGCAAAAGCGCAAAAATGGGTGGGACGCGAAGCGGAACTGCTCGAATTTATCACCACGCAGGAACTCCCACGCGGCATTTGGGCAACCTATGCCTATGACCCCGAATACTCGATTTGCAAATACTGCGGCGAGGATGTCATCGCCCTCACGGGTGAGTTCTATCCGTGGACGGTTGACAACGAAACCGCGCCCTGGAAGGTCCAATGCCCACTCTGTCAGCGCATCTTCCCGTCCAATGACTTCAAGGCATTCTACGATACGGGCATCGACGAAAACGGCAACTGGAGTTACGCCCTTGCAAAGCAAAACGGCGCGCATCTGCTCACCAATGACCTCTACCCGGAAAAGGGCGAGGGCTGGGGCGTGGATGACGGCTACGGCTACCATACGGGCAGAACTTACGACACCGCCTACGGCACATGGGAGGAAACCTATACCTGGATTGCATACTGGAACCATTGGGGTGTCTGGAGTGCGGTCACACCCATGTACGGTACCGTGCGCGATGCGCTGGTCGATTTGTCCTACGCCTATGCCTACACCGAAAACAAAGCCTACGGCCGCACCCTCGCGATTCTGGTCGACCGTGTCGCAGACGTCTATCCCGCAATGGATACCGGCACCTACAACCCGAAATTCTATAACAGCGGCTGGCACGGCGGACGTATCACGGGCGGCGTTTGGGAAACCGCGCTTGCGGGCGATTTCGCAATGGCGTATGATGCGGCATTCGACCTCTACGATGACCCGTACGTCATGGACTATATCCAAACCCGTGCCGACACCCTCGGTGTCACAACCCCGAAAACCACCCCTGCGGAAGTCCGTCAACACATCGAAGACCACCTCCTCCGCGAAATCTTTGTCGGCTTGGAGGATTTACGCATCGAAGGAAACCCGGGCATGCATCAGAATACCGCGGTCAAAACCGCAGTGGTGCTCGACAGTATGCCCGAGAGCGCAACCTGGATTGACTGGGCAACCACAGGCAAAGACGGTGTCTTCCGGCAGTTGTACAATCAGGTCGACCGCGACGGTCAGGGCGATGAAAACTCGGCACATTACAACAGCCTCTGGGCGGAGCAGTATGCACTCCTTGCGTCATGGCTTGGCGGTTATCAATCCTACAAAACCGAAAACCTCTATCAAAATCCGAAGTACATCAAGACGCTGAAAATGAACCTTCCGCTCACCATGACCCGAAACTACACCCTGCAAGTCGGTGACACGGCAGGCTTTGCAACCACCACCTTTTCCTTCACCCCCGCAGCAGTCGGGGAAGCGCTGGTGAACGGCAGCAATGACCCCGAACTCGCGCAGCTTCTCTATTTCTTAAACGGGGACTCGGTGGTAGGTCCGAACGGTTGCGGCATGATGATCAGCCTCAAAACACTGGAAGAGAAAATCTCCTCGCTCATCGCAGAGCACGGTACTTACGACTTCGACAAATCCACCCAAATGACCGCGTTCGGTGTGGGCATCCTGCGAGACGGCACCCTGACCGACACCCAAAACACCCAACGCGCGGTCTCGCTGTGGTACGGCTCCACCGCAGGTCACGGCGGTGCGGGTGCGTTGAGCATCTCCATGGCGGCATTCGGCCTGAACATCGTGCCGAATCTTGGCTATCCGTCCAACACCGGCAGCACGGGTGACATCGTCAACTGGGAGCGCGCCACCATCTCCAAAAACACCGTTCAGGTCAACGGCAAAAAGCAAGCCGTTTCCGATGTCCGTAGTGTGGACAAAATCGGTGACCCCATCCATTTTGACGATTCCGAAAAAGTCAAATTGGTGGACGGCAGAAACCTCTGGGTCTATCGCGATGACGGGGTCTCGGAATACCGCAGAACCGCGGTCATGGTCGAAGTGGATGCGGAAAATTCCTATACACTCGACTTCTTCCGTATCAAAGGCGGCTTCGAGCATGTATACAGTTTCCATGCAAACAGCAACGAAATCTCCGCGTACGATGAGTCTCTCAACCCCATCCGTCAGACAATGGGCACCTATGCAGGCCCCAACGTCCCGTACGGTCCGGGCGAAATCGTCAGCGGTTATGACGGCTTCTATGACGTTAATCGCGCGGTCTATCCCGAAAACAAGAGCTTCTGGGTGGATTTCAAAATCAATGACTTCCGCAACACCTTGCCCATCAAACGCGACATCCACCTCCGCATGACCCAAGTCAACGATTTTGCCCTCTCCGATGTCTCCATGGCAAGCGGCAGACCGCCGCGCCCGTATAACAACCCGAGCGAAATCAAATACGTCCTTGCAAAACGTACCGGCACCAACCTCGACAGTCTGTTTACCACCGTCTTTGAGCCGTATGACACCGACCGCTTCATCAAGCGCATCGATGCGGTGGATGCGGTGAGAATCGGCGGCGAAAACGAAACCGACCAAGTCCGTGCCGTCAAAGTCACCTTGGAAAACGGCAGAGTCGACTATATCGTCTATGCCGCCAACAACCGTGTGCGCTACCGCATCGACGGAAAATTCGACTTCCAAGGCTTTGTCGGTGTGATTTCCTATCGCGGAAGTACCGTGGTCTACCGCTACCTCCATGACGGAAAAAAACTCGATACCACCTTCGCAGCCGCGCAGGCAAACGGTACCGTGGTCAACTTCACCAAGGGTCTGTCCGCAGAAAACCAAATCACCGTCCGTCTAAACCAAGGCATCTCCGCCTCCGACCTTGCGGGGAAAACCGTCTACGTCAAAAACGGCGGCGGCAACCACACGGGCAAGCGCAACGGCGCGTTTTGGATTCGTGATGCAAAACTCAATCGCGACGGTACGTATACCTTAAACCTCGGTGACACCACCTTGGTCACCGCCAAAAACGGGGATACCCTGACCTATGCCATCGCGGAAGGTCAAACCGTCACCATTCCGCTCACAAGCGAATGGTCTTCCACCAACGCGGTGGTCGAAACCGTAAACGGCGCGCAAGTGCGTGTCCGCGGCGTGCAGGGTCTCCGCTTCATCTCCACCATCGATAAAGCAGACCCCAACTTCAAAAACGCGGTGGAATTCGGCACCGTCCTCATCCCCAGCGAGGATTTGGACGATATCTCCGACCTCAAAATCGGTGCGACCCTAAACGGTCACCAAGTCGCCAAAGTCCCCGCCAAAAACATCTATTCCGAAACCGATTCCACCATCACCTTCACCGCGGTGCTCACAGGTCTCACCCCCAACCACTATACCCGTGAATTCACCGCCCGCGCCTATGCCATCATGGCAGACGGCAGCGTTGTCTATGCAGGGTCGGGCGCATCCCGCTCCATCTACGGGGTCGCCAAACGTGCCCTCGAAGCCAATAAAGAGGACGAAGGCACCCTGTATGTCATGAGCCAAATCGTCGGTGAAGTGGAAAAAACAGGCGATAACGACGCCTTCTGGCCCTGGAATTAACCAAACAAAAAAGACCGCATCACGCGGTCTTTTTTTATCGGATTTCTTGCTCCAATGCGTCAAATTCCGGGGTGGAGAAAAATTCCCCAAGCGTGATTTCCAAACCGTCACACAGTTTCTTCACCGTGATGACCGAAACGTCCCGCCGCCGCTCATCCAGTAAACTGTATACCGTAGACGGCGTCACACCCGAAATGTTCGCAAGCTCGTTTGCGCGTATCCCACGCTCTTTGCATAAATTTTGTACTCGTTTTGCCACAACATCCTTGACCTTCATTTGCAATCACCTCAAGAAAATTGTAAAAAACTTTCCGCATCTGCGTATACGCACTTGCGTAAACGCGTCAAGTGTTAAGGTGATATACTTTTTATTAAACATCGAATTTGCAGACTTTTTGTTTATAAATCGAATGGTTATTAACAATTATCCGTGATGGATTGAATGAATAAACTTTTTTCGAGAAGTGAGAATATGAGAAAAAAGATTTTGAAAACCTTTGACTTGGAAAACCGACGTCCGAAAGTAGTTTTATTTGGAAACGGTCTTTTGCGCTCAAAAACATCTCCGTCGTGGGAAGCGGTATTGTGTGAATTGGCGGGGAAAAATCCGGAAGAGTATCAGATCGACAAGTGGGAAGGCGTCTCATATCCTGCACTGGCGGATTTATTGCTGAATACCGAAGACAAGATACGAAACAATCGGTATGAAACCTATTTTTTCGAAACCGCTGAAAACCCTTCGGACAGTAAAAAACATTATCCATACGAAGAACATCCAATGTTGCGATTGTTGCTGGAACTTGATTTTGATGCATTTTTAACCACAAATTATACCTATGAAGCAGAGGACATTTTATGCCCCGGCTTTCATACATTCTCTAAGAATAAAATGAGGAATTTGGTTTCTTCGACAACCGAGGTAAAAACCGATGAACGACGAATCTGTGTCTGCAACGAATTTCAAACAAATGCGGAAACTACAAAAGAAATTTGGCACATTCACGGAGAGGCACGCAACAAATCTTGGATTGTTATGACTCACGATGAATACAGCAGGCAAGTCAGCCGTGTGATTGCATACTGTCGAAAACGAAAAAACGAATACGAAATATACAAAAACGAGTTCAAAATTAAATCTTGGGTGGATTTGTTTCTTGTGAGTGACCTTTATATCCTCGGTTTCGGATTTTCGTTTTCTGAAATTGATTTGTGGTGGCTGCTGAATCGTCGCATACGTGAGCGGTCGGGACATGGGAAGGTGGTATTCTTTGAGCCAAAGGCAAAAGATGGCGAGCATATGCTCCATGCACAGCTGCTGGGAAAACACCCGGGAGTATCGGTAAACGATTGCGAAATCACGTTAAGTGAAGACGAAGATAAAAACAAAATACTCTATCAAGAATTCTATGAAAAAGCAATCCAAGAACTTCGCGAAATATTGAAAGGAGAAAAATAAAATGAAACGGAAACTGGTGTCTTTATTTCTTTGTTTGGTAATGGTGGTGGGTCTGCTGCCCCAAACCGTGCTGTTTGCCTCTGCGGCATATAGCGGCACTTGCGGTGAAAACCTCACTTGGACACTCGACGATAACGGCACCCTTACCATCTCGGGCAGCGGTGCGATGGAGGATTATTCACCGTATTCTGCCCCGTGGTACAGTTATCAAAGCAAAATCAAAACAGTTGTCATCGAAGACAGCGTGACGAGCATCGGGGATTCTGCATTTGACTACTGCTACTGTTTAACCGAAATTACGGTAGATGCGGATAACCCGAATTATTCTTCTCTTGACGGAAACCTGTACAATAAGAACAGGACGACTTTGATTCAATATGCGACGGGAAAATCGGAAACCTCGTTCACAATCCCTGACAGTGTGACGAGCATCGGGGATTCTGCATTTTACAACTGCGATGGATTAACCGAAGTCACCATTCCGGACAGTGTGACGAGCATCGGGGACGATGCATTTTACAACTGCTCGGCATTAACCTCGGTCACAATCGGCAATGGTGTGACGAGCATCGGGTCTTATGCATTTTTCTACTGCGGTGCATTAACCTCGGTCACAATCGGCAATGGTGTGACGAGCATCGGGAAGTCTGCATTTTCCGACTGTGATGCATTAACCTCAATCACCATTCCTGACAGTGTGACGAGCATCGGGAAGTCTGCATTTTCCGACTGTGATGCATTAACCGAAATCACGGTAGATGCGGATAACCCGAATTATTCTTCTCTTGACGGAAACCTGTACAATAAGAACAGGACGACTTTGATTCAATATGCGATTGGAAAATCGGAAACCTCGTTCACAATTCCTGACAGTGTGACGAGCATCGGGGACAAGGCATTTGAGCGCTGCTATGCATTAACCGAAATCACCATTCCGGACAGTGTGACGAGCATCGGAGAGCGTGCATTTTACTACTGCTCGGCATTAACCGAAATCACCATTCCTGACAGTGTGACGAGCATCGGGGATGAGGCATTTTACTACTGCGATGCATTAACCTCGGTCACAATCGGCAATGGTGTGACGAGCATCGGGAAGTCTGCATTTTGCGACTGTGATGCATTAACCTCAATCACCATTCCTGACAGTGTGACGAGCATCGGGGACGATGCATTTTCCAACTGCTCGAAATTAACCTCAATCACCATTCCGGACAGTGTGACGAGCATCGGGAGGAGTGCATTTTACTACTGCTCGAAATTAACCGAAGTGTATTATGGCGGAGACGAAAACGACAGAAGTAAAATTTCGATTGGGAGTTACAATACGCCACTGACCGATGCGACCTGGTATTACATAACGAAATACAATGTTACGATTTCATCTGTTACCGGCGGAGTGGTTTTGTCCGATAAGAAAACTGCGGCAGAAGGGGAAACGGTTACCTTGACCGTAACACCGAATGCCGGGTATGAGTTTGTCGCATTTTTGGTCGATGGGGTTGCAATTTCGGGGAACACCTTCACTATGCCGAAGACAGCGGTTACCGTTACCGCCGAATTTACCGCAATTGACTATGCGGTCACCGCAGGCGAATGCGAAAACGGCAGTGTGAGCGTGGACAAAGAAACCGCAAACATCGGCGATACCGTCACAGTTGTAACGATGCCGAATGCAGGGTATGAACTGTCCAAGATTTTGGTAAACGGCAAAGCAAATTCCGGTAGTACCTTCACCATGCCGGCGGAGGATGTCGTTGTCACCGCAGAATTTGTAAAGAAGGTTTACACAATTCAAACGGTACAACCGGAAGAGGGCATTGTAATGGTGGACAAGACGAGTGCGACCTTTGGCGAAATCGTCACGGTCACCACCGTACCTGCAATCGGATATGTCTTGGCGAAAATCAAAGTCAATGGTACCGCAATCGCGGGCAATCAGTTTATGATGCCGAAAGCGAATGCAACCGTTACCGCTGAATTTAAGCTGATTAACGATGTAAGGGTATCCACCGTCAACGGTGCGCAGATTCGTACTACGGGTGCGCAGGGGCTGAGATTCATTTCCTCGATTGACAAGACGAGTTTGGATTTTGACCGTGTGGTGGAATACGGTACAATCCTCATTCCGAGTGCGGATATTACCGACATTTCCGAACTCCAAATCGGGGCGACCTTAAACGGTCACGCGGTTGCGAAAGTACCCGCAAACTTCATTTACGATGAAACCGACGATGCGGTGACCTTCACCGCGGTCATCACAAATGTTGCGGCGAAAAACTACGCGCGCGAGTACACCGCCCGCGCCTATGCCATCATGGACGACGGAAGTGTGGTCTATGCAGACACGGGTGCAAGTCGCTCGATTTACGCGGTTGCAAAGCGCGGTTTGGAAAATCCGAACGAGTCCGACGCGAACAAGGAAATCTTCCAAAGCATTGTGGATACAGTAGAAGGAGAAAACTAATCATGAAAGAGTATTTCGCACCCGAGATTGAAATTACCGAATTTCTCACAGACGATATTCTCACCGCAAGTTACGGTGACAATGACGTTTCCGACCCTTGGGCATAAAGAAAAAAGACCGCATCACGCGGTCTTTTTATTTTGCAAAAATTCCCTCTTGAAAATCCGAACAAATGATTGTATAATAAACATATGTTCGGAGGTGAACGAGGTGGAGCGGCAGATTCTGCATTCGGATTTGGATAATTTTTATGCATCGGTGGAGTGCTTGGAAAACCCGGAGCTTTTGGGAAAAGCGGTCGCGGTGTGCGGCGCACCCGAGGCGCGGTGCGGCATTGTCCTTGCGAAAAACCAAGAGGCAAAGGCGTTTGGGGTGAAAACAGGGGAGACCATTTGGCAGGCGAAAAAGAAATGCCCGCATCTGGTCACCGTGCTGCCGCGGCACCGTTTGTACGGCGAGTATTCCGCGCGCGTGTTTGAGATTTACCGCCGTTTTACCGACCAAGTCGAGCCGTTTGGCGCGGACGAGGCGTGGATGGATGTCACGGGGAGCGGACGGCTTTTTGGAGACGGCGAGAAAATCGCGCACGAAATCCGCGCGGTACTCAAAAAAGAAATCGGGCTCACCGCCTCGGTGGGCGTGAGTTTTAACAAAACCTGCGCAAAGCTTGCATCCGACCTGAAAAAACCCAATGCGGTGTGTGCGATTCCGCGCGAGCAATATAAGTCCGTGGTTTGGCCCTTGCCTGTGGGAAAGCTTTTATTTGTGGGCGGGAAAACCCGCACCGCGCTTGCGCGCTACGGACTTTACACGGTGGGCGACCTCGCGAAAACCGACGTACATTTCCTGCGCGCGGTGTTTGGGAAAAGCGGCGAGCGGCTCTCCCAATACGCGAACGGCACCGAGGAGGAGCCTGTGCGGAAATGGGACGCGCGCGACCCGGTAAAAAGCATCGGAAACAGCGTGACCCTGCCGCGCGACATCACCGAAGAGGAAGAGGTGTACCGTGTGTTGTTTTGGCTGTGCGACTATGTGTCCGAACGGATGCGCCGCGAGGGGATTTGCGGAAAAACCGTGAGCATCTGGGTGCGAAACGCGGATTTCCAAAGTTACGAGCGGCAATGCGCACTGCGGGATTACACCGCGGTTGCGGAGACCATGATGGAGGCGGTGATGCGCCTGTACCGCGCAAGCCACACCGCGGGGCAGAAAATCCGCAGTCTTGGGGTGCGGATGGGTGGAATCCGCGTTGCGGATGACATCGGGCAGCTTTCCCTCTTTCCCGAGGAGCAGAAAAAACAGAAATACCAAGCCCTCGCCCAATGCACCGACGAAATCAACCGACGTTTTGGTGCGGGCGCAATCAAACGCGCCCTGCTTCTCTCTTGACCCCTTCTGCCATATTTGATACAATAACAAAAAAGGGGGAGAGACCAATGTACCGTTATGAAGCACAGTATGTAAAAAATTTCGATGAATTTTTGAAAGTGAGAGACACCCTTCCCAAAGCCGCGGTGGACAAATACCCGTGGAATTGCGGATTTCAGCCCTGTACCTACGCCCAAATGGCGTGGAATGAGGACGGACTTTTTATCTATATGCGCGCGTATGAGACCGATCCGCGCATGACGGAAGAGGCGGACAACGGGGATATTTACATGGATTCCTGCCTGGAATTTTTTGTAAATCCGTGCCCCGATGCGGTCTTCTTCTGCAATTTCGAGGTCAACCCCAAGGGCTTTATGTACCTTGCATCCGGCCCCGAAAACCTCGATGACCGTACCTTGGAGGACAGAAGCGCGTTTGATAATTTTGACCTCACCGCTTCGGTGCAAGCGGAATATTGGGACGTTTGCTACCGTGTCCCCACCGCATATTTTAGAAAATTCAACCCGAATTTCTCTCTGGATGCTGAGAAAATTTTGCAAGCGAATTTCTACAAATGCGGCGACGGCACCCCGATTCCGCACTACGGATGTTGGAGTCCCATCACTTCGGGCGAGGAGACTCCGAACTTTTACCACGTTTGTGACTTCGGAGAAATTGTTCTGAAATAGTGGAATCCTTGTTGAAATCGTAGAATTTTTTTGATATACTGAAAGTACAATCCCGAATGATTTTTTTGAGGAGGTTCCATCAAAATGAAAAATAACGACGCAGCAATGAATGGCGCAGGGATCACCGAAGTCGGTTTTCCGATGTGGCCGCAGTTTGACCAGAAGAGCGTAGCAGACGTCACCGAACTTCTCCAGAACGGTAAGGTTTGCTATTGGACCGGTCCGAAGGGCATGGAATTCGAAGAGAAGTGGGCAAAGTGGATTGGCGCGGAGATGGCAATCTCCTGCACCAACGGTACCGCAGCGCTCCATATCGCAATCTCCTCGCTGGGCATCGGCCCGGGAGATGAAGTCATCGTTCCGTCCTACTCCTTCATCGCATCCTCCTTCGCAGTTGTGCAGGCAGGCGCGATTCCGGTTTTCGCAGACGTTACCGATGACCACACCATCGACCCCGCTTGCATCGAGTCCCTCATCACCGAGCGCACCAAGGGTATCGTTGTCGTTCACCTGTACGGCGGCGTTGCTGATATGGGCCCGATTCTTGAAATCGCAAAGAAGCATGACCTGAAAATCATCGAAGACTGTGCACAGTGCTTCGGCGGTGAGTACAACGGCAAGAAGTGCGGTACCATCGGCGATGTCGGCTGCTTCAGCTTCTGCCAGAGCAAGCACTTCACCACCGGCGGTGAAGGCGGTATGGTCGTTACCAACAACGAAGATTTGGGTTGGGAATGCCGTTCCTTCCGTGACCACGGTTACGATGTCCGTCAGCGCATGAACATGCTGGCACTCGAAGAAAAACTCCCGTACATCCACAACCGCGTCGGCTTCAACTACCGTATGACCGAGATGCAGTCCGTCATCGGCATCAACGAGCTCGCTCGTTTTGATGATTGGAACCTCGCTCGCCGTAAGAAGTACGCAAAGATGTACGACGATGCATTCACCGGCCTCAAGGGCATCAAGAAGCTTCCGCACAACACCGAGGAGCGCAAGAATGCATACTGGTGGTACCCGATCCTGATCGACCTCGATGCACTTGACATCAAGGCAGACGAGTTCGTGAAAGAACTCCTCAAGGTCGAAGAAATCCCGTGCTACGGTATCCAGTGGCCGGAAGCATACGAAGAGCGCGCATACCGCGAAAAGAACGGTTTCGGTACCGCGAAGTTCCCGTTCTGCTCTTCCGAGTACACCAACCCGCAGTCTGCTGACTACACCAAGGTCCTCTGCCCGAACGCAAAGGCATTGCGTGACCAGACCGTCAGCCTCTTCCTGCATCCGAGCTGGGAAGAATGCCACATTGAGCGCTGCATCAACGGTGTCAAGAACGTCCTCGCTCGTCACACCAAGTAAGAATTCCAATCAAAAAGACCGCTCAATCGAGCGGTCTTTTCCGTTCTCAAGTCCGTTTTTTGGGACAGATATTTCTGTAAACTATGAATATAGGAATAGAACAGGAGGCGATATAAATGGCAAATTTCATTGAACATCTGGGGTTGGAATTCCTTACCGAAAGCGAAGAAAAGGCGCGGAATCTTTGGACATTTCTTGCACAGGAAGGAAAAGCGATTACCGGATATTATGGATTTCCGTACCTGAATTATCATTTCGGAGATGCACAGTTTATTTTACGCACGATTCGTAATGATGAGGAAAAAAGACTTGAGGTTGTTGGTATGGATACCCACTCTTCCGGGACTTGTGTTTGGGAAGTAGGAATTTCCGGTATGAATATCACTCGAAAGGATGCTGATGTCACAGAACATCGCTGTGTTGTTCACAGGAAAAACGACGGGGGTGGAATGGCAGTCGTCAATATTGTGAATGCGGATGTTTTGCCAAGCTTTGACGAGGACGAGGAAATCAAACTGCAAGTGATTGCGTTTCCTTATTTGATAGAATATTTTAAAGATGAGGACGAATATGCTGCGGAGCAACCCGAAGGAAAAAACGGTCGAAAGTGGCTTCTTGCGGATGGGAGTATGCTCCCGTCCGGGCTTATGCGGAATCGAGACCCTGAAAGCGATGAGTTTGAATCAGATGATGCTCTTGATGATTTAATGTTAATTCGCGGAACCGTTAAAAAATTGGCGCATGGAGTCGTTGAATGCAACGGTGAAAAGAATAACGCATATATCTCTTGCATCATCGGAACGGAGAACGGCGATCTTGAAATCGTTCACACGGTTGATGCTGTAAAGGAAGAACAACAAGAGAACATTCGTGTCGGAGCAACCGTAAATGGTGCCTTTTTACTTTCGGGAGATGCCGCTATTTTCGAATATGAACGTGGTATTGTTTTGGACGAAAAGAACGACTTGGCGATTCTACGTTCGACGTTTGCAGGGGCAGACCCGGAACGGATGCGCTATGTATTTGCTGAAAATGCGGTATACCTTGCTGAATATAATAATACAACCTACATAGGGCGAGATGAAATTATAGATCGTCTGAAATGCGTAGCGAGAGATACAGAAGAGAAATTCTTTGCCTATCTTGCGACGATTATTTCGGTAGACGAGGGTGATGAGCTCCTGCCTTATGGGGTTGGAAAACGATGCATTGTCATTGCACACGGTGGAGAACAGAATTATCAGACAATTGCATTTGCTGACATTGATGACGAAGGACGGATTTCGAAGTTGGTGACCAGTTCCAATGAGCGGTATCATTTTCGCATTGATGAAACGGCAAAGCCCAAGACTCCGCTGGACGATGTTGTTCTTCCGGAGTCTGTGGTTGAATCGATCGTTATGAGGGCAAAATATCATGGGATCATTGACGGAGATCTTTCGGGGGAAAGTATTTTAAACGAGATATCAGAGATCAATATGTACAAAAATAACATTAATTTGATGCTGGGTGAAATGCCAAAAGCAGACGAGGAAAGAGTGCTCAAGAACCTGTTTGGGTATCTTTTTGCGAAGGCTATTGAAACAGCACACTCCAAAAAGCAACGTGTTGGCGTGTTTAAAAAGAGATTGTTGGTAAATTACAATCCCGATGATGCGTGGAATGGTGAGATTCACACGCTTTTGCGGTCGGAAGAAAACGAAAAAATTGTTGCCGCTATGGAACTGGGGAAACAATTTGCAAAAGATTTTGCGTTTTTTCATCCTTTTGGAGAACCACACGATGACGAGTATGATGCCGATCTGATTAAGGCATTGATTGTTGTGCAACAACTTGGCAACCTCTATGAGCCGAAGTGTATGAGATAATTTAACAAACCGATGCCACAACGGCATCGGTTTGTTAATGGTTGAAAAGTCCGAAGAGCAATACAACACAAGTCCGTTTTTTGGGACTTAGGATGTGGTATCCTATCTTCGGAGGTGAACAAAATGGATTTTTTTGGCTTTGATTGGAACGGAAACGGCGAGCGCGATGCATTCGATGATTTGATGGATATGATTGCGGCAGGTGAGTGCGATGAAGAATAACCTCGCCTGTCTCCAAACCCTGCTCATAGTCGGGGTCTGTGTCCTTGGTTTTCTCCTCTCCGTCCGATGAAGGATTTTATTGCAACTGAACCGAGTACTCTTTCTTGAAGCCGTGTGCACCGAAGATTTGCCAATTCCCGATGCCGAGCCTTTCAAGAATGGCGGTTCTCTCCTTCAAACACAGCGCGGCGTCTGTATCCACCGACGTCATCAAAATCGGCGCGTACTGATTGTATTCCGCCTGCTCCTTTGTCAAACCGTGCGTGTTGATATAAATATCTCCGGTAATTGCAATCCGTTTTGCATAGTCAATCAGCACAATTTCACCGGGCAAATGCCCGCCCTTGCCCTCGTACACCTCGAAATGCAGTTCTTCAAAATCAAAGAATCCGATTTGTGTCAGCGGCTCTGTCAAAGCCTCCAAATCGCCCCACATCGGGATGACCTTGTCGGGATTTACCGCTTCGTATGAGGTGAGGATTTTGCAAATGTTGACATACGGTTTATGCAGCGGATTTTCTTCTCGGTATCCGTTTTCACCGTTGAATTCGTTTTTGAGACATTGTGCGGTCTTTGCGCTCGCGAGTACGCGGTCAAACATCGGAAGCAATCCGCAATGGTCCACATCCGCATGGGTGACAAGAATGGTTTTTTCAATGCAATCAAAATCGGGAACAAGCTGTTTGAAAATCGCAAGCATTTCCTCTTGATAGCAGGCGTATCCGCTATCCGCAAACAACAGCTTGCCGTTGCTGTTTATGATGATTGTATTGCTGCCGCAAGGCGGCTCTATCAGCGTGATTTCGGTGTTGTCCGTTATCTTATGCGTGCTGATGCGCGGTGCGAAGTTTTTACCCTTGGAACTGCCCAAAAGCTCCGCGAATTTGCTGATGCTGTCAAACGTACGGTAGGGCGATGAGCCTCGCTCGTCAAGTGTTTGCATTGCAAGATTAACATGTACCAAAAGCGCTTGACTCACTTCCTCCGAAAGCCCCATGACCTGTGACAATCCCAGCACATAGGTGCGATAAAAAATGCTGTTGTCATAAACCTGCTCCGAGGTGTTGTAGTCTATCACCCGAACCCTGCAAAGCGCTTCCGCCTCTTTTAAGAATGCAGAGATTTGCTCGGAATCTTCCACATACAACCCCATTTTGAACTGCTGAAAATCGGTTCCGTTTTCTTGAGAACTGATGTAGGAGATGTTGAAATGAAACTGATTGATTAATTCAAGCACGTTGGTGACACTTCCCGGAACATCCGGAAGCGAGAATTCAATCAGAACAACACTTGTTTTACTTGTATCGCTTTGCAGATAACCGATTGTTTCAAGCTCGGCATCCGCCTTCTTTAACTGCGCCTCTGTGCCCTCAGCGTCAATGAATAATGTGTGTGAATCAACCGCTTTGTTATAACTGACGCGCGTGATGTTGATTCCGAGTTGTGAAAAGCATTTGCTCGCTTTTAGAAATGCACCGATGTGATTGGGCATAGAGGTTACATAGGTCTTTTTCAATCGATCCACCCCTCTCTTTCAAATTAAGCCGCAAGGAACTTGCTTCCCTGCGGCTTAATTCGGTTTCTTTATTTGTTCTTTTCCAAATCCTTGTTGCGGATTTCAACGCGGCGTACCTTACCGCTGATGGTCTTGGGCAGTTCATCCACAAAATCAACAATGCGCGGATACTTGTACGGCGCGGTGTGTGTCTTGACGTACTCCTGAATCTCTTTTTTGAGTTCATCGGTGCCAACCGTGTTCTTGGTGAGAACAATGGTTGCCTTAACAATCTGACCGCGTACTTCGTCGGGTACCGCGGTGATGGCGCATTCCAGAACATACGGAAGCTCCATGATAACGCTTTCAATCTCAAACGGCCCGATGCGGTAGCCCGAGGACTTGATGACATCGTCGATACGTCCGACGTACCAGAGATATCCGTCTTCGTCCATGGTCGCCTGG
This sequence comes from Eubacteriales bacterium, assembly GCA_045540975.1. Lineage (GTDB taxonomy): Bacteria > Bacillota > Clostridia > Oscillospirales > JAAYXM01 > SIG510. Next base: position 23,326 of record JAZQIE010000035.1, read on the forward strand.
TCACCGGTGTGGTAATAGCCGTCATGCCAGACGTCTTTTGTCTTCTCCTCATCCAAGTAATAGCCGATGAAGAGACCGCACGGCGCACCCTCTGCGGTACGGATGCAGATTTCACCGGTCTCACCGACCTTGCATTCGTTTCCGTCGGGGTCAAGCACACGGACATCGTAAAGCGGACTGGGCTTACCCATTGACCCGATCTTACAGGTCGAGCCCACAAAGTTTGCAATCGAAAGGGTGGTTTCGGTCTGACCGACGCCTTCCATGATGGTCAGTCCCGTTGCCTTCTTAAACTGATTGAACACCTCGGGGTTGAGTGCCTCGCCCGCGGTGGTCGCATATTCAATCGAGGAGAGGTCGTACTTGGAAAGGTCTTCCTTGATGAAGAAGCGGTACATGGTGGGCGGTGCGCAGAAGGTGGTGATGTTGTACTTCGCAAAGAGCGGCAAGATATCATCGGAATGGAAGCGGTCAAAGTCATAGGTGAAGACACCCGCTTCACACAGCCACTGTCCGTAAAGCTTGCCCCAAAGCGCCTTGCCCCAGCCGGTATCCGAGATGGTGAAGTGCAGACCGTTCGGGTTGACATTGTGCCAATGTTTTGCGGTCGGATAATGACCGAGCGCGTATTTGTAAGAATGGGTTGCGATGCGCGGATACCCGGTGGTGCCCGAGGTGAAGAGCATCAGCATCGGGTCGTTGCCGCACGGGGTCGCCGCGGTGCGCGGGAAGTGGGTGCTGAAACGCTCCATCTCAACGTTGAAGTCGTTCCAACCCTCACGGCTTCCGCCGACCAATACCTTGACCATGTCGGGGAATTCCGCAGCAGCTTTTTCCGCCTCGGATGCAACATCGCCGTCTGCGGTACAAACAATCGCCTTGACCTTTGCCGCTTTGTAGCGGTAGGTGAAGTCATGCTCAACCAACTGATTGGTCGCGGGGATTGCGATTGCGCCGATTTTGTGGAGTGCCAGCATACAGAACCAGAACTGGAAGTGACGCTTTAAGACCAGCATGACCGTGTCACCCTTCTTGATGCCGAGGGATTCAAAGTAGTTTGCGGTCTTTGCCGAGTATTTCTTCATATCCTCAAAGGTGAAGCGGCGGTCGGACTTGTCGTTTGCCACCCACATCATTGCGAGCTTATCCGGAGTCTTTTCCGCAATCGCATCCACACAGTCGAATGCAAAGTTAAAGGAATCGTCATTCTTGAAGGTGATGCCGTTAAAGACCCCGTTTTCATCGTAGGAAGACTCGACAAACTTGTCTGCAACCGTTTCCGTATCACACGCGGTGGATGCCTTCTTCACAACAAAGGTGTCATCCGCATATTCGTCGCTGAAATGTCCGTCCTTGGGGTTGAGCACAACCGCGTAAAAGTCGCAGCCACCCTCGCTTGCGGCAATCATGCCGTGCGGAATGGTACTGTTGTAGAAAATCGAGTCGCCTTCGCGGAGGACCTCCACATGGTTTCCCACCTGCACCTTCAGCGAGCCGCGAACAATCACGTCAAACTCCTGACCCTTGTGGGAACTCAGCTTGATGGGTGCATCCTGCTCCTCGGGCAGATACGGGAAGGTCACAAGGAACGGCTCAGCCAATTTGTCCTTGAACTTCGGCGCAAGGTTGTTATACACCTCGCCCTGCTTTTTGATGATTTTGAGTCCGTCACCGCTGCGGGTCACATCGAAAGAAGTGAGTGTGGTGCTGGTGCCGTCAAGCAGGTCAACAACCTCAACCCCGCACGCCTTTGCGCATTTGTAAATGAAGGTGAAGGTGAAGTCCGTGTCACCTTCTTCCAATACCAAATAGTCTTCGAGCGAAACACCGGTGAGTTTAGCAAGCTCCTCCGGGGAATAGCCCTTTGCTTCGCGCAGGTTCTTGATACGCCCTGCAACCTCTTTCAAATTGTAGTCCATCGTTTTTTGCTCCTTTCGTTTTCCGTTGGTGTATTTACGGAATTTGAATAAAACAAAAAAACTCGCCTCAAATTTCTTTGAGACGAGTTATACAACCCGCGGTACCACTCAAATTGCGAAATGAAAAATTTCGCCACTTTCCGGACTCAAACAAGCCCTTTGCCTTTACGCAGCATTACGGAAGGAGTCTACTCGCATTTTGCTTTCGGTCCCCCAACTCGGAAGTGATAGGTCATTGGAACGATTCGTCGTTGGCTTGCAGCAACCGCCAACTCTCTAAAGACTCCGCGCCCCGACCGTCTTCGTCACAGTCGTTTTTTGTGATATTCAAATTTGTAATGTATTATACGCTTCCAAAATCCGAATGTCAATAGTTTTTTTGAAAAAAATGAATCCCCGGCAAAGCAAATCGTATTTTCAAAGCTGAAAATCGAGGAAACTGGGGGGTTACCTTTTTCCCGGGACAAATCTCGGGTTATATATTTTCTTTTGAGAGTTCATTTGATACTCGCTCACAAAACGTATATCTTCTCGCCAACGTTCGCAAGCGTCCGCAAAATTCTCTCTGTTTTCTCTGAATTTGAGAAATCCACTGATGATTTCGATAATTTCATACTTTAGTGCTTTTCCACTTTCGAGGACATATGTCAATACGGCTTGCCGATGTGAACGAGGAATTCCTTTTGCAACCGAATAACCACACCTGCTGAGGACAGTATCCGGGTTAAATCCATATATTGAATATTGGTTTGATAGGTTTTTTTCGTATGGAGTTAATTCGACTAATAATCCCCCATATCTTTTTTGATACATCTTCAAGATAACTGCGCTTATAAAGTATTGCCCACAGCCTTTGCAAAACATTACGTTTATATCAACCGTTTGTCCGTCGAGTGTATTTACAACTGCGGTTTTGTTTGACATTGTGTTTTGTCCGTATTTCTTTTCACACTTTGAACAATGGCATTTTTGCGGATAGACTTGAACAATAACACCTTTTTCGGAAATGTTTTCTTTTTCGCTTTTTTCAAACGGTAAAGGTTCTGTAGAAACACGTTCGTCAACGGGAGTGGGGTTAGGAGGTTGGTTTAACTTAGTGGTTGAAAGAGCAGGCTTGCGCTGGGTTGGGCGCGGATTGTTTTGTAAAGTTTTTATTCTTTGCAGAAGCTCGTCCCTTTTTTTCATTGTCAAGTAAACTGAATTACAGCGTAGACAACACGATGAATGAGCTTTTACCCTCACCCCGTATTTTTCAAAAACAACGCGCTTCACATCAATTAACTCTTCTCCGTCGAATACACACTCTTTTGGAAGATTTTTGGCAAAATAAACACGAGTTGCATGGAAACGGTCATAATCATCGTTTAAAATGCGCTCCTTCATCTTTTCAATTTCAATATCTCGCGCCTTTTTTTGAGTCATTTTTTGGGGTTTGCTCTTTGCTGGTTTCTTTTTGGAAACCGATTTTTTAGATGGCTGCGTTTTTTTCGGTATTTCTTCTTGTACCACGTTTTTAGAGGGAGGATATGCGGAATGGAGTATATCGCTGTATTGATATACTTGCCCTTCAATCTCAAATCGAGTACAGTTTGAGAACGGTGCTTGGTTTATATATTTGTGGGAACACTTGTGACAGATACCTGTGACCACAGCATATGTATTCCCGAAAACAGAGATAGTTTCCTCTGTTATTCGCAGAGGAATTTTATGTCGTGGACAAATTAAATCCATAGAATGCACCTCATTTTTTGCTTGACGGACTATTAACTAATTCCATTCTCGTTCAATAAATCAAGGAAAAACTCGGTTTTCTTGGCATCATTCAGCCTTTCATAGCCGAAAAGCAGCACTTTCGTCTGAATCTCGCTGTAGCTTTTATCCCCCAAATTCCGAATTTTTTTCACCTCGCCGATGTTCAACCGCGCAATCAAATCCCCAACGGCTTTAATCTCCGCCCTCCGCAGCGCGTTGTAGCTTCGGACAGACAGCGCCAACTCCTCAATCGGGGTATCACACGCAGCCTTTGAAAATCCGACACTCACCGCAATATTTCCTCCGAACACCCGATGCAGGGTCTCAACCAGACCAACCTCGCGCTCGGCTTTTCTCAGGGCTTTTGCAACTTCTGTTTGATTCATAGCACACCTCAAATTTTATTCGGGGAGGATGTCGCCCTTGATTACATCGAGTACCGAGTGTGCGGAAATGGAGAGCACTCCGGGAAGCGTCTTGTATGTGTGATTGACGAATGTCCGCATGGTGGGAACGTCGCTTGCAACACAAATCGCAAGCAAATGGCAGTTTCCCGTGGTCTGTACCAAGCTGACAACCTCATCCGCCTTACACAAAAACTCCTTCGCCCCGTCAAAACACTCGGGCTTTGTTTCGATGTTGACCACAAACGTCATCATCTCCGGGATTGTCTGAGAATCAATGATGGCACGGTATCCGCGAATCACTCCGCACTCTTGCAGCGCGGACACACGGTTTTTCACCGCGGTGCGAGACAGCCCGATTCTTGCGCCGATGTCCGAATAAGACATCCGTGCATCCTTGCGCAGCAGAGCCAAAATCTCGCGGTCTTTTGCATCCAATCCGTGAAACTGCATCATTTCTCCTCCGTTATCCGCAAATTCGGTGCGCACCCGTTTGCTTCTTGTGACATTATACCGCGTATTCACGGTCTTTTCAAGTGCGCGACGCTCGAAACGAAAGCGGAGGCTTGCGTTTCGCAAGCGGTGTGCAAAAATTATTCCGTTTTGCAATCCGTCATGAATTTGCGCGCAAATTCCTCCGCAATGTCAAAGAGATACTCATCCAAATACGAGAGTGCGGTCCCTTTCATTTCGGGGTCAACCCCGTAGTAGGCTTCCGCAATCGCGCCCGTAATTGCGGCAATCGTGTCGCTGTCGCCGCCGATGGAAATCGCATTCCGAATCGCATCCTCAAATCCGACCGATTCAAAAAATGCCTCAATCGCTTGCGGCACAGAGCCTTGACAAACCACAACAAATTCATAATCGGGGCGAATCTCGTCCAAGGTAAAATCAATGGTGTAATACCGTGCGACATAGTCCCGGATTTCGTCCATACTGTGACCGCAGCGCGCGAGATAAATCGCGCCCGCCGTTGCAACCGCGCCCTTGATTCCTTCGGGATGGTTGTGGGTCACCTCCGCGGTCGCCTTTGCAAGCGCCTCGCATTCCGCAAGCGAGCGCGCCGCCCAAGCCACGGGGGATACGCGCATCGCAGAGCCGTTTCCACAGCTGTTGTACGGGCTTTTCAACCCGAGCATAATCCATTTGAAGAACTTTCCGCCGTAACCGCAGTCGGGATAACGCCGTCCCACCTTGTGCATCACCCGAATGAGATGCGCCTTGAAGCCTTCAAGGTCATCGAGATTTTCGCAGGTGGAAAGCGCCTTTGCAACCGCAAGGGTCATCACCGAATCGTCTGTAAAATCACAGTCGAGGACAAACAATTCAAATTCCTTTGATTTTACGTTGTCAAACTCAAAGCGCGAGCCGACAATATCGCCAATCAATGCTCCAAACATAAAAATCCCTCCTGCCCCTATTATACACCAAAGAACAAGCCTTGTCGAATCGTGGAAAATGGAGTATAATGGAGGTGGAGGTGAGCGTATGGCAAAACCGAGAAAGCCCATCATCGCAATCATGTACGATTTTGATAAAACCCTATCCACCAAAGATATGCAGGAGTTTGGCTTCATCCCGAATTTGGGCATCAGCTCCGAGCAGTTTTGGGAGGAGGTCAATACCTTAGAGCAGCGCGAGAATATGGACCCGGTCCTCTCGTATATGCGGCAGATGCTGAAAAAAGCGAAGGAGAAGGGCGTCCCCGTCACGCGTGACACCTTTGTCGCGCTGGGAGAAGCCATCGAATACTTCCCGGGCGTGGAGGAGTGGTTTGACCGTATCGATGCCTACGGCAAAGAAAACGGGGTCGTCATCGAGCACTATGTCATTTCCTCGGGCATCAAGGAAATCATCGAAGGCTCATCGATTGAACGCTACTTCAAGAAAATCTACGCCTGCGAATTCCTCTATGATGAGAATAACGTCGCGGTCTGGCCCAAACTTGCGGTGAACTACACCAACAAAACCCAGTTCCTCTTCCGTATCAATAAGGGCGTGCTGGATGTGTGGGACGATGAAACCCTCAATACCTATGTCCCGGAAGAAGACCGCCGCATCCCGTTCCGCAACATGATTTACATCGGTGACGGACTCACCGATGTCCCGTGTATGAAACTGGTCAAAAGCAACAAGGGTCAATCCATCGCGGTCTTCCGCAAACG
>JAZQIE010000036.1:0-11582 GCA_045540975.1 Eubacteriales bacterium
AAGGACGAAATCGAAAACTATCCGGATGCTGCTTCCATGGCTGACCTCACCTTCGCGGTTGAAGCAGGCTCCGCAGGTGCTACCGCTGCTGCAGACAACGGCTTCACCACCATTGAAACCACCGCACAGACCGACGCACTCCTCGAAGTCGTCTCCGGCTCTTGCGATGCTTGCATCATCGACATCACCATGGCAAATGCAATGCTGAAGTAAGAATTTTTACACAAAATTAAGCAAGACAGCAGGTGACCCCTGCTGTCTTTGCTGGCGTTTTTGAAAGGTTTTTAGAGTTATGTTTTTAGAAGTTTCTATGAAGCTCCTTGAGGGATTCGGTGTCACAATGAAGATTTTCCTGCTGACACTCGCATTCTCTCTGCCGCTCGGGCTCATCATTTCCTTTGGCTCGATGACCAAGTTCTCCCCTCTCAAGTGGCTGACCAAGGGTTTTGTTTGGATTATCCGCGGCACTCCGCTTATGCTCCAGCTCATCGTGATTTTCTACGGACCGGGTCTTGTCGGCACTTGGGCGGAAGCGCAAATCGCAAACGGTGCATCGGGCGCGCTCATTGAGTGGCTTGCGACCTGGCACGTCATGGACCGATTCTTCTCGGTTATGGTGGCGTTTGTCATCAACTATTCCTGCTATTTCTCGGAAATCTACCGCGGCGGAATCGAATCCATCTCCAAGGGTCAGTATGAAGCGGGTCAGGTGCTGGGTATGACCAAAGCGCAGGTCTTCTTCAAGGTTGTCTTACTCCAGGTTATCAAGCGCATCGTACCGCCGATGTCCAACGAAATCATCACACTGGTCAAGGACACCTCACTTGCGCGTATCGTCATGGTCTACGAGGTGATTTACGCGGCGCAGAAATTTATCAAGTCGGACGGTCTGCTGTGGCCGCTCTTCTATACCGCGGTCTACTATCTCATTTTCTGCGGCGCACTCACCCTGCTGTTTGGCTGGATCGAGCGCAAAATGAGTTATTTCAAGAGTTAAGGAGGGGTGGATATGTCAATCTTACAAGTCAGCGGAATTTATAAGAAATTCGGCAAAACCGAGGTCTTGCGCGGCATCGACTTCTCCATGGAAGAGGGCGAAGTGCTCTCCATCATCGGCTCTTCCGGCAGCGGTAAAACCACCCTGCTCCGTTCGATCAGTTTCTTGGAAATTGCTGACCAGGGCACCATCGTGCTGGACGGCGAAACCGTCTTCGACGCGCAAAATACGGTGAAAAGAAGCAAAAGCGAGCAGCGGAAGATTCAGTCCAAGTTCGGCTTTGTCTTCCAATCCTTCAATCTGTTCCCGCAGTATACCGCGCTTGAAAACGTGATGCTTGCACCCAAGCTTGCCGCAAAGGAGCATCCCGACTATCACAAGCACAAAAAAGAAATCCTCGCGGAAATCGAGCAGGAAGCCAAAGCCCTTCTCGACCGCGCAGGTCTCTCCGATAAATATAACAACTATCCCTGCGAGCTTTCGGGCGGTCAGCAGCAGCGTGTTGCCATCTGCCGCGCGCTTGCCTTAAAGCCGAAAATCATGCTCTTTGATGAGCCGACCAGCGCACTTGATCCCGAAATCACAAACGAGGTGTTAAAGGTCATCAAGTCGGTCGCAGACCTTGGCATGACCATGATTATCGTGACCCATGAAATGAATTTTGCGCGGAACATTTCCGACCGTATCATCTTTATGGAAGACGGTGTCATCGCGGAGGAAGGTCCTCCCGACCAAATCTTCTGCCATCCGCAAAACCCCAGAACAAAAGAATTCATCCACAGCTTCTCCCAAAACGTGGAAGAATAAAAAAGTAGAGAAAGCCAAACTGCAAATGCAGTTTGGCTTTTATCGTTTTTCACATCGTATGGCAGGGCGCTATATATCGAAGCGTATCCTTCTGTTCGACAAATTGGAATTGCATTATTAAAAGATTCCTCTACCCATTCTTAAATAATGAATCTCATTAATTACTGACACCGTTGCTAAAGAACACACCATCACAGAACTATATATCGGTTCAACAAAGCTAAGTGTAAAAGGAAAAAGAAATAGTAAAAATCCCGTGGCTTTATTCAAAATAGTATGAATGGATAATAACCTCTTACTACGGATGAACTCCCAAAGAATATTTCCGATTTTAAGAGTTGTTATAATGGCAATCCAAATATATAGCCAAACAGGAAGATGTGTTAAGGGCAGTATTTTCACTAAACATACTGCAACAAATACAATGTCTGCAGCCGTATCCAGCCTTGCTCCAAATTCACTGATGGTTTTTGTTTTCCTTGCGATTTTTCCATCAATCATATCAGTAAAACCACAAAACAGATAAATGGCATAAAATCCAAATGAAAACACCGGACAGCACAGCATACCTATACTACATAAAATTCGGCTGATTGTAATTATATTTGCTAACTGCTTTCTCACCTGATCACCTGCAAATTCTTATTTGTTTCGTTGATTCTATCCTATCACAATTCGGGTGAGGATACAAGAACAGGCACAGCGGATGAAACCGCTGTGCCTGTTATCCGTTTTATTCAATCACGTATTTGATGATTTCGTTGCCTTTTGCACCGTAGAAGTTGCCGAATTTGTCCTGCACGTGGTAGCGACCGAAGTCACGGATGAGAACGGTAACTTCTTTTGTTTCGAGGTCGATTCTGAAGAGGTCACCCGTCTGACGGTAGTTTTCCGGGATGATACCGGTGTTGTAGAGGTTGCTGAGCAGCAAGCTCTTGCCGTCATTTGCGACCGAGATTTCAAAGCCGTACCAAGTCGCGCCGAAGTTATAGATGGAAACGTCTTTCTGGAACACGATTTTTTCGGTCTTCGGGTCGAAGATGAAGAGGCGGCTGTTGAAGATATCGTCCCGCAAGCTTGCAAGACCCCAGAACATTCCGTCGGGCGCCGCGATGAGCGCGTTGTACGCGACCGCGTTCGGGATGACCACACCGTATTTACGGTATTCGCCCTTTGCGAAGTCATATGCGAAGAGTTCCGCTTCCTCTGCCTTCGGGTCGGTGTTGCTGCCCGGACGGATGGAGGTACCGAACATCACCTTACGGCCCGCATACGCGATGGAGGAGATGCTGAGGTTTTCCACCACCGTGTGGTCCACTCTCACGGGCTTGGTCGGGTCTTTCATATCATGGTAGCCGATGGCACTGCCGTAGTACCCTTGCTTGGGCACCGAGGTGAACACCGCAACCCCTTCCTCGGGGATACCGAGCAGGTTGTACGGACGGTCCTGATTCGGATAGGTCGGGTCTGCGGCATTTGCGCCGAGGGAGACAACGGTGTAGGGATTACCCGAGGTTGCGTCCCAATTCCACGGCTTTGTGGTATCGTACTTTGCGATATTTGCATTCGGATAACGGCCGAAGAACAGATAGTTTTCGTACTTGCCGATGCCTTCAATCTGGCGGAGACCCACAAGCTGCTCAATCTCGCCCGTGACCGGGTCATACGAGCCGGTACTCGATCCGATATAGCCGCCGAAGTAGACCTTGCCGTTATTGCCGAGAATCGAACTGTTTGCCTGGGTGGGGTTTCCCTGAATGTCGAGCTGGAAGACTTCCTTGGTGCCTTTTTCGAAGTTATAACGGAAGAAGCCACCTAAGTTGCCTTGGCTGGAAATGATGCTCCAGCCCGGGAAATTCGGGTCATCAAGCTCAACGAAACTGAAGTTGAGCGGGCCGGTTGCAAACTGGTCGGGCAGGTTGTCGTTTAAGTACTCGATGGTATTATCAGCCAGATTGTACTTATAAATCTGATACTCGCCCGTGAAGTAGACCGCGTCTTCAACCGGAGATTTTTCGGATGCGGCACGGCCGTACATCAGAATTTCGTCCATCTCTTCTCCGGTTTCCAGATTCTTGAAGGTGATTTGCTCACCCGTTGCGGCATCCACCACAAAGAGCATGGAGCCGACCTCGGTACGGCAGAAGAGTTTTCCGTCCACATACTGCATATCATAGATGCATTTTGCGGTGTTGATGTACTTTTCAGGGATGATATCCACCTTTTCCTTGGTCTTCAAGTTCATGCGGTAGAGATGCGCGGTGCCGTCCGACCAGCGCGAGGAGATGTAGAGGTCATCGGTGCCGTCCGCACGGCAAACGTGATACTGACCGTCCGAGAGTCCGCCGAGGTTGTATTCGGTGAATTTGTCGGTCTTCGGGTCGAAGCTGTAAAATGCATCGGTGGTTGCCTGACCGCCCCAGATGACACCGTGCTCATCTTCGGTCATCTTAATCGGCAGTGTGCAGTCCTTGGTGGGACGGCCGAGGTTTTCCAGTTTCCCTGTTTTCGGGGAGTAACGGAAGAGGTATGCATTGGTATAGCCCGCGAGGTAGACATCACCCGAGGAGTGACCCAAGACACCCCATGCGCCGCCCATACACGCGCCGTCAACCTCTAAGGTGACAGAAAGCACCTGCTTGCCTGTAATCGGGTCGACCCCGATGAGGGTTGCGGCAGGATTTCCCGTATTGACGGTATAGAGGGTGACGTTTCCGTCTTTGTCCACGCCGTCATCCGAGTACATGGTGTAAACCGCCTGATTCAGCGAGCCTAAGCTCTTTGCGGTGTATTTGAGCTGCTCGTTTTTTGCAAAGCCGCCTTCAAAGGCACAAGCCTCGTCATGCACCAGCGCTTTGTCCGCGGTTGCGCGCAGCACCACACGTCCCAAAACACGGACACCCTCCAAACGGATGACGTCATTGACACCGATGGAATCGGAGAGGATGAGGTCGCCCTTGACGGTCAGGTTTTTGAGTTCGGTATTCGGCGCGGTGACCACAAGGTTTCCGTCCACATCGAGCTCATATGTACCGTCCGCGCAATCCGCGATCATGCGGTCAAGCAGGGTGACGATTTCGGCGCGGGTGATATTTGCCTTCGGATTCAAGTTTCCGTTTGAGCCGTTTGCATAGCCCGATTTCACCAGCGCGGAAACCGCGCCTTTTGCCCAGGAACTGACTTTACTTGCGTCCGCGAATGCACCCAGGGTTGCGGCATCTCCGTCATCCAGACAAAGCAGACGGGAAAGCACACAAAATGCTTCTTCACGGGTGATGGTGTCATTCGGGCGCATTTTGAGGTTTGAGCCGAAGAGCACCTGCATACGGCGTGCCGCCGCGACATCTTCCGCATACCAAGCGTCTTTGGGGACATCGGTATATCCGGTCAAATCCTCGAGAGCGTTCATATTGAAAATACGGCGCACGATTGCGGCAAGCTGCGCACGGGTGAGTTTCCCGTCCGGGTTGATGCCGCTGTTGTCTCCGCGAATCCAACCCTCGCTGAGCGCACGGGTCAGGGAGTCCTTTGCCCAATGGTCCTCAATTTCGGACATGGGATTTGCCGAAATGAGAATGTCTTCCGCTGCTGCCCACGGGAAGATTCCCAAAAGCATTACAACGGAGAGGAAAAGTGCAAGAATACGTCTTGTTTTCATAATATTTTCTCCTTTCCTGATTTCTTTTAGTATACCACCACATGGGATTTCCCGTCAAATGATTCTGTTATTTTTCCAATCACCGTTGAAAAGAAGTTGCTTTCGTGATAGAATGATATATCAGAAAAGAGGCTGTCGCTATGAAACAATTCTGTTCCCGCCTTGTATTCATCATCGTCAAGGCACTCATTCGTTTATTCTACGGAAAGGTCAAATTCTTCGGGAGTGAACAGCTCACGCGCGGAAACACGGTGATTGTTGCCAATCACTGCCAGATGAACGGTCCGATTGTGGGCGAACTCTTTCTGCCCGACTCCTGCTATATCTGGTGTGCGGGTGAAATGATGCATCTCAAAGATGTCCCCGCTTATGCATTCCGTGATTTTTGGTCGCAGAAGCCAAAGTGGACCCACCCGTTTTATAAGGTACTCTCCTATCTCATTGCGCCGCTTGCCGCGTGTCTTTTCTCCAATGCGCGCACCATCGGGGTCTATCATGACAACCGCGTGATGAGTACCTTCAAGGAATCTGTGCGGCATTTGAGCGAGGGACATGACCTGCTCATTTTTCCGGAAAAAGACGAGAAATTCAATCATATTTTATACCGTTTTCAGGAAAATTTCATCGATATTGCTAAGCTTTATTACAAAAAAAGCGGTACTCCCCTCACCTTTGTGCCGATGTATATCGCGCCGCGCCTTCGTTCCGCGCATTTCGGCACACCCACCGTATTTGACCCGAATGCGGATATTTCGGAGGAAAGACGCCGCATTTCCGCATACCTTGCCGAAGAGATCACACGTCTTGCGTGCAGTCTTCCGCGGCACACGGTTGTTCCCTATCGCAATATCAAACGAAGCCATTATCTCACCAATCAAGACGTGACGGAGGTCCCGAAATGAAAAAACCCGTTGTCGATTACAGACAATTCCGCCTCAAAGACGTCAGAAAGCCCGAATACCGCCATCTGCTCTTTTTACTTGGCTGGGTCGGGTATTTTGCGTTGTATTTCCTCACCGAACGGCTCATCCCGTATGAAGCGTGTGTCCCTGTCTATTCGCCGCTGGACGATTTGATTCCGTTTTGCGAGTGGTTTGTCATCCCCTATGTGGGCTGGTATGGGCTGATTGTGTTTTCTCTCATTTATTTCGCGCTGTACAACACGGAAAACTTCAAGAAGCTGATGACGTTTATCATTGTCACCCAAATCACCGCGATGGCGATTTACATTCTCTTCCCCAACCGTCAGGATTTGCGGCCGCTCGTCTTTGAGCGCGACAATATTTTGACTCGTATTATGGGTCTGCTTTATTCCTTTGATACCTCCACCAATGTCTGCCCGTCGCTTCACGTGGGGTATTCCATCGGTATCATGTCCACATTTTTGAAAGAGCGCGGTGCGGCTTGGTATACCAAGTTGTGGGTCTCGGCATTTTGTGTTTTGGTCTGCATCTCGGTATCGTTTGTCAAGCAGCACTCGGTGGTGGATATTTTCGCCGCACTCCCCATGTGTCTCCTTGCGGAACTAATTGCATTCGGTTCATATTGGAAGCGAAAGGTGATGCGCAAATGAAACAACTGCTTCTTATCATAAACCCGGTTTCCGGAATGAAAAAGGCCGCGAAACGGCTTGCCGATATTGTTTCGGTCTTCAACCGTGCGGATTACGACACCCATGTATTCATCACCGCAAAGCGCGGAGATGCAACCCGTGTTGTATGTGAACGCGGCGGTTCGATGGACCTCATTGTATGCTGCGGCGGTGACGGGACGTTAAACGAAACCGTGACCGGTATCATCCGCGCGAATCTCAACGTACCGCTCGGGTATATTCCGACCGGCTCCACCAATGATTTTTCAAGCACCTTAAAGCTCAATTCCGACCCGAAAAAGGCCGCGGAGCAGATTGTAAACGGCACACCGACACCCTTGGATGTGGGGCGGTTCGGAGATTCGTATTTCACCTATATTGCATCGTTTGGTGCGTTTACCAAGGCGAGTTATTCCACCTCGCAAAACGCGAAGAATTCGCTCGGTCATCTCGCGTATCTGCTCAGCGGGATTCAGGAGATTTCCGGGATTAAGAAAAAACATGTACGGATGCAGCTGGACACCGCGGTAGTGGAAGACGATTTTATTTTCGGTGCGGTGTGCAATTCCACCAGTGTGGGCGGAGTCCTCACCCTTGCGCCCTCGCTTGTCGATCTTTCCGACGGGAAGTTCGAGGTGCTTTTGGTGCGCACTCCCAAAGATATTACCGAGCTTTCCGATCTCATCACCTCGCTCAACAACCAAACCTATGACTGTCGGATGCTCACCCTCCGCAGCGCAAGTAAGGTGACCGTCACAACCAATGAACTTTCCTGGTCGCTTGACGGCGAGTATGCGGAAGGCGCAAACCGTATTGAGATTGAAAACCTGCACAACCGTCTGGTGTTGGTATTGTAGGGTTGTCGTGTATTTGACTCTCCCTACTTCCCGTGATAGAACTATAAAATGGAGGAATTGAGAAGATGGATTACAAGAAACTGCAAAATGGCAGCGATATTCGCGGTGTTGCACTTGAAGGAATCGAGGGGCAGCACATCAACCTGACCGAAGAGGTTTGCCGCAACATTGGGCGCGGCTTTGCGCTTTGGCTGATGAAGAAGACCGGGAAAACCGCAGGTCTGCGCGTGGCGGTCGGGCGCGACTCCCGTCTGTCGGGCGAGACCCTTTGCGGCTGGATTTCTTCCGCGATGGCGGAAGCGGGTCTTTCCGTGACCGATTTCGGCATGGCAAGTACCCCCGCGATGTTTATGTCCACCGTGACCGAAGGGTATTTGTTTGACGGCTCGGTCATGATTACCGCAAGCCATCTCCCCTTTAACCGCAACGGCTTTAAATTCTTCACCGCCGAGGGTGGTTTAGAGAAGGCAGACATCGCCGAGATTCTCGCCTTTGCGGCAAGCGATACCAAGACCGATATGGCGCCGTGCGAAATTACAAGTGCCGAGTTTATGGACACCTACTCCGCGATTTTGGTAGATAAAATCCGCACCGCAACCGGTGAGGAGACTCCGCTTGCAGGCTTTTGCATTGTTGTGGATGCAGGCAACGGTGCAGGCGGTTTCTTTGCCGACAAGGTATTGAAGCCCTTGGGCGCAAACACCGACGGCAGCCGTTTCTTGGACCCTGACGGAAGTTTCCCGAATCACATTCCGAATCCCGAAAACAAGGAAGCAATGGAGAGTATTACCGAGGCGGTACGCGAAACCAAAGCAGACCTTGGCATCATCTTTGACACCGATGTTGACCGCGCTGGCGCGGTACTGTCTGACGGAAGTGAGCTCAACCGCAACCGCATCATTGCGATGCTGGCGGCGATTTTACTCCGCGAGCATCCGGGTACCACCATCGTGACCGACTCGATTACTTCCACAGGTCTTGCGAAATTCATCCGTGAAAAGGGCGGCATCCATCACCGCTTCAAGAGAGGATACCGCAATGTCATCAATGAGTCTGTCCGCCTCAATGCGCAGGGACAGGACAGTCAGCTTGCAATCGAGACCTCGGGTCACGGCGCTCTGAAGGAAAACTATTTCCTCGACGACGGCGCGTATCTGGTGACCAAGCTTCTGGTTGAACTTGCACGCGGCAAGAAGATGGGGTACACTCTGGAAAGTCTGCTGGCGGATTTGGAAGAGCCGTCTGAGAGTGTGGAATTCCGCATGAATATCGCGCTTGACGATTTCAAGACATACGGACAATCTGTCATTGACGCGCTTACCGCTTATGCCGAAAAGCAGGACGGTTGGTCGCTCGCAGAGGATAATTATGAGGGTGTGCGTGTAAATCTTGACAGCGACCACGGTGACGGCTGGTTCTTGCTCCGTCTCTCCCTCCACGACCCCCTCCTTCCGCTCAACATTGAAAGCAACAGTGTGGGCGGTGCGAAAATCATCGCAAAAGAGCTCGCGACCTTCCTCGCAAATTACGATAAACTCGATGCATCGTCTGTTTTGGACTTTGCAAAGTAAAAACAACACAAAAACCTCCCGACTGTATGCGGTACAGTCGGGAGTTTTTCTTTTTGAGAGAGTTTCCCCCCACCGTGGCAAGCGGCTTCATGCACAACCACTTGCCATCGGGGAAAAGAAGGAAAAAAATGAAACAGAAAAATCTTATTTCACGCGTGCCCAAGCACTGTTGTAGATTTCGAGCATTTCGTCAAGACCCAACGCCTTGACCTGCGCAACACCCTCGTTCCAAGCCTCATCGGTGAGCGGAACAACACGGAAGATGAACTTGTCCAGCCACTCTGCAACGTAGTTGGAGAGTGCATCGTAGTACTGGTTGAACACTGCAAGTTCTTCATCGTTGAAGGAAATCCAGTTTGCCGGGTTGACGTTGTCTTCGGTGTACGCGAAGATGGCAGGGTCAATCGGGGAGCCTGATGCAACGATTTCGTTGTATGCAAGCTCGTCTACGCGCTGCAGGAGACCTGCGGTTGCGGTACCGTACTTGAGCTGAACGGTTTCTTCGCCTTCCAGAATGTATGCGCGGTTGCCGTCTGCATCCACCTTGTAAGTCTCGCCTTCCTTACCCCAGGAGAGGAGGTCCTTTGCGGTGTCGGAATACATATAGTCGAGGAAGCGGATTGCATTCCCGATTCTGCCTTCGTTCTTGGTGTTCGGGACGGTGAGACCCGAGCGGACGATAGAGGTCTTTGCCATCTTCTGCTCGCCGCGGGTTGCAGCAGGCGGAACCATTGCCATGAATGCGAAGTCCGGATTTTCCAGACTCATCGGGACGTTGTAGTAGGACTGACGTACCAGATAGTGGTTGGTGAAGAAAAGCTTGCCTGTGGTGACATATTCGTCAAAGGTCGGGCCGTCCATGATGTGGCCGTTCGGATGTGCAAGGCCTTCGTTCTGCATCATGATGAGGAATTCGACCAGTTCGCGGGTACCGTTTTCGATTGCACCGAATTTCCATGTTTCATCGGTGAAGTCATAGTAGAAGAGCTGATCCAGATACGGCTGGAACATCGGGCCCATAATGGTGAAAACCTGACCGCCGCCGCGCGGGCAGAACGGATAGGATTCCGGATAAAGTTTTTTGAGTTCGCGGCAAACCTCGACCAATTCGTCCAGAGTCTTCGGAACTTCCAAGTTGTGCTTTTCCAAAATGTCCTTGCGGTACAGCCAGCCCTGTGCGTTCTGCACGGTGGAGGTGCCGAGGACGACCGGCCAGTAGACCTTGCCGTCTGCGCTCTTACGTTCGCGCTCCAAACCTGCGCGGACTTCGGGGTCATATGCATTCAGCGCCTTGTTGTAGTTCGGCATCTGATCGATGTAGTCATCGATTGAAATGAAGCCGCCCGCACTCGCGTGCTGGTCGACCAGTTGTTTGTTGTCCATATGGAGCAAATCCGGAAGGGTCTCTGCATCCGCGAACATCAGGTTGATTTTGGTTGCGTAGTCACTGCCTGTGATTGCGGTGACATCAACGGTAGCGCCCGAACCTTCGATCAGGTACTGCCACATTTTCCACTCCGCGTTGTACGGCCAGCTTGCATGAGAGCCGACAACAACGGAAATCTCGGTTTCCGGAGTGAAGGGTTTTCCGTCTTCGCCCCACGGTGCTTCGCCCGCGGTGGAAGAGGTCGGGTTGGAGGTGCATGCCGCAAGGGACAATACCATGACGATTGCAAGTGCGAGTGCAAGACCTCTTCTGGTGAACATTTTCATAACGTTTCCTCCTTTTTTTATTGTACCAAGGCGGAGTTTTTCTCCGCCTTGGTTACTTACGGTTACTTTGCGAGGATGCGGTCGAGTAAGACCGCCACTTCAGCTCTTGTTGCATTGCCCTGCGGGTTGATTTTGCCGTTTGCACCTTGGATGAAGCCCTGACCGACCATGGATTTCACGGATTCGACCGCCCAGTCCGAAATCAAGTCGGAGGCCAAGCGGTCTTAGGAAGACAAAATATCTCTCCAACTCCTTGGCCCACAGAACGACATGGCTACGATCCGACTTTCTTGTTGCATTGCCCTGCGGGTTGATTTTGCCGTTTGCACCTTGGATGAAGCCCTGACCGACCATGGATTTCACGGATTCGACCGCCCAGTCCGAAATC
>JAZQIE010000037.1:0-6671 GCA_045540975.1 Eubacteriales bacterium
TTTCCGGTATGATGCCCGTCGACCACAAAAACCTCGGTTGCACCGCCGTCAAGCGCGCCTTCCACCGCGGCATAGAGGTCTGCCATCAAACGCCCGACCGCATACTGATAATCGGGACCCGGCTCACTGCAAATATGATTCGGATGATTGACGCCGCTGACGCCTTCCAGATCCGTCATAATAATAACCTTCATGGTAAACAACCCTTTCAGACAAAATAACCTATTATAGAGTATACACGCAAAATCAAAAAAGTAAAGAAAAATTTTACTTTAAAACCGCATTTTCCTCGCCTAAAATCGCGGTGATGCGATACAGTAAACGTGCATCCGCTTCCACACATCCTTTGAGACGTTTCCCACTGTCTGCAAAGTATAGAATCACGGTGCGCTCACCCGGAAATGCACCGAGCAAATCGCGTATGACCGTATACTTCGGGTCGTCCTCACTCGCAAAGCGCAAGTAGAGTTTTTCTCCGCTCTCACGCTTCGGTGCGACCGTTTCGGTTATGGTGAGTTCTTCCGCGGAATCGCAAATAATCTGCGGTGCGCCCTCGTCACGGATACTCATTCTTCCGCGCACGACCAAAAGCGCATCCTCGTGCATGAGATTGCGGTACTCGGAAAACACCTTCGGGAATACGATAATCTCCGCGGTGCCCGAAATGTCTTCCAAGGTCAGATATGCCATCATCTGGCTGTTTTTGGTGGTTTTGGTTTTCACTTCGCTCACCGCACCCGCAATGAGTACCACCTGCCCGTCTTTAAAACGGGATTCATCCTCCGCGGTTATCTGCGAGATTTGTATGATTGCGCGGCGTTTGAGTTCTTCGGTATATGCTTCCATCGGATGTCCCGAGAGATACAGCCCTGCGGTTTCACGTTCAAGCGAGAGCAAGGTCTTCTTGTCAAATTCCGGAATATCGGGAAGCGCAACTGTCTTAAAGGTTTCGGTTTCTTCCCCACCCAAGGAGAACAAATCCATCTGCCCTGCCACATTTTTACTGCGGTTTTGCGAGATGTCGTCCAGAATATTCTCATACACTTGCAGGTGTTGACTGCGTGTACCGAATTTGTCAAACGCGCCGCATTTGATGAGATTTTCCACCGCACGGCGGTTGAGTTCGCGCTCACTCATGCGCTCGCAGAAATCCTGCAGAGAGGTGAACGGTCCGTTTTGTTCGCGCTCACTCACCACGATTTTGACCATACCGCGACCGATATTTTTGATTGCCGCAAGACCAAAGCGGATTGCATCTCCGCTGACGGTGAAATCGTCGAAGGATTCGTTGATGTCGGGCGGAAGCAGAGAAACTCCCATTTCACGGCACAGCGCGATATATTCGGTAATTTTGGAGCTGTTGTCGAGCACCGAGGTTAAAAGTGCCGCCATGTACTCACGCGGATAGTGGTGCTTCATATACGCGGTTTGGTAAGATACCATCGCATATGCCGCGGCATGGGCTTTGTTGAACGCATAATTTGCAAACGCGACAATTTCATCGAAAATCTCGTTTGCAATCTGTTCCGAGATTCCGTTTGCGACCGCGCCCGCAATTCCGTCTTCCGTGTTTCCGTGGATGAAATTCTCCCGCTCGCGCAGAATCTCTTTCTCCTTCTTCTTGGAAATCGCGCGGCGGACCATATCCGCGCGTCCGAGCGAATAGCCCGCGATTTTGCGGAAGATGTCCATGACCTGCTCCTGATAGACAATGCAGCCGTAGGTGACCTCCAGAATCTCTTTGAGCAGCGGATGTTTATAGGTAATCTTTTCGGGATGGAATTTGCAATCGATATACCGCGGAATCGAGTCCATCGGACCCGGGCGGAAGAGTGCCACGATTGCGGTAATCTCTTCAATCGAATGCGGCTTCATGCCCATAACCACGTTGGTCATACCGCCGCTTTCCAGCTGGAATACACCTGCGGTTTTGCCTTGCGCCAGCATGGAAAAAGTACCCGCATCGTGATCGTCGATGTCATCCAGAGAGAAGGACGGGTCTTTTTTTCGAATCATTGCTTCCGCATCACGCAAGACGGTCAGGTTGCGCAGACCCAAAAAGTCCATCTTCAACAGACCCAAACGCTCCAATGTGGTCATCGGGAATTGGGTCACAATGGATTCATCGTTTTTGGAAAGCGGAACGTAACTGTCCACAGGGTTTTTGGTGATGACCACGCCTGCCGCGTGGGTAGAAGCATGGCGCGGCATTCCTTCCAGCGCTTTCGCGGTATCAATCAGGCGGCGGATTCGCGCATCGTTATCGTACATTTCCTTTAAGGGTTGGGAAACCGTGAGCGCTTTTTCAATGGTCATTTTCAGTTCGAACGGGATTTGCTTTGCGACCGCATCCACTTCCCCGTACGGGATATTGAGCACGCGGCCCACATCACGCACCGCGCCGCGCGCCGCCATGGTACCGAAGGTGACGATTTGCGCCACATGGTCCGCGCCGTACTTGTCCACAACATAGTCAATGACTTCCTGACGGCGGACATAGCAGAAGTCGATATCGATATCCGGCATGCTGACACGTTCGGGGTTTAAGAAACGCTCGAAATACAGATTGTATTTCATCGGGTCAATGCTGGTGATGTTGAGGCAATAGGAAACCAGACTTCCTGCCGCACTGCCGCGCCCGGGTCCGACCGGGATTCCGCTTTCTTTGGCAAAGCGAATGAAGTCCCAAACGATGATGAAGTAATCCACATACCCCATCTGCTCGATCATATTCATTTCATAGGTAAGACGTGCGCGGTATTCCTCGGGCGGATTCGGGAATCGTTCCGCAAAGCCGCGGTTTACCAAATAGCGGAAGTACTCTACAGACGAGGCAAATTCACTCGGCACATCGTAATGCGGCAAGTGATATTTCCCGAAGGTGAAATCCATTTGGCACGCCTCCGCGATTTTTACCGTGTTTTCAATCGCTTCCGGATGCTTCGGGAACAGCTCGCGCATTTCGTCTTCGCTTTTGAGATAGAATTCCTCGGTCGCAAATTTCATGCGGTCGGGGTCGTTTAAGGTTTTATTCATCTGCACACACATGAGGACGTCCTGCACATAGGCGTCCGAACGGGTGAGATAGTGCGCATCATTGGTGGCAACCAGCGGCAACGAAAGTTCTTCCGCAAGGCGGTAGAGCCCCTGATTGACTGCGCGTTGCTCGGGGATTCCGTGGTCTTGGATTTCAAGATAGAAGTTCCCCTCGCCGTAGATTTCGGAAAGGGTCTCGGCATATTCCTTCGCGCCGTGATAGTCCCCACGCTCCAAGTAACGCGGGATCGCGCCCGCAAGGCAGGCAGAGAGACAAATAAGACCTTCCGAATGCTCGCGCAGGAGGTCCAAATCCACGCGCGGACGGTTATAGAATCCCTCGGTATATCCCAAGCTGACCATACGAATGAGGTTTTGATAGCCGATTTCGTTTTTGCACAGCAAAACAAGATGGGCGGCTTCCGAATCCGGCCCATGCACCTTATCAAATCGGGTGCGGGGCGCGACATACACCTCACAGCCGATGATGGGATGAATCCCTTCACGTTTGGCTTCCTCGTAGAAGTCAATGACTCCGTACATCACGCCGTGGTCTGTGATGGCAACCGCGGTTTGCCCGAGTTCCTTCGCGCGCGCAATCAGACCCTTGATTCTGCAAGCGCCGTCCAACAAACTGTATTCACTATGTACATGTAAATGGACAAATCCGCTCATTCCTTGCTCTCCTTTTCCGCCTTTTTCTTCTCCGCAAGTTCCATGAGTTTACGGAAGCGGTGATTGAGTCCCGATTTGGTGACATCTCCCAAAATCTCACAAAGCTCCGCCATGGTTTTTTCCGGATTCTCAATCCGAACACGCGCGGCATCCCGAAGTTTCTCGGGCAGAGAATCCAAATCCAGCGTTAAAAACGCCTTTACTTGGCGCGCCGCGGTATCCAGCATTTTTTCGTAGTTTGCATTTTCGAAATTTCCGCGGCGGTTGATGTCGTTTTTCAGTTCTTTGTACATTTTGGTTTCCATGACGTGCATCGCGGCAATCGGCGCACCGATGAGGGTCAGCACATCCTCCACCATACTGCATTCCTTAAAATAGATGACAAAGTTGCCTTTTCGCTCGGTACATTTTGCGCGCAGTCCCAATTCGGGGAGCATCGCAAGAACCTCACGGCTGAGGCGATAATGCGAGGTGGTGACCTCTAAATGATAGGTTGTCTGCGGGTCGGAAACCGAACCCGATGCCAAAAACACACCGCGCAAAAATGCGGAACGGGTGCGGTCATCCTCGACCAGCGCTGCATTTAAGCGAATCACATTGGTGCTTCCGAGTTCAAAGCCGAATGCATCAAACAGAACACCGAGTTTTTCCTGCGACTGTACAATCAGACTGTACTTTTTCAGCGAGTCGGTCGGGATGATTTTCTTATCAAAATCAAATCCAAAGAGGAGCTTCATCAACCGCGAAATACGGCCGACAAACTCATGATTTCCCGTGACGATACGGAGCGCACGCGCATCAAATGACTGCGCAAACAACACAATGCCGCACAGTTCCGCGAGCGCGCAACGTTCGTGCTCGATGGGGACTTTACATAATTCGGTTTTCACCTGTGCGGTAAATGTCATGTTACTCCTCCAACAGTTTCATCAGCGCACACGCCAGAAGATTCGGGTCATGACGCGCATAGCGCTTATCGTTTGATACAAGCGGTGCATAATGCAGTTTTACCCCTGCGGCTTCAAACCGCTCGGCATCCACTACCATTTCTTCCGCCGCTTCTTTTTCGTATCGTTCCAACAGTTCCGGCGCAATCGGGGTGTCATTCACCAGACAATGATCGAAGAGTTTACAGCCTGCATGGTCAAAGAGTGCCTGCACATGGTCAAATGCGGTATACCCCTCGGTTTCCCCTTCCTGGGTCATAATGTTGCTGACATAGACCTTCTTTGCATTGGAGCGTAAAACCGCATCCACAACCCCACTCACCAAAAGATTGGGGAGGACGCTGGTATATAAACTTCCCGGACCGAAGACCAAAAGGTCTGCACCCTCAATCGCGTTCAGGCTTTCCTCCAATGCAAGCGGATGCTCGGGAATCAAAAAGACGCGCTTGATACGGCTTTTCTGCTCTTTTTTTGCTTCAAAAATCTTGGATTCCCCAAGGACACACACGCCGCTTTCAAATTCAGCCGCAAGGCGAATATCCTCGACCGTAACCGGGAGTACCCGTCCCGAAATCGCAAGGACCTGACTCATATAGCGGACCGCTTGATAAAACGAGCCTGTCACCTCGTTGAGCGCGGCGAGGAAGAGATTGCCAAAGCTCTGCCCTGCAAGACCGCCCTCCGAGAATCGGTAATTGAGTAAATCGCGCATCATAGGCTCTGCGTTGGAGAGCGCAATGATACAGTTTCGGATGTCACCGGGCGGGAGAATTCCCATTTCCTGACGAAGAATGCCCGAGCCGCCGCCGTCATCCGCAACCGTGACGATTGCGGTGATTTGGTCGGTATAATGCTTCAGTCCTCGCAGCATGGTGGAAAGACCTGTCCCTCCGCCGATTACCACGATTCGACCGTTTCGATTCATGATTGCCTCCTATTCGCGTCCGATATCACGATGAAGCGTGTTACTTTTATAGCCTTTTTCGTTGATGTGGCGGCACAGTTCTTCACTGAGCACCACCGAGCGGTGCTTCCCACCCGTACAGCCGATTCCGACCACCAATGTGGTTTTTCCTTCTTCGATATACTGCGGAATGAGATAATCCATCATCGAATACAGATGCCCCAAAAACTCCTGTGTATCCTCATTTTCCAGCACGTAATCCCGAACCGAAGCTTCAAGGCCGGTTTTCGGGCGAAGTTCGGGCAGATAAAACGGATTGGGAAGGAAGCGCACGTCGAACATGACGTCCGCCTCGGGCGGTGCGCCGTATTTGAAACCGAAGGACATGACATTGATTGCCATGGAGCGGTCATGCTCTTCGCGGCGCACAAACAAATCCAGCAGATGCTGACGGAGTCCCGCGGTGCTCATACTGGTGGTATTGATGATATAATCCGCACGTGCGCGGACACCGGATAAAATCTCAATCTCCTGCTGAATGGCACGGTTCATGCTCATGCCGTCCTTTTGCATGGGATGTTTGCGGCGGGTCTCACGCTGACGGCTGATAATGGTCTCGGCAGATGCCTCAAAGAACAGAATTTTATAGGTACAATCCAAATCGCTGAGTTCTTCCAGCGCGGAAAACAGACGGTTAAAATCCGCACCGCCGCGTGTGTCTACAACCAAAACCGCGCGCTCAAAACGTCCTTTTGCCGCAACACACATCTCCGCGAATTTCGGAATGAGTTCCGCGGGCATATTGTCGACACAATAGTAATCCAAATCCTCAAACACCGCGACAGCACGGCTTTTTCCTGCCCCCGACATACCGGATACGATTAAAAATTCCATACATCCTCCTACAATATGCAGATTTCACATTCAAGTGTCACCCCGGTCTCCCGAAGCACAATCTCACGAATCTGCTCAATGAGTGTTTTCACATCCTGCGCGGTTGCACCACCGCGGTTGATGACAAAGCCCGCGTGCTTCTGGGATACCTGTGCGCCGCCAATGGCATAGCCCTTGAGCCCCGCCTGATCGATCAGCGCCGCGGCGAAGTGCCC
>JAZQIE010000038.1:0-6557 GCA_045540975.1 Eubacteriales bacterium
GCATATAGGTGGATTTACCCGCCATATTCGGGCCTGTAATCAGTGCAACACGGTTTTCTCCGCAATCCAAATATGTATCATTCGGAACAAACGGAATATCGCGCATCATACGTTCCACAACCGGATGACGACCGCCCGAAATTTCGCAGACATCACTCTCTTCAATTTGCGGACGAACATAACGGTATTCGGTCGCAACCGTAGCAAGAGAGAGAACAACATCGAGATATGCAATCAATTTTGCGGTGTTTTGGAAGCGGACAAGCTGCGCGGAAATCTGCTGGCAAACTTCGTTGAACGCTTGGCGTTCCAAAGCCTGCAGTCGGTCCGAAGCACCCAAAATCGAGCCTTCCAGTTCTTTGAGTTCCTGAGTGAAATACCGCTCGCCGTTTGCGAGGGTTTGCTTGCGAATGTATTCCTCGGGAACAAGATTCAAATAAGACTTACTGACTTCGATGTAATACCCGAAGACACGGTTGTATCGCACCTTCAAAGTTTTGATTCCGGTTTTTTCGCGCTCATTCGCTTCTAACTGCAACACCATGCCCATGGCGTTGTCGCGAATGTTTTTGAGACGGTCAATCTCCTCGTTATAACCGAGTTTGATGCCGAAGACTTCTTTTCCGTCGTCGTCCAAGTGATACTCAATCGCGCGGGAAATCAAATCGCGAATTTCTTCCACGGGATCGAGTTCGTTTTGAATCCGCACCATTTCCGGTGCATCGAGTTGAGAAAGTTCGGTTTTCAGATCCGGGATTTTTGCGAGGGTTTGTCCGATATTGAACAAATCGTGATAACTTGCGGTTTTGCAAACAACACGGCTCACCAAACGCTCTAAGTCGGAAACTTCGCTCAACACACGGGCAATTCCGTCCGACACAATCGGATTGATGACCAGCGCCTCAATCGCATTCTGACGTGTTACGATTTGATCTTTCTGACACAGCGGCTTATTGATCCACTGACGGATCAAACGCCCGCCCATAGGGGTTTTTGTTTTATCCAACACCCAAAGAAGTGAGCCGCGGCGTTCCCCGTTTCGCATGGTTTCACACAGTTCCAAATTACGGCGCGCGGTCATGTCAAGCCGCATGTAATTTGCGTTTTCCATAAAGCGGACACGGTTAATCTGACGCAAATCGTTTTTCTGCGTTGCATGGAGATACAAAAGCATTGCACCCGCAGCGCAGACAGCACTTTCTTCACGGAACCCGAGTTTTTCGGTGTTTTCCGCTTCAAACTGCTCACAAACCGCTTTTTCCGCGCGGTCATAATCAAAATAATCGTCATGACCTTCGGTCAGCATTGCGCCCAAACGGTCGCGCACAAAATCGCGCAAGACCGATCGTTTGGCAAGTGCATTTTGGAGCAGAACTTCACTCGGGGAAATACGCTGAAGCTCCGCAATGATATGATAGTTTAAATTCTCGCCGCTGACAACGGAGAGTTCCAGTTCACCCGTTCCGATATCGCAGCTGCAAAGTGCCGCTTCCTTCTTGCCGACACTGACCGTGCAGAGGAAGTTATTCTCGGATGCACCGACCACCGAGGAATCCAGAATCGTGCCCGGGGTGACAACGCGGATAACATCGCGTTCCACCAACCCCTTGCACTCACTCGGATCTTGCATTTGCTCGCAAATTGCAACTTTATAGCCGCGCGCTACAAGACGCGAAATATATGCCTCACACGCATGATGCGGCACACCGCACATCGGGGCGCGCTCTTCCAGACCGCAATCGCGTCCGGTCAAAACCAAATCCAGTTCACGGGATGCGGTAACCGCATCGTCGAAGAACATCTCATAAAAATCGCCCAAACGGAAAAAGAGCAGACTGTCGCTGTTTTTCTCTTTGATTTCCAGATATTGCTGCATCATCGGTGTCAGCGCTCTTTCTTTAGCCAAATTCAACAACCCCTTTTATTCGGGAAGGACAGAAACAATCGTTCCCTCCATAGACCATTTTGCACACTCGGTAATTTCCACGATTGCAAACTTCCCGACGAGTGACGAATCCCCCGCAAAGCGCACCGGGCGATTGTCATCACACCGTGCAAGCAGATTCATTTCTTCCGGGGTATCCGCTTCGATTAACACCTCGATTCTTGTTCCGAGGTGACGCTGATTTCTTTCTTTTGAATGCTCGTTTTGGAGCGCAAGCAGGCGTTCAAAACGGGCTTGTCTTTCTTCTTTCGTGGCGCAGTCGGGAAGTTCCGCCGCAGGTGTTCCCTTTCTGCGCGAATAAAGGAAGGTAAACAGTGCATCAAAGCCGATGCTTTCCACCAAATCCATCGTCTCTTCAAAATCCGCTTCGGTTTCACTCGGGAAACCGACAATCACATCGCTTGTAAGCGCGAGATTCGGCATGAGTGAGCGCGCATAATCCACCAGTTCGCGATAATGCTCACGGGTGTACTTGCGGTTCATTTCTTTCAAGATACGGTTGCTGCCGGATTGGAACGGCAGATGGATATGCTTACAAACCTTTTCACAGGATGCCATGGTTTCAAAGAGTTCTTTGGATGCATCCTTTGGGTGGCTGGTCATGAAACGAAGGCGGAATTTCCCGGGGATTGCATTGAGTCTGCGCAACAGTTCGGAAAAATTCACACCGTCATCACGGTCTAAACCGTAGGAATTGACGTTTTGTCCCAAAAGCGTAATGTCACGCGCGCCGTCTTTGATGAGTGCGGAAATCTCGTCCACAATTACTTGCGGATCACGGCTGCGTTCACGTCCGCGCACATACGGGACAATGCAGTACGAACAAAAATTATTGCAGCCGTACATGATGGAAACCCACGCTTTGGTCTTACTCGCGCGCAGCACGGGAAGACCTTCGACAATTTCGTGCTCGGTGTCCTCGGTTGCAAACACACGCTTCCCGCTTGTCAGCACTTGGTACAAAAGCTCGGGCAGACGGTGTACCGCATGGGTGCCAAACACAAGATTGACATGATGGAAGCTTTTTTTGATTCGCTCCGCCATGTGAGGCTGTTGCACCATGCAGCCGCAGATGCCGATAATCTGACCGGGTTTCATCCGTTTCCCGGGTTTCAGCGCACCGACATTGCCCAAAATCCGCATTTCCGCGTGCTCACGTACCGCGCAGGAATTGACCAGGATGATATCCGCGACCGCTTCGTCGGTGGTCGGCAAATACCCCATTTCAAGCAGTAAACCGCGCAGAATCTCGCTGTCTGCTTCGTTTTGCTGGCATCCGTAGGTATCCACAAATGCATATTTCTGCTCGCTGTGCATCGCACGAACGCGCTCCATATAATCACGTTGACGAAGGAGTTCTTCCTCCGCAATCAAGCGTTTTTCTCTCATACTTCCTCCAGGTTGTGCAGCAGTGCCGCACCGGTTGCGGTTGCAAATTCGGAATGCTCGGGGACAACAAAATTCATCCCGTACAATTTCTGCATGATGTCAAAAATCTCATGCATCTGCGGGACATTGGTCAGATTCCCGGTGAGGATAATGTTCTC
Organism: Eubacteriales bacterium; assembly: GCA_045540975.1. GTDB lineage: Bacteria > Bacillota > Clostridia > Oscillospirales > JAAYXM01 > SIG510. The sequence goes on from JAZQIE010000038.1 coordinate 3,493, forward strand.
GGTGTTCTCATTTTTTGCGGCAAATACCGAGATGACACCGATTGTCTGGAATACCAGATTGATGATACCGAGCGCCAAATCCCCGTTTGTTGCAAGGTCACTGATTTTTCCGAAGTTGGATGCGGTGGTATTCGGAGTCAAGGTCTCCATCTCACCTGCGCTGATATCACGAATCAGAAGGTCAACGTTTTGCAAATCACCGCTGTTTGCGGTTTCAATCAGTTCATTGAAGTGGCGAACGTTAATCATACGGTCGGAAAGCCCCAGCAATGTGCCGCCGCCGACACCGGTGCCGCCCAAATGCCTTGCACGATCCCCGTTTGCCGCAACAAATGCGGTACCTGTTCCCATGCTGACAACAACCGCACGGTCAAGTCCGGAAAGAAACAGACCGCCGCGACCGATTGCCTGAAACTCATCGATATGAACTGTCGGGATTCCAAACAGATTCTCTTGAATCGCGGATGCGCCGACACCCGTAATCATAACACGTTCAATATCTTCAATCGCAAGCTGATTCACGCTCAAAAACTTACCGAACGCGCCGTAAAGAGACGCGGTCGGATCATTCGCTTTCACAAGAAGCGGAGAGAAAATCTCGCCGTCACGATAGCCGATAATCTTGGTGGTACTTCCGCCGATATCGATTCCCAAAATACTTTTCATGCTCATTCCCTCACAATCTAAATCGCGGACATAGATATACTTACTATATCATAACATTTTTTCTTCCGTTTGTCTAATCTTTTATGCAAAAAAGCTGTGAGTTTTCTCACAGCTTTTCGGTCTTTATTTGAGCAGTTTTTCTCCGAGTAAAACAACATCTCCCGCGCCCATGGTTAAAATCAAATCCCCTGCCCGCGCATTTGCACGAATCCACGCCAAAGCTTCTTCAAAATCCGAGAAATTGAGAGAGTTCGGAATTAGATTTGCAATGGCATCGGATTCGATTCCGATGGTGTTTTTCTCGCGCGCCGCATAAATCGGGACAAAACACGGAACATCCGCAAGCGAAAGCGCCTCCGCAAATTCTTCTTTGAGCGCCGCGGTGCGTGTATAGGTATGCGGCTGGAAGATACAAATCACACGTTCATATCCCAAAGTCTTGACCGACTCCAAGGTTGCGCGCACCTCACTCGGATGGTGAGCGTAATCGTCATATACCTCGGCACCGCCGTAAACGCCTTTCAACTCAAAGCGACGTCCTGCACCGTGGAATGTGGAAAGTCCTGCCGCGATATCCTCGGGCGAAATACCCAGCTTCAGCGCGGCGGCACAAGCGGAAAGCGCGTTATAGACATTATGTTTTCCCAGGACCGCAAGTCGGATTTTCGTTTGGAACTCCCCGTCGAAATACAAATCAAATACGGTCTCACGAGTGCTCATTGTAAGATTTTTCGCCATCACCCGTGCAGGTTGGTCGATTCCGAATGTGATTATCTCACGTTTGATTCCCGCTACCGCCTTCATCGCGTTTGCATCGTCACCGTTTACCACAATCGCGCCGTCCTGCGGCACCAATTTGGCAAAGGTTTGAAAGGATGCAATAATCTCCTCAATACCCGAAAAGAAATCCAGATGGTCTTCATCAACGTTTAGAATCACAGCAATCGAGGGATGAAAATGATGGAAGGAGTTACAGTATTCGCAGGCCTCTGCGATGAATAAATCGCTGTCTGCAATGCGAAGTCCTCCTCCGATTGCGGGAAGATTCGCCCCCACCATGACCTGCGGATTACATTCCGCTTCCAGCGCAATGTGTGTCATCATGGAAGTGGAGGTGGTTTTTCCGTGCGTGCCGGAAAAACAAACATTGTGTTTGTATTCCTTCATCAAAATGCCCCACGCTTCCGCGCGCTCCAAAATCGGGATTCCCTTCTCTTTCGCGCACACGATTTCCGGGTTGGAATCCGGAATTGCCGAGGTGCGAATCACCAAATCGGCATCTCCCACCTGCTCGGCACGGTGACCGACAAATGTAACTATCCCTAAGTTTTTCAAACGCGCAAGCGCATCGCTTTCTTTCATATCCGAGCCGCTGACCGAAAACCCGCGAGAGAGCAAAACCTCCGCAAGTCCGCTCATGGAAACACCGCCAATTCCGACAAAATGCACAGTTTGACAGCAATCAGATAAAACGGTATTCAACTTCAAACCCTCCAATAACAATCACCGCCCTCTTGTGTATGTTTTTCCCACACACGGGCAGACTAACAGCAAATCACAAGTCTTATTATAGCTTTAATGCATACAATTGTCCAGTCAATTCTTAAGGAGTGTAGCAAAATGACCATCACCGATGTAAAAATCCGCCGTATGATAAACGAAGGGAAGCTGCGTGCAATCGTTTCGGTCACATTTGACAATGAATTGGTCGTACACGATATCAAGGTAATCGCAGGGCAAGACCGAATGTTTCTCGCCATGCCTGCGCGTCAGCTGATAAACGGCAGATTTGCAGACATCGTCCATCCGACAGAACATACGCTTCGAGATCGGATTGAAGCGGCTGTACTGGCTGAATATCGAGCGCAAGCCTCACTCTTTTAAAAGGATATGCAAAAAAGCACCGATGGATTCCATCGGTGCTTTCCCATTATTTCGCGTAATAGTTGATGAGGCAGCCGGAGAGGATGATATCACGCTCTTCACGGGTGATTGCCGGAAGTTTCAGCGTAATCTTGGTCTCCTTCCCGTTTTGAATCAAAGTTGCTTCAATGCTCTCGTCATTGCCTTCGAGGAGGGCACGGATGCCGCGGATGTAAATCCAATCCCCTGCCGCAATGTTAAAGCTTGCCGCATCGTCCAAGATAAACGGCAGCATGCCCCAGTTGACTACATTGGAGCGGTAGCGCTTGGTTGCATACTCTGCCGCGATGTTTGCAACACCGCCCAGAACACGCTGGCAGGAAGCCGCCTGCTCACGCGCAGAGCCGTCACCCGGCTTGAGTGCGAATACCGCGGTACCAACCTCGGTCTTGCTCAAATCAACCGCAATCGGAAGTTCAATCTTTTCACCGTTTTCGCGAGCAAGTTCAAGTGCCTGAATTTCTTTTGCGCGGCCG
>JAZQIE010000039.1:0-7622 GCA_045540975.1 Eubacteriales bacterium
TGAACGAAGTTCAAAATTTAGCTAAAAGAGTGTCATCTAAAATGTTCACTGATTCTAAAATGAGTTTGCAAAGCAAACGCAATGAACGATACGATGTGCATTAAAATAGGAAAAACAAACTTTTACATAAAAATACACACAAAGGAGAAACCATCATGCCAAAACGCAGCGATATTCAAAAGATTCTCATCATCGGCTCGGGTCCGATTATCATCGGTCAGGCGTGCGAATTTGACTATTCGGGTACGCAGGCTTGCAAAGCTCTGCGCAATCTGGGATACGAAATCGTGCTGGTCAATTCCAACCCTGCTACCATCATGACCGACCCCGATGTCGCAGATGTCACCTATATCGAGCCGCTGAATGTGGAGCGCCTCACCGAGATTATCCGCAAGGAGCGTCCGGATGCGCTGCTTCCGAATCTGGGCGGTCAGTCGGGACTCAATCTGTGCTCCGAGCTTGCGAAGACCGGCATTTTGGAAGAATGCGGCGTGCAGGTCATCGGTGTGCAGGTGGATGCCATCGAGCGCGGTGAAGACCGTGTTGAATTTAAGAAGGCAATGGATGCCCTCGGCATCGAGATGGCGCGCAGCGAAGTGGCATACACGGTGGAAGAAGCCGAAAAGATTGCGGAAAAACTGGGCTATCCTGTCGTTTTACGCCCCGCATACACCATGGGCGGCGAAGGCGGCGGCCTTGTCTATAACTTGGAAGAACTCCGCACCGTCACCGCACGCGGACTTCAGGCAAGCCTTGTGGGTCAGGTGCTGGTCGAAGAATCCATTTTGGGTTGGGAAGAACTCGAGGTGGAGGTCGTGCGCGACTCCAAGGACCAGACCATCACGGTCTGCTTCATTGAAAACATTGACCCCCTCGGTGTCCATACCGGTGACTCCTTCTGCGCCGCTCCGATGATCACGGTGCCGAAGTCGGTGCAGGACCGTCTGGAAGACCAGGCGCACCGCATCGTCCGTTCCATCGAGGTCATCGGCGGTACCAACGTCCAGTTCGCGCATGACCCGGTGAGTGACCGTATCGTTGTCATCGAAATCAACCCCCGCACCTCGCGTTCCTCCGCGCTTGCAAGTAAGGCGACGGGTTTCCCGATTGCGCTGGTCTCGGCAATGCTCGCGGCAGGACTCACGCTCGACGAAATCCCGTGCGGGAAATACGGCAACCTTGCAAATTATGTTCCGGATGGGGACTATATCGTCATCAAATTCGCGCGTTGGGCATTTGAAAAGTTCAAAGGTGTGCAGGACAAACTCGGCACCCAGATGCGCGCGGTCGGTGAGGTCATGAGCATCGGTAAGACCTATAAGGAAGCCTTCCAGAAGGCAATCCGCAGTCTGGAAACAGGCCGTGCAGGTCTTGGCGGCGCGCGTGACTTTGCAAAGAAATCCAAGGAAGAACTCATGAATCTGCTCACCGTTCCGAACAGTGAGCGCCAGTTCATCATGTACGAAGCACTCCGCAAAGGCGTGAGTGTGGAAGAGCTCTTCGCCCTCACCAAAATCAACCGCTACTTCCTCGAGCAGATGAAGGAGCTGGTGGAAGAGGAAGAAGCGCTGAAACAAAACGCAGGTGCGGTTCCCGATGCGGAAACTCTGCGTGCCGCAAAGCTGGACGGTTTTTCGGACTTGTACCTCTCTCAGATTCTCGGCGTGAGTGAGGACGAAATCCGCGCGGCACGAAAGGCTGCGGGCATCACGCAGGCATGGGAGCGTGTCCATGTAAGCGGTACCGAGCATGAGGCGTATTACTACTCCACCTACCATGTGGACGACAAATCGGTCGCAAGCGAGAACAAGAAGAAAATCATGATTCTCGGCGGCGGTCCGAACCGAATCGGTCAGGGCATCGAGTTTGACTACTGCTGTGTCCATGCCGCGATTGCGCTCCGTAATCTCGGCTTTGAGACCATCATTGTCAACTGCAACCCGGAAACCGTCTCCACCGACTACGACACCTCGGACAAGCTCTACTTCGAGCCGCTCACCATTGAAGACGTGCTCAGTATCTACGAAAAAGAAAAACCCCTCGGCGTGATTGCGCAGTTTGGCGGTCAGACCCCGCTGAATCTCGCGGGCGCGCTCAAAAAAGCGGGGGTCAACATCCTCGGTACCTCGCCCGAGACCATCGACATGGCGGAAGACCGCGATCTCTTCCGCGCAATGATGGATAAACTCGAAATCCCCATGCCGGAATCCGGTATGGCGGTCACAGTCGACGATGCTTTGGAGATTGCGGAGCGTATCGGCTATCCGGTCATGGTCCGTCCGTCCTACGTCCTCGGCGGCCGCGGGATGGAGGTCGTGCGCGATGCGGAAATGCTCCGTGTGTACATGGAAGCGGCTGTCGGCGTCACACCCGACCGTCCCATCCTCATCGACCGTTTCCTCGGCCATGCAACCGAGTGTGAAGCGGATGCAATTTCAGACGGTACCTCTTGCTTCGTCCCTGCGGTCATGGAGCATATCGAACTCGCAGGTGTCCATTCGGGCGACTCGGCTTGTATCCTCCCGTCCAAGAACATCCCGCAGCATTTGGTGGACACCATCAAGGAATACACCCGCCGCATCGCGGTTGAGATGGGTGTTTCGGGTCTCATGAATATGCAGTACGCGATTGAAAACGGCGTGGTCTACGTGCTGGAAGCAAATCCGCGCGCATCCCGTACCGTGCCGCTGGTTTCCAAAGTCTGCGACATCAAGATGGTCCAAATCGCGGTGGATATCATGACAGGGGAGTACACAGGCCGTCCCTCTCCCGTCCCGTCTCTCAAGGATAAGAAATTCTCCCATTACGGGGTCAAAGAAGCGGTCTTCCCGTTTAAGATGTTCCAAGAGGTTGACCCGGTGCTTGGTCCCGAAATGCGCTCCACCGGTGAAGTGCTCGGTATGAGTGAATCCGCGGGCATCGCGTTCTGCCGTGCGCAGGAGGCAACTCAGGTCAAGGTCCCGACCTCAGGCACCGTCCTCATCAGCGTCAATGACCGCGATAAGGATGAACTGCCCCAGCTTGCGCGCGATTTCCATAAAGCAGGCTTTGGCATCATCGCAACCGGCAAGACCTATGAAACCATCGTGGCGGCAGGTGTCCCCGCAAAGCGGGTCAATAAGCTCTACGAGGGCAGACCGAATATTCTCGATTCCATCGCAAACGGCGAGGTGACTCTCATCGTCAACACCCCGTCGGGGTCTAAGGTCTCCGCGCAGGATGACAGTTACATCAGAAAGAGCGCCATCAAGAGCCGTGTGTGTTACTTCACCACCATGGCGGCGGCGCAGGCGTGTGTCGCAGGGATCCTGGAGGTACGGGAAAAGGGCGACAGCGGCGTCAAGTCCATTCAGGAATTCCACAAATCCATCACCGAATAAACGAAAAACTCCGACTCGGACGAGTCGGAGTTTTTTTTAGTAAGCACTTGACAGACGGAAATGTCCTGTGATAGATTTATAATAGCGAAGTGTTCGCTTAATTTTTACATAAGGAGAAATTACCATGAGAAAAACCAAACAGGCACTCATGCTCAGCGCATTGTCGCTGCTCGTATGCCTCTCTATGCTCATCGGCACCACCTTTGCATGGTTTACCGACTCTGTTTCCTCGGTCAACAACATCATCAAGTCGGGCAATCTCGACATTGAGGTGTCTTACAGCACAAACGGTGTGGACTTCCTTCCGCTTGGGGCTGACCCGATTCTCCCCAAGGATGCACTTTGGGAGCCGGGCTATACCCGTGTTGTCGCGCTCAGCGTGAAAAACGTGGGCAGCCTTGCGGCAAAGCTCGATGTTGCAACACAGATTATCTCGGAAACCGAAGGCATCAACGTCTATGACGAATCCTTCAAGCTTTCGGAGTATCTGGATATTTACAGCGCAGATTCCCTTGCGGGTGTGGATTTCTCCGACCGTGCAAGTGTCAAGGGCATGACCGCGGCGGAATTCGGCACAAGCCTTTATACCGATGCTTCCATTCTCCCGAATGAGGAGAAGGTCTTTGTTCTCGGCATCACCATGCCCGAAACCGTCGGCAACGAAGCAAACCACAAGACGGGTGCGGGCTATCAGCCGTCTGTCACCTTCGGTCTCACCGTGCTTGCAACCCAGCTCATGCATGAGTATGACTCCTTCGGCAACGATTACGACAAAGACGCGACCTATCCGGAAGTTACCGTTCCTGTGGACGGAATTACACTTGATATGGCAGAACTTACCGTTGAAATGGGAAAAACTGCAACGCTTACCGCAACTGTTTCTCCCGAAAATGCTACCAATAAGAAAGTGACCTGGACTTCGTCCGATGAATCGGTCGCAACCGTTGATGAAAACGGCGTTGTTACCGCTGTCGCTCTCGGTACCGCGACGATTTCCGTAAAGGCGGGCGAATGCAGCGACTCCTGCACGGTGTCGGTTTTCAAGGAGTATGCAAGAAAGCTCAATGCAGGTCACAATAAAGACAGCTCTATATCTACAAGTACAGGTGCTGACTTTTTACCTGTTGCAGCTGTAAATCCGGAAATTTACGGTTACTCCGTATTTGATGGAGATACAAGAATTGCAAATTATGTTTATTTCCGCTATAACAAGGTTGCAAAAGAAACGATCGACGAAAATTCTTACAAGATTTTGGTCGATTTAGAGGTGCTGGATGAGAATCGTAACGCTTTGGAATTGAAGTCCGGTTCACCGTATAACACCGGAAAAGAATACCTTCACGTTTATTTGAATTTGATTGAAGTTCCGACCGGTTACTCCATCTCGACAGTTAAGGTAAATGGATCTGCATTTACTTTAACCAACAATGCAAGCGGAAATCCGGCTGCAGGAGAATATTGGATTGGCTATGACCAAAAAGATATTTATCTCCAGTCTAAAACTGCAGGCCTGATTGAGATTACCGTCAGCAAAAACTAACCGAAGAAACGAAACACGCTCCCAAACGGGAGCGTTTTTTTTACTGTGTAATGCGTGTTTTGGAAAGGTCGGTTTTGTGGTAATAAATACTTGCGAGGATTGAGCAGAGCACCCAGCCCATGGGGTAGGCAAGCGCGATGGGGAGTGGCTCATTTGCAATGAAGTTTGCCATCACGAAGAGATACGCTTGACGGAATGCCACAAACGAGGTGAGCATAATCACCATGGGTGCTTTTGTATTTCCCGCGCCGCGAAGCGCACCGATATAGATTTGGTTGATACAGCAGATCAAATAAAACGGAGTGAGGCAGCGCAGGAAGGTGGTGCCCATCTTCACAACACCCGGGGTGTTGTTGAAAAACGCAATCGTGTGCGGCGCGAAGACCATGACGGGAATCATAAGCACGCCTGTGACCGCCATGGAGAGGAGAAGCGCGCTTCTCACACCCGCTTTGGCGCGTTTTACGTCCCCGCAACCCAGGTTTTGACCCATAAAGGTGGTGGATGCGAGCGCGACCGATTGCATGGGCAGGATGACCAGCTGGTCAATCTTGTGGTACGCGGAATAGCCCGAGATACAGTCGGTACCGAAGAAGTTGATGTACCGATGGACAAATACGTTGGAAAACGAGGTGAGCGCCATTTGAAGCGCGGAGGGAGTACCGATGCGCACGATTTTGGAGAGCAAATCGCCCGCGATTTTGAGTTTGTTCAGACTGATGCGGATGCACGAGCTTGTGCGAAATAGGGTGTATAGCACCAGCACCGCGGAAACCCCTTGGGCAAGTACGGTTGCAAGCGCAACCCCCTCGACCCCCATATGGAATTTGAGGACAAAGAGTAAATCGAGTACGGTATTGAGCACCGCGCAGACCACAAGGTAATAAAACGGGCGGGTGGAATCTCCCACCGCGCGCAAAATCGCGGAGCCGATGTTATAAATCACAAGCCCCAAAAGCCCCGAAAAGTAAATGGTGAGATAGGCTTTCGAGTAGGGGAAGACTTCAACGGGCACCTGCATGAAGCGGAGTAAGAACGGAATGAGAAGCACACCCACAACGCTCAACACCGCGCCCAAAATCAGCGAGCAGGTAACCGTGGTATGCACCGCGCGGCTCACGTTTTCCTCATCCTTCGCGCCGAAGTACTGCGAGATGACCACGCTTGCACCCGCGGAAAAGCCCATGAAGAGGGAAATCATGGTGTTGACGATTTGGGTGACCGAGCCAACGCCCGAAAACGCCTCGTTGGAAACGAAATTCCCAAGCACCCAGGTATCCACCATGTTATACATTTGTTGGAAGAGATTGCCGGCAAGCAGCGGCACGGTAAACGCGATGAGATGACGGAGGATATTGCCGCGCGTCATGTCAACGCTTGTTTTGGCTTTCATGAAAAACACCTCAAGTAGATTCTATTCCTCGTGCAAAGAAAAGTCAATAGCCTTGACAAATCCTGTAAAATCGGGTAGAGTTTTTGGTAGAATAGGAGGTTATGTTATGAAAAAATCCAATCCGATCGCGCTTTTACCCATCGGGGTATTCTTGGCAATCTATTTGGGTCTCGGTCTGCTCTTTGAGTACGGGCTGAAGATTCATATGGGGTTTTACAACATCCCCATCGTGGTCGCGTTTTTAGTTGCACTCCTCGTTGCGTGCCTGCAAAACCGCGCTCTCGGTTTTGACAAAAAACTCGAGCTGATGGGAAGGGGCGTGGGTGATAAGAACATCATCACCATGATTTTGATTTTCATGGTGGCAGGTATCTTTGTCGGCGTTGTGGGCCGTTCCAGTGCGGACAGCGTGGCGTATTTCCTGCTCTCGGTCATCCCCGCGCAGTACGCGGTTGCGGTGCTGTTTGTGGTATCCTGCTTTGTCTCCCTTGCAATGGGTACCTCGGTCGGCACCATCACACTCATCACCCCGATTGCGGTCTCGGTCGCAAATGCAAGCGGCTTTTCGCTGCCGCTGTGCATCGGCTCGGTCATGGGCGGTGCCATGTTCGGGGATAACCTGTCCTTTATCTCGGACACCACCATCGCCGCGTGCAACGGTCAAGGCTGTCAGATGAAAGACAAATTCTCCGCAAACTTCAAAATCGCGCTTCCCGCGGCAATCCTCACCCTGATTGCAATTTTAATCTTCTCTCTGCGTCAGGATGTCACGGGCGCGGTCATCGAGGGCTATAACTTGATTCAGATTATCCCGTATGTTTTGGTTTTGGTGGGCGGTGTCATTGGCATCAACGTGTTTGTGGTGCTGCTGATCGGCATCTTCTCGGGCGCGGTTATCATGCTCGCAACCGGCGCGACCGCGGCAACCGACCTGCTTGCCAATATGGGAAGCGGTGCCGCAGGGATGTTTGAGACCACCATGGTCGCAATCTTGGTCTCCGCCATCTGCGCGCTCATCCGTGAGCACGGCGGCTTTGAAGCACTGCTGCGCGGGATTAAGCGGGTCTTCCGCGGAAACCGCGGCGGTCAGCTCGGTATGGGACTTTTGGTCGGCGCGATGGACATTGCAACCGCAAACAACACGGTCGCAATCGTCATGGCAAACCCGATTGCAAAGGAAATGAGCGAGCAGTACGGCATTTCTCCGAAACGTGCCGCATCCATCCTCGATACCTTCTCCTGCATCTTCCAAGGCATCATCCCGTACGGTGCGCAGATGCTGGTCGCCATCACCGCGGCGGCGGAGCTC
>JAZQIE010000040.1:0-9643 GCA_045540975.1 Eubacteriales bacterium
CTGCGCGAGCGCCTCGATTTTGGCACTCTGCTCCAATGTCTTGGAAAGGGAAAGGGTTTCGTCAAAACTTTTCAGCAAGGTTTCGGCACGTACGATCCCGTCGCGCACACCTTGACGTGAAATCTTCAACAATTCCGCAATTTCCGCAAGGGATAAATCTTCGTTATAATATAAGTCAAACAACTGCTGCTGTTTTTCGGTGAGCAACTCACCGTAAAGGTCGAACAGAAGTGTCATTTCAACCGATTTTGTTTTCATCAAAACCTCCTGTGTAAAGTGTATTTCCTTTACACCTCGAGTAGTTTACCTTATTTTTGCAGAATTGTCAATAGGAAATCGGAAGTTTTTTTGTTGTATTTCGGGAAAAAGAAAGGTATAATAGGAAAAAGACAATCAATGGGAGGGAAACCGATGAAAACTATGGAATGTGAGGTTTTGCCGGGGATCTGTTTGCGTGCGGTACAAACCAATCGTTTTAAGACTGCATCGTTGGCTGTCGCGTTTTTATCTCCGTTTACCAAGGAAACCGCATCGGTGAATGCTTTGCTTCCATATTTGTTGCGCCGCGGTTGTACCAAATTTCCGAATCTCGCAAGTGTTAACTTCGAACTTGATTACCTTTACGGCGCGAGTGCGGAACCGCTGGTGCAGAAGGCAGGGGATGTTCAGTACCTTGGGTTTTATTGTTCCGCAATCGATGATTCTTATTTATCACTTGAGAAACCCATGCTGTGCAGTTTGTTGGAGCTTGTACATGATTTGCTTCTGGACCCGGTTTTGGAAAACGGAGCATTCCGTTTCGACGTGTTAAACGGGGAGAAGGAAAATCTGGTCAATGCCATCCTTTCCGAAAAGAACGAAAAGCTTTCCTATGCATATCAGCGTGCGACCAAGCACTTGTTCCGAAATCAAGGCTATGGTGTAAGCGCCTTCGGTGATGCGAAAACTGCGCGGGACATCACAGCAGAATCTGCAATGCGCGCTTATCGAAAACTTCTTGAAACAGCGCCGCTTACGATAACGTATTGCGGCAGTGCACCGTTTGAAACTGTTGCGGATACGGTAAAAACCGTATTTGCGGATTTTTCTCGTGATGTTGTGCAAACCGTTGCTTGCGCAACTCCGTTTTTTGACGATGAAAAGCGCGATTGCTGTGACGTGATGGATGTTGCGCAAACGGTTTTGTTTGTTGCCTTGAAAACGCCAAAAGATGAAGTGACAATGAAGGTGCTCTCGGCAATCTTGGGTGGCGGCACCGCATCAAAACTCTTTTTGAATGTGCGCGAGCGCGCTTCTCTTTGTTACTATACCGGCTCGGTGTATCAGCCGCGGCAGAACACTCTCTGTATGTATGCGGGGGTTGAGGATGACACGGCTTCGCTTGCTTGTGAGAAAATGCTTTGTGAATTCCAAAACTGTGTTGACGGCAATGTTACCGAAGAAGAACTGATGCAAGCAAAACAAGTACTTGTGAATCAGTTGAAGACAACACAAGACACCGCGGGCGCGCTGTTGTCTTATTGGTTGGAACGTGCGGTGGATCATGAGGTGCAAACGCCGTCCGAACTCGCGGAGGCAATTTGCGCGGTCACTCTCGATGAGGTGATTGCGGCGGCACGTGCGTGTGAAGTGAAACTGATTTACCGTTTGTGCGGAAAGGAGGCGGTTTCCGATGAAAGAGAACGTTTACCCGAGCATCAATGAGCGAGAGTATTATACGCGGCTCAGCAACGGACTTACCGTTTCTGTAATTCCAAAACACGGATTCTCAAAGGCATATGCAATCCTTATGGTCGGTTACGGCTCTGTGGATGCTTCTTTTGAATGTGATGGCGTGAAACTCACTCCTCCAAAAGGAGTTGCACATTTTCTGGAGCATAAAGTTTTTGAGCAACCGGATGGCGGAAACGCTCTGCAATCCTTTGCACAGACCGGTGCATCTCCCAATGCGTTTACCTCCAAAGAGGTGACTGCATATCACTTTTCCTGCACCAAGGATTTCGGAAAGAATCTTGAAATCTTGTTGGATTATGTTTCGACTCCCTATTTCACCGACGAAAATGTGGAAAAAGAGCAGGGAATTATTGCGCAGGAAATTGGAATGGTCAACGACCGCCCCGAGTGGCGTGTTTATGAAAATCTGATGGCGGCAATGTTCCCCGGAAGTCCGCTCGGAGATTCGATTATCGGAACGGTAGAAAGCATCAACGAAATTACGCGCGATACGCTGTTTTCCTGCTACCGTGCATTCTATCGTCCGTCGAATATGGTGCTTGCGGTTGCGGGAGATGTTTCGTCGGACGCGGTTTGCTCTGCGGCGGAACAGATTCTCGGAACAACGTGTAAGGACAGACCGATTCGCATTCCAACACTCTCTCCAAGAGGAAACCCCGAGGAGAGTGTTGTGGCGCACATGGAAGTCCCGACACCGATTTTTGCGCTGGGTTATCAAACCGAATCATACCTTGGTGGCTTAAAAGAGGAGATTGTTTCCGAGATTGCACTTGATTTGTTTTTGGGGACGTCTTCCAAACTTTACCGAGAACTCTATGAAAGCGGCTTGATTAACCGCGAGTTTGAAGCAGGTGCTCTCTTGCATCGCGGTGTATGTGCGGCGATGATTTCCGGAGAAAGCAAAGACCCGCAAGCGGTACGTGATGCAATTGACCAAGCTGCAAAAGAAATGTCTGATATCATGACACGGCGAGATTTTGAACGCGCAAAGCGTGCACAATTCGGGGCTTGGCTGAAACGTACCGATTCCTTTGAGAATCTGTGCAGAACGCAGGCGGATGGATATTTGAAAGGATATTGCTCTTTGGGGTTTGCAGATGTTTTTGAAGCTGTTACCATGGATGATGTTGAAACCTATCTGAAGCGTGTTTTCAAAGACGGGTTTTGCACCGTCTCTCAGGTTTTGCCGAAGGAGGGAGAGGCATGAATCAAGTATCATTCCCGGGGCTTGGTCTGACATTCGAACTCGACCGCGTTGCATTTTCGGTTTTCGGAAAAGAGATTTACTGGTACGCCATCATTATCATGAGCGGATTTTTGCTGGCGGTTTTCTACGGAAGAAAACGTGCACCGGAGTTCGGACTCAAAAAGGATGATATTTCGGATATGCTGCTTTATGCTCTTCCGATAGCAATTGTTTCCGCCCGCATTTACTATGTCATCTTTAACTTCGGATTGTATCGCAACGATCCGATACATATGCTCTATATCTGGGAGGGTGGCATTGCCATCTACGGTGCGATTATCGGAAGCATCATTACAGTAATTGTGTTCTGTAAAAAGCGAAAACTATCGCTTTGGGGGATGCTGGATATTGGTGCGCTTGGTCTTTTAATCGGTCAAAGCATCGGACGTTGGGGCAACTTTGTCAACTGTGAGGCATACGGAGGGATTACAAATCTTCCGTGGCGTATGGAACTGTATGACAGTGCAACACGGTCGATAATTTGCGTGCATCCGACATTTTTGTATGAATCGTTGTGGAATGCGCTTGGATTTGTATTGCTGCATTTCTATTCAAAGAGAAAGCGGTTTGCAGGTGAAGTGTTTTGGCTTTATGTGGCGTGGTACGGATTGGGTCGCGCAATCATTGAAGGACTCAGGACCGATAGTCTGTATCTGTTTGGAAGCGGGATTCGCGTTTCACAATTAATCGGAATCATAAGTTTTGTTGCAGCGGTGACAGTACTTGTGATACAATGGAGAAAACAAAAGAAACAAACGGAGGTAAAATGAATCATGGCAGTGATTATGGATGGTAAGGCGACAAGTGCAAAACTGCGCAAAGCATTTTTGGACAAAGTCACCGTTTTGAAAGAAAAAGGGGTTACTCCCGGCCTTGCGGTCATCATCGTGGGGGAAGACCCTGCGAGCAAGACCTATGTCAACAACAAGGAAAAGGCTTGCGTTGAGTGCGGATATTACAGCGAGAAGTATGCGCTTCCGGAAGAAACGAGCGAGGCAGAACTGTTGGAACTCATTGCCAAGCTGAACGGCCGTCCGGAAATCAATGGTATTCTGGTGCAGCTTCCGCTTCCGAAGCATATTTGCGAGGAGCATGTCATTCGTGCGATTGATCCGCTTAAGGATGTGGATGCATTCCATCCCGAAAATGTGGGTCATATCATGACCGGTGATTTCGCGTTTGTTCCGTGTACTCCGGCGGGTGTAATGGAGCTCTTGAAGGAATACGGTATCGATCCGACCGGCAAACGCGCGGTAATTATCGGCCGTTCCAATATCGTTGGGAAACCTGCGGCGATGCTTCTTCTGCACGAAAATGCAACCGTTACCGTTTGCCATTCCCGTACTCTGAATCTTGCGGAGATTTGCCGCGAAGCGGATATCTTGGTTGCGGCAATCGGTAAACTCGAATTTGTTACCCGTGACATGGTGAAACCCGGTGCGGTTGTCATTGATGTCGGTATCAACCGCAATGCGGAAGGAAAACTCCGCGGTGATGTCAATTTTGACGATGTTGTTGACCTTGCGTCTTATATCACACCGGTCCCGGGCGGTGTTGGACCGATGACCATTACCATGCTGATGCAGAACACACTGCGTGCGGCTTGCTTGCAGAACAATATAACTTTATAAGTTTTTTTGGAAAAAACATTGTATCTTGCGGATAACTGTGTTATAATAGACTATATTTTGTGAGTCTGCATTGCAAGACGTGCGAAAAGGAGAGACAATTATGATTAAAGAAAGCATGGATTTTCTGACATCTTTTGACCCGGAAATCGGAAACGCGGTTCGTGCCGAGTATCAGCGTCAGCAGCACAACATTGAGTTGATTGCTTCTGAAAACTTTGTTAGCCCGGCAGTGCTTGCGGCAGCAGGTACCGTACTTACCAACAAGTATGCGGAAGGCCTCCCGGGAAAACGTTACTACGGCGGTTGTGAGTGTGTAGACGTTGTGGAAAACCTCGCAATCGAGCGTGCAAAGGAACTGTTTGGCGCAGAACATGTCAATGTTCAGCCGCACAGCGGTGCATCCGCAAACATGGCGGTTTATTTTGCTTTGGTAAAGCCGGGTGAAACCGTTTTGGGTATGAACCTGAGCGAAGGCGGTCATTTGACTCATGGCAGCCCGGTCAACATTTCCGGTTCTTACTACAACATTGTTCCGTACGGTGTTGATCCGGAAACCCATCGCATTGATTATGATAAGCTGCAGCAGATTGCGGAAGAAACCAAGCCGAAGATGATTATCGCAGGTGCTTCTGCATATCCGCGTGTAATCGATTTCCCGCGTATGTCGGAAATCGCAAAGAGTGTCGGCGCATACCTGATGGTTGATATGGCTCATATCGCGGGTCTGGTTGCGGCAGGTCTCCATCCGAGTCCTGTTCCGTATGCAGACGTTGTCACCACCACCACTCATAAGACCCTCCGCGGTCCGCGCGGCGGTATCATTATGTGCAAGGAAGAACTCGCAAAGCAGATTGATAAAGCTGTTTTCCCGGGTACTATGGGCGGTCCGCTCATGCACATCATTGCTGCAAAGGCTGTTTGCTTCGGCGAAGCACTCAAGCCCAGCTTCAAGGAATATCAGCAGCGCGTGGTCAATAACGCGGCGGCACTTGCAAATGCATTGCAGGCTTGCGGCTTTGACCTTGTCTCCGGCGGTACCGATAACCATTTGATGCTGGTTGACCTGCGCAAGTTCGATTTGACCGGTAAGGAACTTGAAAAGCGCTTGGATCAGGTTCAGATTACCGTTAACAAGAACACGATCCCGAACGATCCGCAGAGTCCGTTTGTTACCAGCGGTATCCGTATTGGCACTCCGGCGGCTACCAGCCGTGGCTTCAATGAATCCGACATGGCGGAAATTGCTCGCCTGATTCATTTGACCGCAACCAGCTTTGACACCAAGGCTGATTACATCCGTGAGTGTGTCAACGCTCTGTGCGACAAGTATCCGCTTTACGAATAAGTTCTTTTAAGTATCACGGGCAGATGCCCCACACCCTTCGTGGGGTGGACGGCGTTTGCCCGTATCTTTTTTTGAGGTGAGTTTATGTATCGGCCTTTGGCAGACCGTATTCGTCCGCAATCCCTCGATGAGGTTGTAGGGCAGAGTCATATCCTGGGAGAGAGCGGTGTTTTGCGCCGCATCATTCTTTCGGGAGAAATCCCCAATATGGTGTTCTACGGGCCGAGCGGCTCGGGGAAAACCACGGTTGCGAATCTGATTGCAAAACAGACCAATCGAAAACTTTATAAGCTCAATGCAACCAATGCCTCGATTTCGGACATTAAAGAAATTATTGCTGAGTTGGATACCTTCATGGCTCCGAGCGGTGCATTGCTGTATTTGGATGAGATACAGTATTTTAATAAGAAACAGCAACAGTCTCTCTTGGAGTTTATGGAAAATGGGAAGATTACACTGATTGCGGCAACCACCGGGAATCCGTATTTTTATGTGTATAACGCGATTCTTTCGCGTGCGACTGTATTTGAGTTTCAACCAATCACCGCAAAGGATGTTTTGCCTGCAATTAAGCGCGGATTTGAATTGTGCAATCCGGAAATCCGATATGAAGCCGATGTGGCAGAGCATATTGCAAGTACTTGCGGCGGTGATGTGAGAAAAGCGCTCAACGCGGTTGAACTGCTTTGTAACGCTGCGGAAAACAACATCGTGACTCTTGCCGATGCGGAAGTGGTTGCGCAAAAGAGTGCCATGCGCTATGACAGAGACGGGGATGCTCATTTTGACGTGATGTCTGCATTGCAGAAATCCATTCGTGGGTCAGACCCGAACGCCGCAGTGCATTATTTGGCGCGCTTGCTGGAAGGCGGGGATTTGGCATCTGCTTGCCGAAGGATTTTGGTTACGGCAAGTGAAGATGTGGGGCTGGCATATCCGCAGGCAATTTCAATTGTAAAAGCTTGTGTGGACAGTGCATTTCAATTGGGGCTTCCTGAGGCACGGATTCCGCTTGCTGAGGCGGTCATCCTACTTGCGACCGCGCCCAAATCAAACTCTGCCATTTGCGCGATTGATGCGGCGATTGAGGACATTCGCGCAGGAAAACATGGGGATATTCCGAAACATCTCAAAGATGCGCATTACAGCGGCGCGCAAAAACTCGGTCGCGGATTGACATATCAGTATCCGCACAGTTACCCCAATCATTGGGTTAAACAACAATACTTACCTGATGAATTGCGCGATGTGACATATTATGAATACGGCCCGAATAAAGTAGAACAGACAACCCGTAAATACTGGGAGGAAATCAAGGAAGGAGAAAAATAACATGAAGAGATTTTGTGTATTACTGCTTACCTGCATTTTGATTCTGTGTTCTTGCCGTCCGATTCAGACAGAAGAAACCGCGGCAAGCGGAAAAGTCACCGGGCTGATTGATAATCATACGGTTGAAATGATGCTGTCAGACGGAAGTATAAAGTCTTTTCTGTTCTATGATGAGGCGGTTGGCGAGTCGCTTTCCTTGGCAGAGGACAGCAATGCTGAGATTACCGTTTTTTATGTTGAAAAAGAGGGTCAGCAACTGTGTGAAATCATTCGTGTGGAATAAAGATTAAGTGCATGAGAAATCATGCACTTTTTTTGTGAAAAGACTTGCAAAGCCGCGCAAAGTTTAGTAGAATAACAATGTAGTGTTAAAAAATAACGAAATAATGTTCTTTTCGAACATGGAGGTGAGGACGTGACAGAACGTCGTCAACTGATTAACGATTATATTCAGCGCAAACAAGAGGTGTTTTTGAGTGAACTGAAGGAATTGGTTCCCGATGTTTCAGAAATGACCATTCGTCGCGACTTGGAGGCTTTAGAACAAGAGGGAAGCATCATCCGTATCCATGGCGGTGCGAAGTCGGTCAAATCCATTAACCGTTTGGTTGAGGATGTGTTTTCCAAGCGTCTTTCGGTCAACACCGAAAAAAAGCGGGTTATTGGTGAGAAAGCAGCGGCATTGATTAAGGAAGAAACCTCGATTTATCTGGATTCGGGAAGTACCACAATGGCACTTGCCGAGCGATTGCCGGACAAGCGCCTTTTGATTTCCACGAGTGGACTCAATATCGCGCTTGAACTTTTAAGGTTAGACCAAAGCACATTGAATTTAATCGGTGGGGAAGCGAGCAGAAACAGCATCTCTGTTGCGGGGCCGCAAGCGCTTGCCTGCATTGAACGTCTCAACATCGATCAGGCATTTATCGCGACAACCGCATTCTCGCCGGATGCGGGGTTTACCTGCGGTAATATCAACGATTGTGAACTCAAGCGTACTGTTTTGAAAAAGGCAAAGCAGACCATTCTTTTGATGGATAGCTCCAAAATCGGAAAGGCAATGCCGTATACCTTTGCCTGGCCAAGTGAAATTGATGTTTTAATCTGCGATGATGCGTTTCCTAAAGAAATGCACGAATATTTTACCAAGTTGGGCATCAAGATTGTATAATTTCCTGCGTGTTTTGTGTTGACAAGTTCATGCTTGGATTTTATAATATTTAACAGAATAATGTTAGTTTCAAACATTTAGAAAGAAGAGGTGTCGTAATGAAGACAAAAGCAGTTCGTCTGTATGACAAAAATGATTTGCGTTTGGATGAGTTCGAACTCCCCGCAATCGGTCCCGATGAAATTCTGGCAGAGATTGTAACCGACAGTATCTGTATGTCCAGTTATAAGGCTGCGGTTCAGGGTGGTGAACACAAGCGTGTTCCGACCGATATCGCGGAAAATCCGATTATCATCGGTCATGAATTCTGCGGTAGAATCGTAGAAGTCGGTGAAAACTGGAAAGACCGATTCAAGGCAGGGGAGAAGTTCTCCATCCAGCCTGCGCTCAACTATAAAGGTGGTCTTGAAGCACCGGGTTATTCCTACCGTTTCTGCGGCGGCTGTGCAACCTATGTTGTTCTTCCTGCCGAAGTTATGATTCAGGAGTGCTTGCTCCCGTATAACGGTGATGCATTCTTCTATGGTTCTTTGGCTGAGCCGATGTCCTGCATCGTTGGTGCATATCATGCATTCTATCACACCAAGCCGGGCAGCCCCGAGCATATCATGGGCATCAAAGAGGGCGGTAACTTCATTTTGATGGCAGGTGCTGGCCCGATGGGTCTCGGCGCGGTTGACTACGCTGTCCACTGCGACCGCAAGCCTGCTCGCATGGTTGTTACCGATATTGATGATGCACGTCTTGCTCGCGCAGCAGAAGTTCTCACCGTTGAAGAAGCGGCAAAGAACGGTGTTGAGCTGATTTACGTGAACACCGCGAAGGTGGAAGATGCGCGTGCATATCTGATGGATCTTACCGACGGCAAGGGCTACGATGATGTGTTTGTCATGGCTCCGGTTAAGCCGGTTGTGGAACTGGGCGATCAGGTGCTGGCACACGACGGCTGCATGAACTTCTTTGCAGGTCCGACCGACCATGCATTCTCCGCATCCGTTAACTTCTACAATGTCCATTACAGTGCAACCCACATCATCGGTACCACCGGCGGCAGCACCGATGACATGAGAGAATCTCTTGAAATGATGGAGCAGGGCAAACTCAATCCGTCTGTTATGATTACCCATGTCGGCGGTATTGACAGTGCTGCGGAAGCAACCCTCAACCTCCCGAATATCAAGGGT
>JAZQIE010000041.1:0-3101 GCA_045540975.1 Eubacteriales bacterium
GCACAAAAAATCTTGATATCCGCCAGGATTATCTGCGATTTTATTGTTTGTTCTGAAAGAAAAATGCACTCCTTCAAGTGCATTGCAGTTTTGAGATAGAGATTTTTCGTTAAAAGAAAGAACAAAAAACAGGTAATACTGGCGTATTACCTGTTTTTTTGATGCACTTTTAGCGGAAAAGATCATTTCAAAACCGACTTCTCCCTAAGACCAAACGCCTTTTCGACCCAGGCTTTCGGTTTAGTTCCAGGGGCACGGGGCATCATTGTCGCCGTATTTTTCAACCACGTTAACGATTGCCTGCGCGGCTTCAATTTCCGCATCGGTTGCGGTGTCGCTCTCCAGAACGAGTTTTGCAACCTGGTAGATGCTGCGGGAAGTGTAGGTGCCGCCGTAAACCACGGTACCGTCTTCCAAAATCGCGTAGGCACGTGCGGTGTAGGAACGGGCGTAATTCTTTTCCGCGATGTTTGTGATAACCGCGGTGAAGGTGACGGTTTCTTCATCCTCCGCGTACCTGTATATCGCAGGCACTTTGGCGACGGTTCTTCCGTCAAGTTCTGCGTCGATGACAAGGTCTTCAGCATTTGTGAGGTTTTCGGTCGGAATCAAAATCGTGCCGTATTCCTTGACCGCGCTGAAATCACCGCTTTTTGCGATAGTCGAGGTAAAGCGGAGCCCCTGCGGCTCGGAGAGTCTCATTTGCGCGCCGTCCACGGTTGCAAGCGTGATATCATAATCAACAGTCGGGAGTTCCGGTGCGGAGTATACAAAATTCTTCACGGCATTTGTCTCGGTGGTAGCCGTCAATTTGAGTGTATAAGTTGTACCCTCGGTGAACTTGGATTTATCAACCGCAAAGCCAAGCGTTCCGTCCAAAATGTCTTCCTGTCCCATATAAAGGTTGTTGAGCATGATGCTCAATGCATCATCGCCCGTGCCTTCGGGGAGAAGCACGATCGAGAAACGCTCGATCCCGCTTGCGGTATAACCAATATCCAACCAAACAGAATCCGGATTTACTGTACCGTCTTCATTATCCTGATAGGAGAGCACAATGCTGTCAATCGTAAGAACTGGATTAGCCTTAAAGGTCGCACTCACTGTAACCGAGTTTTTTGGCATGGTAAACTTATGATCGTTTACCGAGATCTCCTGCCCGTTGATATCGGTAACAGAAATCGTATTCAGCACATATCCTTCAGCCGAGACCGCGGTAATTGCAACAGATTCTCCCTCCGACGCAAGCGGCTTGACATAAACGGCACCATTTTCCGATGCCGAAAGATTGATTGCAAAAAGTGTACAAAGTTTACAAGTACCGTCGACCAGAAAATGCTCGCCGCGATCGGTGCAGACCGTACCGTCGATCACCTGAGCCTTGGTTCTTCCGCCCTGCTCATTTGCGGTCTCCGACAAATAGTAACTGTTTGCAACCATCTCGGGAAGTTCCCCGAGTACATTGACTCTTGGTGCAGAAAGAGTTGCCAAACTGACGCAGCCAATGAGCTGATCCTCCGGCTCATCCCAACCGGAAATACCGGAAGCACCGCCTTTGGTCGCATAGATAAAACCACGATAAACACAATTTTTAATCACAACCGCAACACCCGAAAACTCCTCGGTTTTATCCAGATAATCGGTGCAGGTCATACCCACAATGCCCGCGGTATGGGATGCGCCTCCCGCATTCGCAGTGATATCCGCATTGACATAACAATCGAAGATCCCGTAATCAGAGCCCGCACCGATCGCCATATTGTAGGGATTGCCGTAATCCGCAATATATTCCCAAAACAAATCTTCCAAGCAACCGGTAATTCCGCCGGTCAACATGGAGGTGGAGTCTGCGGTTACGTGGATTGCACCGCCCTCAACCACACAACCGGTGATATTGGAGATGTCTGCAATTGCCGCAACGAAAGCTGCATAGCCGAAATTCTTTGCCGAGCCGTTTTGTGTAACAAACGAATCAACAACCGTGATATTCTCCAATTTTGATGCGATTGCATTTGCCGCCACGATTGCAACATAAACGTCGCGAGTGGCAGATGTTTCCGCCGAAATCGATGCGGCACAGTTTTCAAAGGTGATGTTGGAAACCGTTGCATTGATAAGCTGTGCAAACATTGCTGCCCAATATGATTTGTCTCCGTCGAACGCTTCGGTCACGGACAGGTTTTGGATGGCGTATCCCGCACCGTCCAGATTGCCGCAGAAGCTGACCGGGGTCCACTCCACACCCGTCATATCAATGTCAGCGGTCAGTTTGAAGTAATATCCATGATAGGCACCGAGACCGCATTCGTCTGCCGCATCCAGACTTCCGTCATCGTTGGAAAGCGCTGTATGGAGTGCGAGCATGTCCTCTGCGGAGGACAACAAGTACGGATCTGTTTCTGTACCGCTTCCTCCACTGTATGTCTCAAGCGCATTCGCAGTGAACGTAATTCCGGACAGCAAGCTTACCAGCAGCACAGTTGCAAGGAACAGGCTTAGCATTCGTTTATTCATAAGATTTCCTCCTTTTATTTTTTTGCAACAAGGTGGGTTTATGTTGTACTTGTACAACATAAAGAGGCGCCTCTTTGCAAATTTTACACTTCAATCAGTTTTTTCTCTTGTTTTATCGCCTCCACGCGGTAGATGGGCATACCCATTTCGGAAAAGCGAGTTTCATACTCGGTCATGACGTTGGGTGTGTCGGTCGCGTGTAAATCGAAGGTGATGTGCTTCAGGCGGTAGCCAACATCGGAAAACTCGTTTAAGGAAAACTCAAAGAGTTTTTGGTTATCGGTTTTCTGGAAGATGGCACCGTCTTCCTTCAGCGCGTCCCAATAAAGCGCAAGGAAGGTGCGGTAGGTAAGCCGACGTTTCCACTGCTTCTTTTTGGGCCACGGGTCGCTGAAATTGAGGTAGATGCGGTCAAGCTCGCCGTTTTCAAAGAAGTCGGGCAGATTCACCGCGTCCACATCGAGGAAGCGGATATTGGTAAGCCCTGCGGCGATTGCTTTTTCCGCCGCGACCACCAACGCGCCAAGTCGGATCGTAGCCATGTCGTTCTGTGAGCCAAGGAGTTGGAGAGATATTTTGTCTTCCTA
>JAZQIE010000042.1:0-4592 GCA_045540975.1 Eubacteriales bacterium
CCAAGGAGATGGTGGCCGCCGTGCTGGAACAGAGCTTTTGCACGCTTAAATCTGCCGGCAACCTGAACAACCAGACGGGCGTGCCCCAAAACCTGCTGCGGCTGGAAGAACAGCACCAGGCAGCCGTTATTGAAATGGGTACCAACCATTTCGGAGAAATCAAGTATCTAAGCGAGATTGCAAAACCCTCGCTCGGCGTTATTACCTCGATTGCGGATGCCCATATCGAGTATCTGGAATCAAAGGAAGGTGTCCTGCGCGCAAAATGTGAGATTTTAGACGGAATGTCCGAGACCGCGCCGCTCATCTGCGATGCGGATAACCCCTATCTGTGGAGTCTGCGCGAGACGTTGAAGCGTCCGCTCATCTTCTGCGGTGTGGAACAAAAGGAAGCGGATTATATCGGTGTCCCGATTGAAATGACCTCCGAGCTTTGCCGCTTTGCGGTGGAGGGTCTCACAGGCGAATTTGTCATCCATGCAGGCGGAATCCATAACCTGCACAACGCACTCCTTGCCATCGCGGTCGGAAAACACAGCGGTATGACCGACGATGAAATCCGAAACGGTCTGAAAGGCTTCTCCAATGTGGGTGACCGCCAAAACCGCCTTGTGATTCGGGGTGTGGAAGTCATCAGTGACTGCTACAATGCAAACCCGGCTTCCATGCGTGCGGCACTCACCGTGCTGGGCATGGGTCAGTGCAGCGGAAAGCGAATCGCGGTGCTCGGGGATATGCTGGAGCTTGGCGACCGTTCCAAAGCCGCGCATCATACCGCGGGAAAACAAGCGGCGGAATGCGCAGATGAGCTCTATTGTGTCGGCACATTTGCAAAACAAATGGAATCGGGCGCGGTGTCGGGCGGTATGAAGAAAGCAAAAATCCACCGTTTTTCCACCGTCACAGAACTCGCATTTGCGCTGAAAAATGCGGTGCAAGAGGGCGATATGGTGCTCTTAAAAGCGAGTAACGGTATGAAACTTACCGAGGTATTGGATGTTTTGAAAGCATAATGTTTGGAGAGAAGAAGAATGAATATGATTTTTATGGATTTGATTGCGGTTTTGGTCAGCTTACTCTTGACCGTTGCGTTTGGGAAAATTGTCATCCCGTGGCTTGTGAAACTGAAATTCGGGCAGAGCATTCTGGAAATCGGCCCGAATTGGCATAAGAATAAGCAGGGCACCCCCACAATGGGCGGTATCATGTTTGTTTTGGGGATCGGAATCACAGTTGCGCTTGCAGGCATTCCGCTCATGATTTTTGAAGGGGAATTCCGCCATCTGCTCATTTTCGGCTTTGCTTTGGTGTTCGGTGTCATCGGTTTCATTGATGACTATGCCAAGGTTTCCAAAAAGCAGAACAAAGGTCTCAGCGCGTTGCAGAAACTTTTGCTCCAGCTTGCGGCGAGTGCGGTGTTTCTGACCGTGCTTCGCATCAGCGGAGACCTCACTCCGAATCTTGTCCTCCCGTTTGTGGGCGAGATTGAACTCCCGTGGCTTCTGTACCTCTTCCTTATGCTGTTTGTCATCGTCGGCGCGGTCAATGCGGTCAATCTGACAGACGGTGTGGACGGACTTGCAACAAGCGTCACCCTTCCGGTGGCACTGCTGTTCGGTGCGCTGGCATTCACATTCAGCTTCAAGGGTGCGGGTCTCTTTGCGGCATCCCTCTTTGGTGCGCTTTGCGGATTCTTGGTTTATAACCGCAATCCCGCAAAGGTCTTTATGGGGGATACCGGTTCGCTCTTCCTGGGCGGTGCAATCGTAGGTCTTGCGTTTGCATTCGATTTGCCGCTTATCCTGCTCTTTGCGGGCATTGTCTATATTGCGGAAACTCTGTCGGTCATTCTTCAGGTGGGATATTTCAAACTCACCCACGGAAAGCGACTCTTCAAAATGTCGCCCATCCACCATCACTTTGAGATGTGCGGATG
The DNA here is from genome assembly GCA_045540975.1 of Eubacteriales bacterium. GTDB lineage: Bacteria > Bacillota > Clostridia > Oscillospirales > JAAYXM01 > SIG510. The sequence goes on from JAZQIE010000042.1 coordinate 1,937, forward strand.
GAGTGAAAACAAACTCTGTGTGATTTTTACATTGATTAGCGCATTGGGTTGCCTGATTGGTTACTTCGGTGCGGTTTAACGGCTTGAAAGGAGCGGAACATGGCGAGAAATAAGAAGAATAAGGTGAAGCGCGGACCGGTCGACTCGGTTTATCTGATTCTCCTTCTGGTGCTGCTGGGAATCGGGCTTCTCATGATGTTCTCCGCAAGCTACCCGACCGCGTATTACGAGCAAAAGGGGAATGCGCTTTATTTCTTTATCCGTCAGTCGATTTTTGCGGCGGTCGGACTCGGCGCAATGTGGATTGCAAGCAATATCAATTGGAAACGTCTGCGCTCCAAGGCTTGGTATCTCTTGGCGTTTGCGGTATTCCTTTTGGTTTTGGTCCTCTTTATCGGTAAAGGTCCGCACGGGGAACGCCGTTGGATTCCGCTGGGCGGATTCCAGTTTCAGCCTTCTGAGGTTGCAAAATTTGCCGTAATTTTCTTCTTTGCAAGCTATATCTCCCTTCACAGCAAGAAAATCCGAAGTTTCAAAATCGGGTTCTTGCCGTTGATGGTGATTATTGCGCTGATTTGTGTCCTCATGTACCTTGAGCCGCATCTTTCCGGTATGATTATCATTGCGGCCATTGGTGTCATCATGATGTTTGTCGGTGGCACCCATCCCGCAATGCTGGGCGGACTTGCCGCTTTGGGTGTTTGCGGCGGCGGGTTTGCGATTTTCGGACTCGGCTATGCAAAGGACCGTTTGAGAGTCTGGCTCGATCCGTTCGTTGACCCGCGCGGTGACGGCTGGCAGGCAATCCAGTCGCTCTATGCCATGGGGTCGGGCGGTTGGTTTGGCTTGGGCTTCGGCAACAGCAGACAAAAATATCTCTATCTCCCCGAAGCACATAACGACTTCATCTTTGCGGTCATCTGCGAAGAACTCGGCTTTATCGGTGCTTGCATCATCATGCTGCTTTTTGCACTGTTTATCATCCGCGGCTTTTGGATTGCAACCCGTACCAAAGACCAATTCGATGCGCTTTTGGTCATCGGTATCACCTCACAGATTGCACTCCAAACCCTGCTCAATATCGGCGTTGTTACAGGCTTCCTTCCGGTTACCGGTGCATCTCTGCCGTTTTTCAGCTACGGCGGCACCTCACTGGTGCTTCTGCTTGCGGAGGTGGGCATTGTCCTCGGTATTTCCCGTAATATCAAGGTGAAAGCACCGAAAACGAAGGAGCTTTGCGAAGAATCAACAGATGGAGAAGAAGCGGAATGAGAGTTTTATTTGCGTGCGGCGGAACGGGGGGACATATCAACCCCGCAATCGCGTCTGCGAAAACATTGAAAGAGAGAAAACCCGATGCGGAGATTCTGTTTGCGGGTGCGGAAGGCGGAATGGAAACACGCCTGGTACCCGACGCGGGCTTTTCGATTGAAACCGTCCCCGTGGAAGGCTTTCATCGAGGGTTGAAGGTTTCCTCAATCAAGGGAAACTTCCGCGCGGTCAAAAAACTCCTCCGTGCACTGCGCATGGCGGAGAAGTTGGTGCGCGAATTTAAGCCCGATGTTGTGATGGGAACGGGCGGTTATGCCTGCTATCCCGTGCTGCGCGCGGCAAGTAAACTGAAGATTCCCACTTTGATTCATGAATCCAATGCATATCCGGGTCTCGCAACACGAATGCTTTCCCAAAAACTCACCCGTGTAATGGTGAATTTTCCGGAAACTGCGCGTTATCTCAAACGAAAAGACAACATCGCGGTGGTGGGAACACCCGTCCGCGAAGATATGATTTTCCAAGACCGTGCCGAAGCGCGCCGCGAACTCGGTCTTGATGACACCCCGCTTCTTGTGAGTTTTTGGGGTTCTCAGGGCGCGCGTGAAATGAACAAAATGATGGCGGACTTCATTTCTCTGGAAGCAAAAGGGGAGTGCAAGTTCTGTCATATCCATGCCTGCGGAAAATACGGCTATCGTTGGATGCCGCAAATGCTTGAAGAGATGGGCGTGAACAAAGAAAACACCCCGAAATTCGAACTCCGCGAGTATATCTACGATATGGCGCGTGTCATGTCTGCCGCAGACCTTATCATGTGTCGCGGCGGCGCATCCACACTCAGCGAACTTATGGCACTCGCAAAGCCTGCAATCATTGTCCCGTCTCCGAATGTTGCGGACAATCACCAAGAGAAAAATGCGCGTGTTTTGGGTGATGTCGGCGGCGCGGTTGTTTTGCTTGAACGTGAATGCAGCGGGAAACTGCTTTACGAGGAAGCCTGCCGTTTGCTTGAAAATCCGCAAAAACGTGCGGAAATGTCGGAAAAACTTTCGAAAATTGCGGTGCTTGATGCAACCGACCGCATTTATCGTGAAATTACCGCACTTGCGAAAACGAACGTAATTTGATAGAATTGCATAAGATGGTGTGAATTCCTTGAATCGGGAGGGACACCGTCTTATGAGTCTGTTCATCTGCGGAGGCACTCCGCTTTGCGGAGAGCTTTCTGTTCACGGTGCGAAAAACAGCGTGCTGCCGATTTTGGCGGCAACCATTTTGCACCCGGGCATCAGCGTGATTGAGAATTGTCCGAATCTGCGCGATGTACATAGTGCAATTTCCATACTGAAGCATTTGGGCTGCCGTGTCACTTGGGAGAATG
>JAZQIE010000043.1:0-2497 GCA_045540975.1 Eubacteriales bacterium
GTCCTTTCTCTCGAGTGAATCGAAGAGGATGAAGCGGCCCTCAAAGGTGTGATTCAACGCTCTCGCCTTGGTATCCCCGTTTGCGAAGTCGAGATGGACAAGACCGCCCAGCGCGGATGTCATATGGTCCATCTTACCGCCCGGGTTTCCGAATTCCTCAACCTCTGCCTGGAATGCAAGCAGCGCAATTTTCATCGGATCCTTCGCATCCGCATGACCGATGCCCTCTAAAATCGCTTTGATGAGCGCAACAATCATGGTAGAAGACGAGCACATCCCCTTGCCGATCGGGATTTGAGAATCCATCTTGATATCAAAGCCGCGCAGGTCATAGCCGTTTTTGAGGAGGGTGTTGACCGTACTGGGATAGAAATCCTCATCATTTTTATAGGTAATGGGCTTTGAGAAGTCTACCTCATATTCCTGATACAGTTCTTTGTCGTTTTGGACATTGAGGAAATCCAGCGACTCATCACGGATGATGATGCGGATGATTTTATCGTCACGGGGAGTGACTTGCGCGGAGAAGCGCAAATCAATTGCGACCGCGATGACCGAAAGTCCCAAAAAGTCCTGATGTTCGCCAAAAAGACAGAGTCTGCTCGGAGTAGATACACAAATCGGTGTTGCCATTTTTACTTCTCTCCTTGTATTTTCACATTTGGTTTGTTATACTGTTAGTATATGGCACACGATTTCGTTTGTCTTTACAGAATCAGCCATAGAATTTGCACAATCGGACATGAGGTGAAATTAATGCCTGATTTGTTCCCCCGTCACAGCCTCTCTTCGGTGGTTTCGCTTGAGAGCATTGTGACCGTGTATCATTTCAATTATTCCCCCGACTTTCATTTCACGGGCGAAAAGCATGATTTCTGGGAGTTTGCATATGTGGAATCCGGTCCTGTCGGCGTGATGGCGGAGTCCACAGGCTTTGCGCTGCATCCGGGCGAGATTATTTTCCACAAACCGAATGAGTACCATAATATTTGGGCAAACGGCGAGAGTGCGCGTGTGGTGATTGTTTCGTTTGTTTCCAAAAGCCCTGCGCTGGATTTTTTCCGCAACAAGATTCTCACCTGCTCCCCAACCGAGCGCGCGCTGATTGAGAGCATTGTCGCACTTGCAGACGAGGTGTTTCTCCCACGTTTGGAGCATTGCTCAAAGGAGACCCTTCCGCAGGTGCGCGAACACAAGCTGCAGAAACGTCCGAATCTGCCGTTCGGGAGTGAACAGCTTTTGAAACAGACGCTTGAAAGCTTGCTGATTCGGTTTATTCGCGCAGGTGCGGAGGTAGAGCGCGATGCGAGAACCTCGCACGAAATCAAACGTGAAAACGAGATGCGCATTGCCGAGGCGGTTTTGGATTATATCGACGAGCATCTCTGCGAGCCGATTACCCTTGACGATGTGTGCGCCGCGCTGTGCTTCTCCAAAAGCTATGTCAAGCGCGTGTTTAAGGAATGCACGGGAAATACGATTTTAGATACCGCCCTCGTCCGTAAATTGGAGGCTGCAAAGAAGATGCTTGCCGCACATTCGGTCACACACACCGCGGAGGCATTGGGTTTTTCCTCCATCCATTATTTCTCACGTCTGTTCCGTCAAAAAGTCGGCATGAGTCCAAAGGAATTCCAAGCAAAAAACCGATGAAGGAAAAAATTGTTTCACTGAAGTTTTTTGTGCAAAATTGCTTGACTTGTCTGCCTATAATGTTATAATGACCTTACACAAGAAATTTGCATTTATGAAGTGGAGTTGAGACTATGAGTATCATTCAAGTAGGCTTTGGAAAATCCTGCCTGACCCCGCGTCTCGGCGTGGAACTCACCGGTTACGGTACTTACCGTGAGCGTGTCGGAACCGCAGTTGAGCTGGACTTGTGGGCGCGTGCCACCGCATGGGATGTGGACGGTGTCCGTTTTGTCATGGTGGTCTGTGACCTTCTGGCATTTACCGAAAAACTTTCCGCAGATACCGTCAACCTGATTGCGGCGGAAAACCGCATTTCGGCAGACAATGTTTTCCTTGCAGCAACCCATACCCACACCGGACCCGCAACCGGCGCTTTGGTCGGCTGCGGCGAGCCTGATTTTGAAACCATCCGCGAACTTCCCGGAAAAATTGCGGCTTCGGTCAAGGCGGCATTTGAGGATATGGCGGAAGTCACCTCGGTTTCCACCAATGAAGACACCATGCCGTACACCTTTGTCCGCAACCGTCAGATGAATGACGATTACCGCATTGACCCGACCATCCGTACCATGCGAATTGAACGCAAGGGCAAAAAGACGGTCGCAATTTCCAACTACTCCTGCCATCCCGTTTGTTTGGACCTTTCCTCGCTTGTCTCCCCCGACTATCCGGGTCACTTCTGCAAGAAGATGGAAGATGCAGGCTATGAAGCGATGTACTTAAACGGCTTCTGTGGGAACTTAAATCCGATCCGCAAGGGTCAGCACGGCTGCGCAGACCAAGCAGGTCAGCGTCTCTTTGA
>JAZQIE010000044.1:0-12069 GCA_045540975.1 Eubacteriales bacterium
TCCTTCCTCAAAGGCATACCGGAAGAACACCTTAAAAGCCTTGAGCAGGTCGTTCACATAGTTCGGTGTGCGACCGGCCTTGAGCATGCTGTGGAGGAAATCTTTGATGTGGCGCGGAGAAACGTCTTCGATGGATGAAATGTCATGCTCCTGCTGAAGAAAACGCAGCAGGTAGTCAATCTGTTTACCGTAATTCCTGATGGTGCGAGGGGAGAGCTTACGGCACTGGCAATGGAAAATGAACTCGTCCCGGACAGATGAAAGCAACATAAAAAAACCGCTCCTTCTCAGACTGTAACATCTGAAAAGAAGCGGTTTCGTTGTCATAATGGGGAATTCACCAGCGCGGACGCCGGTCAATTCGTTGCTCCACTAAACGGAACTTTTGCCCATCAGAAGCTCATGAGAGCCGTGATCACTCAGGCGATTAGGCCTTGTGGTCAACAGAGTACATGCGCTCGATCAGGTCCAGAACCTTGTTGGAGTAACCCCACTCGTTGTCGTACCAGGAAACGACCTTAACGAAGGTGTCGGTCAGAGCGATACCTGCGCCTGCATCGAAGATGGAGGTGCGAGCGTCGCCGAGGAAGTCGGAAGAAACAACAGCGTCTTCGGTGTAACCGAGGATGCCCTTGAGTTCGCCTTCTGCAGCAGCCTTCATAGCAGCGCAGATTTCTTCGTACTTAGCCGGCTTTGCGAGGTTGACGGTGAGGTCAACAACAGAGACGTCCAGAGTCGGAACGCGCATTGCATACCGGTGAGCTTGCCGTTGAGTTCCGGGATAACCTTGCCAACAGCCTTTGCAGCGCCGGTGGAAGACGGGATGATGTTGCCGCTTGCAGCACGGCCGCCGCGCCAATCCTTCATGGACGGACCGTCAACGGTCTTCTGGGTAGCGGTTGCAGAGTGAACGGTGGTCATGAGACCGTCGGTGATGCCCCAGTTGTCGTTGAGGACCTTAGCGATCGGAGCGAGGCAGTTGGTGGTGCAGGATGCGTTGGAAACAAACTGCATGTCGGAAGTGTACTTGTCGAGGTTGACGCCGCAAACGAACATCGGGGTGTCATCCTTGGACGGAGCGGACATAACGACCTTCTTTGCGCCTGCTGCGATGTGACCTGCTGCCTTTTCCTTGGTCAGGAACAGACCGGTGGATTCGACAACGTACTCAGCACCGAGCTTGCCCCACGGAAGAGCTGCCGGATCACGCTCAGCGGAAATCGGAATTTCCTTGCCGTTAACGATGATGGAAGTATCGGTGGATTCGATGGTGCCTGCGAACTGACCGTGCATGGTGTCGTACTTCAGCATGTATGCCAAGTACTCTGCCGGGCAGAGGTCGTTGATGCCGACAACTTCGATTTCCGGATGGTTGACGCTTGCGCGGAAAACCATACGACCGATGCGGCCGAAGCCATTGATACCAATTTTGATGCTCATGATAGTATTCCTCCTGATGATTTTTTAATTGCTATCGTATAGTATATAACATTGTTTGCGGATTTACAAGTGTAGATTTGGAAAATCTATCTACTTTTTTCAAAAAATTTTTGTGTATTTTATTGCAAATAAAAGCGAATCCCTCTATAATAGTCAAAAAAAACCATTGTCAGAAGGTGTCACAGTTGTCTTTTTTGGAAAATGCGCGGATGATGTTTTCCCGTTCCGACCAAGGAGTTCTGCTTTTGAAGAATTCGGTTGTGGTGTATGCCAATCCGCGGGCACAGAAATTATTGGGTTTTGATCCGTCCGATATGTCGGTTGTGGATTTGGCGGATTACAGCTTTGTGAACGCATGCTTTCACCAGCATTCGGATGAGGTGACGTTTTACAAAAACGTATGGTTTCAATCGCGCTGTCTCCATGTGAGCTGCACGGAGGCGGAGGGGTACACGCTTTTGTTCCTCTACCCGCAGAGGGCGGCACAGTTTACCGAAGCCTTTTTCCGCGATACCCTCATCTCTCTCATTGCGCAGGTCGAAGTTTCAAACCTCCCTGCCGCACGGCGCGAGATGGAGGTAATGGTAAAGTCCACGCTTTCGGCTTCCGGAACATCCTACGCGGTTGTGGATGCACATGAGTTTTTCACCTACACCCTGTCGCATTTCGATGTCCTCTCCGATGCGCATTTGGAGATTGCGCCGATTGCATTAAACGGAACAATGTTCTTGTATCCCGAACTCATGCATATGACCGTGGTTTGGGTCATTCTGGATTTATTGAAGCTTGCGGGGCATGACGGACGGGTGAAGGTGGTCTGCAATTCCGAGTCGGATTCTATTTCCCTTGCGTTTGAGGTACAGAATGCGCACTTGCCCGAGGACCTTCACGCGCTCTTGTTTGCGACGCCTCCCAAAGATCCGACCGAAATCCTCATCCAACACGGAAATGCGCTGTTTCGCGCAAAGCAGGTATTCGCCCTGCATGACAGTGCGCTCGAATACCGCGATTTTAACGACGGATTTGTAATCTCGACCCGACTGTCGTTTGCCGAGATTCCGCCAAAGCTTTATGCACCGTTCACCGCATTGGTGAACACATGGTCGGTCTCCCCTGCGGAAATCAAGTCATTCATTCTCGGATATTTTGAAGAAGCGTAGCGCATTTTCGGTGGTGATGCGCGCGACCTCTTCCACCGAGGTATTCCATAACTCCGCGATTTTCTCGGCAACAAGCGGGACATAAGACGGGTCATTCCGTTTTCCGCGATGCGGAATCGGTGCGAGATACGGAGAGTCGGTTTCAATCATAATGCGGTCATGCGGTGCCCATGCGCAAACAGCGGGCGCCGCTTTTGCATTTTTGAAGGTGATGACGCCGGTAAACGAGAGATAGAAGCCCAAATCAATCAGGATTTTGGCAAATTCCAAACTCCCCGAATAGCAATGGAAGACCACCGAAAGGTCGGTATAATCGCGCAGGATATTCAGGCAGTCCTCATGCGCATCGCGGTCATGGATGATGACGGGGAGGGAAAGCTCGCGCGCAAGGTCGAGCTGTATCCGAAAGGCATCCTTTTGCACCTCGCGCGGGACATCGTCCCAATAATAATCCAGACCGATTTCACCGATGGCACGGATTTTCGGTTCCGTGGAGAGGGTGCGGAGGATATCGAGTTCCCGCTCGCCTTTGAGTTCTGCCGCCGCATTGGGATGCACCCCCACCGCGCCGTAAAGGCACGGGTATTTTCGGGTCATGCGCACGGTTTCCTCGGAGGAGGCAAGGTCACACGCCGCGTTGAGCACACGGGTGACACGCGCTTTGGAAAACGAGGCAATCACCTCGTCACGGTCTAAGGTAAATTTTTCATCGTCTAAATGTGCATGGGTATCAAAAAACATGGTTTCACCTCGAAAAAAAGAGTCGCGTTGCGACTCTTTTTGTGTTTTACTTTACCACCACCGCGAGTAAGACCACGTCTTCCTCGGTATGGTTTTTGAGAGAATGGCGCTCGCCGTTTGAAGTCCAGACCGCATCGCCTTCCGAGACCTCGACCATGGTGCCGTTATCGTTTGCAAGCGCTTTGCCGCTTAAAATGTAGTACAGTTCGGCATCGTCAACATGGTCATGCTCACCGATGCTGCAGCCCGGGGCGAGGGTGATATTTGCAATCATGCCGCAATGCGGCGCCTCACCGGAGGAGAGAATCATTCTGAGGGCTGCACTCCCCTCGCCGCCGCGCAGGGAGTCTTTGATTTGGGGGACTAGTTCCGATGTTTTCCGAATCATACTTACACCTCTTAGCCGCCGATACGCATTCTGCCGCCGCCCGCGGTTTTGACACGGAAGATACGGTTGCCGTCGTCTGCGTTTTGATAATAGAGCCAATCGCCCGCCACGCAGAGCGCACCTGCGCGGTCCTCACCGAGTTTTTTGACCGAGTTGTCGGTAAGGTCCATGCGGTGGGGTTTGCCGCCTGTGGTCCAATCGGTGAAGTAGAGATAGCCGTCATAGTAATTGAGATGGCCGACGCGCTTTTCGTAGATACGCTTATAGCTCTCATTCGGGTTGTTCGGGTTGATGGAGTACATGGTGCCATTGTCCGCCCAGTTGATGAAATAGACGATGCCGTTGTGGATATTCGGGAGCATACTGGTATCGCTGTTGATCTGGCGGAGCTCCTCACCGTCGATACGGACGCGGTAGATATAAGACTCCTGGTCACGCGCGGTGAAATACAGCCACGGGCCGTACTGAATCATATCCTCCGCACCGGTGTCGCAAATCTTCACGACGTTCTCACCGTTTAAATCGGCGCGGTAGATTTTGCACTGGTCCGCCCAGTTTGCGAAATAGATGCTGCCGTCGAAAATCACATAGTCCATCGACATCATCGGGATAAGCACGGTTGCCTCGCCGCCCTTTTTGGGGACGGTGCAGCAATAGTAGTTATTGGAAATATCGCAGTAAATCACGCGGTCTTCCACCACGTTGATATAGCGCACCTCACTCTCGGTGAGTTTCTTTTTGTTGTTACCGTCCATGTCCATGGAATACAGGCATCCGCCGTCCCGCGGCTCGCTGTAATAGATGGTGTCGCCATCCACCGCGACTCTGCCTTCGTTGGCACCGTTGCCGTAATGGCCGTACTGCGCGGTGTATCCGGGGAAGCCTTCGCCTTCGAGTCGGGTTTCCAGCACCTGTGCCATATCGGTATCGGTGAGAGATGCGACAAACAAAACCGCATCGGTGTACTGCTCTGCCGCGCCGTACGCATCCACCATTGCGCCCGCAATCAGCGCGGAGCTGGGCACGAATTTGAGGCCCTCATCCGCGGATTTGCGCGCTTTTTCCAAGTCCCCCGCATCCGCGTACGCGGTGATGAGACCTGCGCGCGCTTCTTCGTTTTGCGGAGCATCCTTTAAGATTTTCTCGTATTCCGCCGCGGTCTTTTTTGCCGCGACCACTTCTTCGCTTTCCGCTTCAAACGCACCGGTCAGCCAAAGCACGCCGCAGGTGATGATTGCCGCCAGGATGATTCCGATGACAAGAAATAAAACTGATTTCTTTTTCATAATCCAACCGCCTTTTTTCGTTGTTGTCTTCTATTCTACATGATTTCCGAAAAAATCACAAGATATATTAAGAACTTTTACAAAAACTTTGCAAATACGGGATTTCGTGGTATACTAGAAGAAAAGGAGGGGTTTTCATGGATCGACACGGATTTATCCAAACCGAACTGGAACTCAAAACTTTGATTTTGTATACACTCAGCCGCACCGAGCTTTCCATCCCCTTTGCGGAGCTCACCGATTTGGTGCTGTGCGACGGTGCGATTGGCTATTTTGAATACGCGTCCGCGCTTTCCGACCTTGCCGCAAGCGGGCATGTGCTTTGCTCGGGCACCGAAAGCAGCGAGGAGTACACCATCTCGCCGCAGGGCAAGGCGGTGCTGGACACTTGTGTCGGGACATTGGCGGTCCCCGTGCGCCGTCATGTGGACGAAGCACTCGCAGAGCTTCTTCCCCGTTTGCAGCGCTATCACTTGATTGAAACCTCGGTGGTCATCAAGGATGAAAACCGCATGAGTACCCTGTGCCGACTCAAAGACGATATCGGTGAGGTGTTCTCGTTTGAACTGACCGTGCCGAGCAAGGAGCAAGCCACCGAAGTGGCAAACCGCTTCCGTGCAAACGCGGAGGAGATTTACAAGAAGTTTTTGGATTACCTCCTCGGAATGGATGAGGATGAATAGAAAAGAGAGAGTCTTCAACGACAAATTTCAAATCATCCGTAGCACATTTTAAGAAGCAACAAAACAATTTTGACACCTATTGTACGGTGTATGATTAATAAAAAGGTGGCATTCAATATGAATCAAGACTTAATTAAATACGTTGAGTGTGTGAAAGAACACGAAAACATTGTTTATAAATACGAAGAAGTTATTGATACATTAGCGATTCCAAAAGTGATTGATGGACCTCTTATTTCCAACAAAGCAACACCGACAAAGGTGGGGAAAGTAAGCTATGCAATCGCTTCTGCTCTTTTGTTTGAAACGGCTGCTGCAATTTTGCTTTTTACGATATCAAACATTTCCAGTCAAATCAATCAGGGTTTTAATATGACATCAGGTTTCTTTCGTCTCATTGAGCAAGCTCGCAATGGGAATATAGTGTCACAAATTACTTTTGTTGCAATTCTGATGATTGCAATAATTTTCATGTCTTCAATACCTTGGTTTTTTTATTCAAGAAAGAAGAAAAAAGCAAATAAAGCGTACCATGAGCAAAAACAATCAGAGGACTATTCTAACAAGGCTGAAATGGAAGCCTATCAAAGACGTCTTGCAGAGGAAGAAAGCCGCTTAAAAAAAGAAAGCGATGTAAAAAACAAATTAAAAAAACGATTGTCAGAAAGCAGGAAAGTGCTAAAGCAACTGTACGATGTAGGAATCATTTTCCCTAAATACAGAAACTTTGTTGCTATGAATATGATATGTGAATATTTACAGAGTGGAAGATGCGATAAACTAACAGGCTCTGATGGTGCTTATAATTTGTACGAGAGTGAATTAAGAGCAAGAATTATCATCGAAAAATTAGATGATATTATAGATGAACTGGAAGACATCAAGAGCAACCAGTACTTAGTTTATTCTGCAATCAAAGAAACAAATGCATTTTTAAGCGAAATCAGTGATGAAATGGAATCAATTAGTGAAAGCGCTCATATTGCGGCTTTTAATTCCGAAGTCATTGCAAGGGAAACCGCAACAATAAAATATCTTACATATCTCGAGACAATAAAAGATTATTGAGGTGACTCTTGCTTTTTCGAATACACTTTTGATATCGAATCGTTGGAACAAATAGGGAGTTCATGCAATAACGCACGAAAACGCAATTTGAACTGAATCTACAAGCAAAACAAAAGTGGTATTAGATTGGGCATGGATGATGATGAATAGAAAAGAGAGAGTCTGATGACTCTCTCTTTTTTTGTTAGTCCAGCGTGATTTGCTGCTCGAGGGCGTCGCAATCGTGGAGTTTTGCGCCCGCAGCGGGGAGCGAGCGGGTTTGATAGCGCGACACTTGCTTGATGCCCGAGCCTTCCAGACGGCAGACATGACGGACTTTGTATTTGGGTTTGATGGTCATGACCGAAACACCCTGCGTGATACGTGAGGTTTTGGGTGCGAGTGCGGAGGAATGGAAGATGAGCGCACGGTTTTCGGTGGAGTAAATCACAAACGGCTCGTCTTCGGTGAGATGGAAGATGGCGGAAAGCGGCACTTTTTCCGAGTATGCACCGGTCAGGCGCTTGCGGTTTGCCTTGGTTTGATAGCCGGATGCCGCGACCTTGGCGACCTTGCCGTTTTCAAAGACAAAGAGGAGGTTGCCGTTGTAATCACCGGGCAGGCAGATGAAGATTCCGACCTCGCCCTCGTCCATACCGAGTTTTGCGGGCAGATAGTCACCCAACGCGCTTGCCTTGGTATCCGCAAATTCGCAGACACGGGTTTTGTACACCTGTCCGCGGTTGGTGAAGACCAAAAGCTCGGCTTTGTTGGTGGTTTCGAATTCCTGCACAATCTCGTCGCCCTCTTTGCACTTTTGCTCGGAGAACATACGGAGGGATTGCGGTGTGATTTTCTTGAAATAGCTTTCACGCGAGAAGAAGAGTTTGACCGGATAATCCGGGGTATCGTCCTCCTCTTCCTCGGTGTCTGCCGTGTAATCGTAGATGATTTCGGTTTGACGCGGAATCCCGTATTTCTTGGAGATTTCCTCCAAGGTTTTGATGATACGGCGGCGGATTCGCGCTTTGCTTCCGAGCAAATCCTCAAGGTCTTCTATCTCGGCTTCCAAATCCGCGGTTTCCGAGACACGGCGCAGGATGTATTCCTTATTGATGTTGCGGAGTTTGATTTCCGCGACAAATTCCGCCTGAATTTCATCGATTCCGAAGCCAATCATCAGGTTGGGAACAACCTCGGCTTCTTCTTCGGTGTTGCGGATGATTTCAATGGCGCGGTCGATATCGAGAAGGATTTTCTTAAGACCTCTCAGTTTATGGAGTTTATCCTTTTTGCGCTCGATGTCCGCATAGACCTGACGGCGGACACACTCGATGCGCCATGCACACCACTCGTCCAAAATCTCGCGCACGCCCATGACACGCGGATAGCCTGCGACTAAAATATTGAAGTTACAGGAGAAATTCTCCTGCAAGGGGGTGTTGCGGAAGAGCTTTGCCATGAGTTTTTCCGGGTCGGTGCCGCGCTTTAAGTCGACCGTGAGTTTTAAGCCTTTCAGGTCGGATTCATCGCGCATATCGGAAATCTCACGGAGTTTGTTTTCCTTGACCAAATCACTCACCTTATCGATGATGGCTTCGACCGTGGTGGTATACGGGATTTCGAAAATCTCGATGAGGTTGTTCTTTTTGTCATAGCGCCACTTTGCGCGGAGTTTGAATGAGCCGCGGCCCGTGTTGTAGATTTCCTCGAGCTCGGCGCGGTTATAGAGAATCTCGGCGCCGGTCGGGAAATCGGGGGCTTTCAAGGTGGAGAGCAGGTCATGCTCGGGGTTTTTGAGGTATTCGATGGTGGTTTCGCAGACCTCCTGCAGGTTGAAGCCGCAGATATTGGACGCCATACCGACCGCGATACCCGTGTTTGCCGCGACCAGCAGGTTGGGAAAGCCTGTGGGCAGCAGGGTGGGTTCCTGCATGGTGTTATCGTAGTTGGGGATGAAATCCACCATGTCATGAATGTCGCGGAAAAACTCCTGACAAATGGGGGCGAGTTTTGCCTCGGTATAACGGGAGGCGGCGTACGCCATATCACGCGAGTAGGTTTTTCCGAAGTTACCCTTGGAATCCACATACGGATGCAAAAGTGCCTGATGCCCCTTTGCAAGGCGCACCATGGTTTCGTAAATCGCGGCATCGCCGTGCGGATTGAGTTTCATGGTCTGACCCACGATATTGGCGGATTTGGTACGTCCGCCGTTTAAGAGACCCATGGTATACATGGTATAGAGAAGTTTTCTCTGCGAGGGCTTGAAGCCGTCGATTTCCGGGATTGCGCGGGACACGATGACGCTCATGGCATACGGCATATAGTTGGTCTCGAGCGTTTCGGTAATCTGCTGCTCGATGACGTCCGCGCTCAGCCCGAAGACTTGCGGCTCACCCTCTTGTTTTTTCTGTCTTGCCATTGTTCCATTCCTTTCCCTACGCGATTAAGAAACATCCGCGGCATCCAGATACTTCCATCCGTTTTCCGCGATGAATTCTTTTCTGCCCGTGAGGTTATCACCGAGGAGGAGGTCGAACATTTCAACCGTTGCGGCTTCCACACTGCTCGGTGTGACTTGGATGAGGCGGCGGGACTCGGGGTTCATGGTGGTCATCCACATCATGTCCGGCTCGTTTTCACCCAAACCTTTGCTGCGCTGGAGGGTGTACTTCTTCCCTTCCAGTTCTTCCAAGATGTTGTTTTTGTCTTTGTCCGAATACGCGAAGTAGGTCGCGTTTCCGCAGGTGATTTCATAGAGCGGGGTCTCCGCGATGAAGACATAGCCCTTTGTAATCAAAGTGGGCACCAAGCGGTAGAGCATGGCGAGGATGAGGGTGCGAATCTGGAATCCGTCCACGTCCGCATCGGTACAGATGATGACACGGCGCCATCTGAGTTGGGCGAGGTCGAAACTTGCGATGTCCTTCGCGTGCTTGCCGCTCACCTCGACACCGCAGCCGAGGACGCGGAGCAGGTCGGTAATGATATCGCTCTTGAAGATGCGGGCAAGGTCCGCCTTTAAGCAGTTGAGGATTTTACCGCGTACCGGCATGATTGCCTGAAATTCCGAGTCACGCGCTTGCTTACAAGCACCTGCCGCGGAGTCGCCTTCCACGATGTAAAGCTCGCGCAGGTCGGTGTCTTTGGTGCGGCAATCGATGAATTTCTGCACACGCGAGGTGATATCGAGCCCGCCCTGCAGTTTCTTTTTGATGTTGAGACGCGCTTTTTCCGCACTTTCGCGGCTGCGCTTGTTGATGAGCACCTGACCCGAGATTTTCTCGGCTTCTTCGTGGTTTTCGATGAAGTAAACCTCGAGCTGGGCGCGTAAAAACTCGGTCATGCACTCCTGAATGAATTTATTGGTAATTGCTTTTTTGGTCTGATTTTCATAGGAGGTGACGGTGGAGAAGTTATTGGAGATAAAGAGCAGACTGTCCGCAATATCCGCGAAGGTGATTTTGCTCTCGTTTTTCTGATACTTCCCTTGCGCGCGGATGTATCCGTCGATTGCGGAGACGAATGCGCTGCGCATCGCCTTTTCGGGCGAGCCGCCGTGCTCCAGCCAAGAGGAGTTGTGATAATGCTCAACCATGGGCGCGGTATTGGTAAAGCAAAACGCACAGGACAGACGGACTTTGTACTCGGGCTTGTCCTCACGGTCACGACCCTTACGGTCTGCCGACCACACCTGCGGAATTGTCAGGGTCTCCTCCCCTGCCAACTCGCTGACATAGTCCGAGAGGCCGTTGGGATAGACAAATTCCACGGTTTCGGTTTTTCCGCCCGACGGGAATTTGAATTTGAAGGTGACGCCCGCATTGACCACCGCCTGACGCTTGAGCATATCCATGAGATGCTCGGGGAGGATGGCAATGTCGGTAAAAACGTCTAAATCGGGACGCCAACGGATGCGGGTGCCGGTTTTTTTGCGGTCCGCTTCCTCGATTTTGAGGCCGCCGATGTTTTCGCCTTTTTCAAAATGGAGGGAGTATTTCTTGCCGTCACGCCAAACCGTGACATCCATATACTCACTGGAATACTGGGTCGCACAGGTGCCGAGACCGTTGAGGCCAAGGGAATATTCATAACTGAAGCCGTCATTGTTTTGGTACTTGCCGCCCGCGTACAATTCGCAGAAAACAAGTTCCCAGTTAAAACGGTTTTCCTTGGGGTTATAGTCCACAGGACAACCGCGACCGAAGTCTTCGACTTCGACCGAGTGGTCGTCAAACAGCGTGATGAGGACGGTATCGCCATGTCCTTCACGCGCTTCGTCGATGGAGTTGGAAATGATTTCAAAGACCGAATGGATGCAACCGTCCAATCCGTCCGAGCCGAAGATAACGCCCGGGCGTTTGCGGACACGGTCCGCACCGGTCAGCGCGGTGATACTCTCGTTGCCATATTCGGGTTGACGTGTCTTCTGTGCCATAAAAAACCTCCGTGAATCCCTCTATATAGAAGTTACATTCTATTATAACACTAAATACAGAAAAATCCAAGGAAATCTTTTACGATTCGGTATATTTTTGTATTTTCGGAATAAACTGGAAGCAAAAGGAGGGAAACGGTATGGACCATCCCATCACACAGACAAGCCGTAAACGGCTTTCACGTTGGCTGACTTTGGCCATTCTCAAGACCAAAACCGCCGCACACGCGGTGTTTGATTTGCGCCGCGAGACCCCCGAGCGCATCCGCGAGGCGCATTTACTCGAGGAGATTGAGCAAACGCTTGGGACACTCCGCGCGACGCGGAATGCGTTTTCCGAGGCGACCGACCCGGATTTGATTGAGGCGCTGATTTATGAAATGAAAATTGCGGAATCGCGGTACTGCTTTTTGCTGAAAAAAGCAAAAGAAGACGGACTGACGCGGATGCGGTCAGCCCGTTGAGGAGTGAATTCTGTGAATGTTTTGTTGCGGTGCTTACGGTTTGGGCGCAAGGCGGTGTTTTTGGGGGTGCGGACGGTACTCTCGCTCGTTGCGCTCGCACTCAGCCCGATTGGGGTCAACCCTCTCACCCTTGCGGTGGTATGTGCGCTGGGGATTCCCGGATTTCTCTCGCTGCTTGCGATTTACGCCCTCATTTGAGCGGCTTGGAATTCGAGATGCAAACGGTCTGCAATCATGGCGATGAATTCCGAGTTGGTAGGCTTGCCTTTATCGTTTGAAATCGTGTACCCGAAGATTTTATTGAGCACGTCCACATCTCCGCGGCTCCACGCGGTTTCAATCGCATGACGGATGGCACGTTCCACGCGCGAGGGTGTTGTGGAGAACTTCTTTGCAATGCCGGGATAGAGAATCTTGGT
>JAZQIE010000045.1:0-13279 GCA_045540975.1 Eubacteriales bacterium
GCTCCGGAATGGGGTCAACCACGGGGGTAACAACCGTTTCGGATGGGTCATCTGTCGGCGCTTTTTGACACGCGGTAAACAGCGACAAACAGAGAATGATTGCCAAAATGAGTGCGGGGATACGAAGCAGGTGCTTACGCATGAAAGTCACTTCCTTTGTTTTTTTCTTTATTCTACCATATTTTTTTCCTCATGAAAAGACAATTCTGCAATCAAAAGCAATCCTTTTTTGACTTTACTCTCCGATGCACGAAAATGAATATGTGTTTTCATGCGCCCCTCGGTTGAGAGAATTACATATCCGTTGTTTTGAATCCCTCGGACGCGCGTTGCGGGGATTTCAAATTCGTTTTGGTACAGTGCGCAGGAGGTACAAGAACAAAAAGACACCGAATAATAAATCACAAACAAGCCGCTTCCGAAAATGACCGAATTTCCGGACAACCAAGGCGGAAGGGGAAGCGATGTTGAAATTAATGAAGTTGAAAGATTTCCGTTTGTGTCCGGCACAGACTCAAACGGGATCTCGTACAATACATATTGCGTCTCGGATTTTGACATGTGAAACCTCCGATTCTGTTTATGCACCATCCTATGTATGCAAGAAAGAAAAAGTCACAAAAAATCTTTTCATTTATAAAGAAATGTGATATAGTATTTTGTGTATGTCTGTTTGCATACAAGCGCTATATTTGAGGTGAGTTTTATGGGAAATCGTGTTTCGGTTTTGGGAATCCCGTTTGATAATATGAGCATGGAAGAAGCGGTGGAAACCGTATATGCCATGCGCTTGGAAGAAAAAAATCACCGTGTGGTCACTCCGAATGCGGAAATTGTGTATTTGGCGCGGACGGAAGAAAAACTGCGTGAAGTTTTGAAAACCTCTGATTTTGTCGCACCGGACGGAATCGGAGTTGTTTACGGTGCGAAAATTTTGAAAACACCGCTCAAACAAAAGGTTGCGGGAATTGAGCTTGGCGAGCATCTTCTTGAAAAAGTCTCTCTTAGCGGAGAAGGCGTGTTCTTCCTTGGTGCAAAACCCGGGATTGCGCAGACCGCGGCGGAAAACCTCTGCAAAAAGTATCCGAGCTTGAATGTGGTTGGCACGCAAGACGGATATTTCAAAGATGTGGACGCGGTCATTGAAACTGTCAATGCGAGTGGCGCGGTGGTGCTGTTTGTGTGCCTTGGCGCTCCGAAGCAGGAATATTTTATGGCAGAGCATGGCGATAAGTTTACCTCGGTGAGAATCATGCTGGGGCTTGGCGGGTCGCTCGACGGATACGCGGGAGTTGCAAAACGCGCCCCGAAATGGATGATTCGTTTGGGCCTTGAATGGCTCTATCGCTTATTGAAAGAGCCTCGGCGTATCGGGCGTATGATGGTGCTCCCGAAATTCATGATTTGTGTCTTAAAAAACCGTAAAAAGGAAGTGGCGGAAAAATGAATGTAACTTTGCTTTCTCATACCCCGAATCCCGAGCAGCTCATTGCTTGTGCGGCACGTTTGTGCTACAGTTCTGCGGATGTGCAGAGCGTTATGGACGGTTTAACTCCCGAGAAAACCGAGGAATTCATCCGCATGCTTTCCGATATGGGACACGAGAGTCCGTTTGAGCATGTTACCTTCACATTTGGAATCGAGGGGGTATCCCGCTCGCTTCTTGCGCAGATTACCCGTCACCGTATGGCATCGTTTAGCGTGAAATCTCAGCGCTATGTGAAGGAGTTTGAATTTTCTTACGTCACTCCGCCCGAAATCGCAAAGATTCCGGAGGCTTGTGAGATTTATCAGCGTGCAATGGAGCAGGATCGCTTGCAGTACGAACAACTGGAAGCCATTCTGTTTGCGCAGCATAAAGAACGTTTGATGGCGGAAGGGAAAGACGAGAAAACCGCAATCAAACTGGCGGAAAAATCCGCAATAGAGGATGCACGGTATGTGCTTCCGAATGCTTGCGAAACACAAATGATGGTGACAATGAATGTTCGTTCGCTTTGGAATTTCTTCCGTCTGCGTTGCTGCAGCCGTGCGCAATGGGAAATTCGCGATTTGGCGGAGCGTATGCTCATGCTTTGCAAAGAGGTCGCACCGTCTCTCTTCCGAAAGGCCGGTCCCGGCTGTGTTTCCGGTCCGTGTCCGGAAGGGAAAATGAGCTGTGGAAAAGCAAAAGAAATGAAAGAAAAGTATGGGGCGGTACGATGAAGGGCAAACTGATTATATTGGAGGGGACCGATGCCTCCGGAAAATCCACACAGTTTCGAAAGTTGACCGAGCGCCTTACCGCCGATGGGATTGTATTTAAAACGGTGACATTTCCGCGATATCAGGAAGATTCTTCCGTTCTTGTACGGATGTATCTGGGCGGAGAATTCGGCTCAAATCCCAACGATGTGAATGCATATATGGCATCTACCTTTTTTGCGGTGGACCGTTGCGCTTCCTATCTGAAGGATTGGCGCGACTATTACGAAAACGGTGGAATTTTGGTGCTCGACCGTTACACAACCTCCAATGCGGTGCATCAAGCATCCAAAATGGAAGCGGGTGAACGTGAGAAGTTCATCAAATGGCTGTTTCATTTTGAATATGAATTGCTTGGACTTCCTGCACCGGATGCGGTTTTCCTGTTGGATATGCCGATTGAACAGAGTGCAAAGCTGATGCAGAATCGCGAAGGAAAGACCTGCGATATCCATGAGTTGGACCTTGCATATTTGCAAGAATGCCGCGACACCGCGTCTCTGGTCGCGAAGCTTTACGGCTGGGAGAAGATTCCATGCACCGAAAACGGAGAACTCCGCACGATTGAGGCGATTCATGAAGAACTCTATCAAAGAGTTTTGAGGAGGATTCAAAATGGAGTTTGAGCTGATTTCACTCAAACATCAAAAAGAAGCACAAAAATGCCTGTGTTCCACACCGTATTGGTTGAGTGAAGCAAGCTTCACCAGTTTGTATTTGTGGGCAGAGGTTTATCACACCGAAGTGGCGTTTCAGGATGACTTGCTGTTTGTTCGCACCGGTCATCCCGGGGACAAGGCATATCTGTTTCCGATGGGACACGGTGACCTGAAACACGGCTTAGACCTCATCCGTGAAGATGCCGCAAAGAACGGGATTACTCCAAAACTCATTGCGGTCACCGACCACATGAGAGAACGTTTGGAATCCATTGTTCCGAATACATTTGACTACACCCCGATTCGAAATAATTTTGACTATATCTACGATACCGAAGAACTTGCAACACTTCCGGGAAAAAAGTTCCATCAAAAACGCAATCACGTCAACCGTTTTATGAAGGAATACGAAGGCAGATTCTCCTATGAGTCCATTACGGAAGAAAATCTCGGAGAGGTAATCGCGTTTCAGCAGAAGTGGTTGGAGCAGAACAGTGTGGGTGAGAAAGCGGAAGGTGTTTTGCGCGAAGCGGAAGTTTTAAAGCGTCTGTTTGACAATTATTTTGTGCTAAACCCGATTGGCGGTCTGCTTCGGATAGACGGGCAGGTTGCGGCGTACTCTGTCGGCACCCGCTTGTGTCGGTATACCGCGCTGGTGCAGGTGGAAAAAGGCGATATCAATTATCACGGGATTTATCAGATGATGAATCAGCAGTTTGTTCTGCATCATTTCATGGATGCGCTATATATCAACCGCGAGGATGACACGGGTGCGGAAGGCTTACGCCGTGCAAAGCTTTCTTATCAGCCGAAATTTTTACTGCGAAAGTATGTGGCACAATGGAAATAAGAGTCGGAAGCCCTTGTGATTTAGAAGCCGTTCGGAAAATCTGGGCGCATTGTTTTGGCGACGATTCGTTTGCCGATTGGTTTTTTAGTCGCCTTTATGACCCAATGCATTTACGCGTACTCACGGTTGACGGTGTTGTGGTTTCGATGGCGTTTTGCTATCCGAAGGAGATTGTATCCGGTGTGGTGCGTTACCAAGCTTGGTATCTTTATGGGATTGGAACAAATCCCTCCGCACGCGGGAAAGGTTATGCCCGTGATTTGATTGAGTCCTGCATTGCGGAAGCAAGTGCGCAGGGGATTGATTTTTGCTTTTTGATTCCCGCGGAAGAAAGTTTGTTTTCTTATTACAAACGGCTTGGATTCTCTATGGTTTGGACAAGAAACAGCATTTCTTGTGATGCTTCCGAGTCACAACTGCAACTTGAAACACGAGCGGTAATCCCCGACGATATCCCGAATTTGAATCGGTTTTATGAAGAGGCATTTCCGTCACGCGTTTGCAGAAACAGCAATGATTGGGCTTTGATTGTGGAAGAGTTTCGACTTTCGCAAGGAGATGCGGTGCTGTTATATGAAAACAACCATCCAATCGGATACGCGTTGTTCTATGAAAAAGATGCTGTTTTGCATATTCGAGAGCTTGCTGTTTGCCGTGGGATGAGTCAGAGTGAGGTATGTCATGCACTTTGCAAAACAAAACACTGGGAATTGTCGGATTATGGGACAGAACACCCGTTTGCGATGGCGTATCCGTTATCAAAACATGCGATGATTCAAGACAATATTTATTGCGATTTACTTTATAATTAGGAGGGGATTTTTGTGGTTTATACACTTGTTGCAACCGGCTTTGAAGAAAGCGAATTGATTGTTCCCGTTGATTTGCTCATTCGCGGCGGCGCACAGGTCAAATTGGTTGGCATTGGCGGAGAGAATGTTTGCGGCGCGCATGGCATTTCGGTTTCTGCGGATTGTACCATTGACGAAGTCTCTCTTGATGATATGGAACTGTTGTTTTTACCGGGCGGACAACCCGGTGTCAACAATTTGTGGGCGGAGCAAGCGGTAAAGGACTTGGTGCTTGCGGCGGCAGAGCGAAACATTCCGATTGCAGCAATCTGCGCCGCGCCCATGATTCTCGGTCGCCTCGGACTTTTAGAGGGCAAGCGTGCGACTTGTTATCCCGGCTGCGAAGGGGATTTGTTTGGTGCAAAACTCACCGAAACCGCGGTTGCCGCAGATGGCAGCATCGTGACCGGAAAAGCGGCGGGCGCGGCGTTTGAATTTGCGGGCACACTGCTCAAACTCCTCGGTTTGGATGCAAGCCGTGTGTTGGGGTCCGTGTATTATGGATAAAAAAGCATTTCGCAAGTGGCTGAAGGCAAGGCATGAGGATGCAAACCCTGCGGCTGATGCGGTGATTGTGCAGAGATTTCTTTGGCGCGCGGAATATAAGAATGCAAAATGCATCCTATTCTACCTCAGCATCGGCTATGAGGTGGATACATATCAACTCATCAAGCAAGCACTCTCGGACGGAAAGCGAGTTTGTGTGCCGCGGTGCTATGAAAACGGGATTATGGATGCGGTGGAGATCGTATCTCTCAACGCGTTGAAACCGGGGATGTACGGAATTTTAGAGCCCGATGCAACCGCACCTGCAATTTATCCGAATGACTTGGATTTGATTTTGGTGCCGGGGATGGCATTTGACCGCGAAAGAAACCGTTTGGGTCGCGGGGCGGGGTATTATGACCGCTATTTGGAACAAACAAAGCGCGCGGCTACAATCGGCGTGTGCAGAAGTTCACGCTTGTTTGATGCGATTCCCTATGAACCGCATGACAGAAAAGTCGATGTTCTCATTACCGAACTTGAGGTAATTGAATCAACCACGTGTTAGAAAGGTGGATTTCTATGGCAAATCAGAGAAAACCTGCGCAGAAAAGACGTCGCAGAAAGGGAAACCGAACAGCAACCTGGACATATCTTGCTTTTGTTTTGGGCGTGTCTATGATTCTGTCGACCGTTATCATTGTCTCTGCAAATGAGGTGTTTGCATTTAAACGCCCGTCTACAACCGCGGAGATTTATATCGAAGAAAATGCAACGCTCAATCAGGTCGCAAAACAACTCCGCGATGCGGATATCATCGATCACCCTGCATTGTTTAAGATGTTCGTGGGGATTACAAAAAAAGAACACAGTTTTGTTCCCGGGATTCATTTGGTCCGTGCCAATATGGACTATCGTGCACTTCTGCGGAACTTGACACGAAAGAGTTCGGGTGTGGAGACCGTGCGCGTCACAATTCCCGAAGGCTATGAGATTCGCCAAATCATCGATGTTTTGGTGGATTACCGTGTGGTGGAGCGCGAGGCGTTTGAAGAAGCACTCAAAAACGGTGACTTTGAATACGATTTCTTAAAGGGAATCAAAAAAGGCGCGGTTAACCGATTGGAAGGTTATCTCTTCCCTGATACTTATGAGTTCTATATTGGGGACAACTCCGCGCGCGTCATTGGGAAGATGCTGGACAACTTCGAAAAACGGTTTGGTGAACCGATGAAGAAGCAGGCAAGTGCACTTGGGATGACAACCCATGAAATTGTGACACTTGCATCTATCATCGAGCGCGAAACCACCGGCAAAGACCGTGAGATGATTTCCTCTGTGTTCCACAACCGATTGAAGAGCAAAAACTATCCGTATCTCCAATCTTGTGCAACTGTGTTGTATGCAATGGGTGAGCGAAAAGAGCGCCTGACGATTGAAGATACCAAAATCAACAGCCCGTATAATACCTATCAGCACAGAGGCCTGCCGCCCGGACCGATTGCAAGCCCGGGTCTGGAGTCTTTGGAAGCGGCGCTGTATCCTGCGGAAAGCGAGTATCTGTTCTTTGCATTGCAAGAGGACGGTACCCATAAGTTTAGTAAGACGTATGAAGAGCACCAAAGTGTGCCGAATGTGAATCCGAACTGATGATGAAAAGACCTGAATTGCTTGCCCCGGCAGGGGATATGGAGAAATTTGAACGTGCGCTCCAATACGGCGCGGATGCGGTGTATCTCGCAGGGACACTGTTTGGAATGCGCGCCGCCGCGAAGAACTTTAACGAGGCAGAACTTGAGCATGCGGTGAAAACCGCACATGAAAGCGGTGCGAAGGTTTACGTTACTGTAAACACAATGCCGCACCATGAAGAAATAGTTCTTTTGCCCGCTTTTTTGGAATACTGCGAAAGTATCGGAGTGGATGCATTTCTGGTTGCGGATTTGGGGGTGTTTCGTTTGGTGCAGCGTCATGCACCGAACACACCGATTCATATCAGCACACAAGCGAGTATCGTGAATTACGAGAGCGCCCGTGCATGGCATGAACTAGGGGCGAGTCGCGTTGTTTTGGCGCGCGAACTCAGTTTGGACGAGATTGCAACCATCCGCCAAAAAACAAATCCCTCTTTGGAACTTGAGGCGTTTGTCCACGGCGCAATGTGTATGTCCTACTCGGGAAGGTGCATGCTTTCCAAATACATGATTGGTCGTGATGCAAACCGCGGTGCATGTGCGCAGCCGTGCCGCTGGAAGTATTTGGTTCGTGAAGAGAAACGCCCCGATCAGACCTTTGATGTGATCGAGGAAGACGGTACATATATTTTTAATTCCAAAGACCTTTGCATGATTGACCACCTCCCGAAACTCATTGAGGCAGGGCTTGACAGCTTAAAAATCGAGGGCCGTGTCAAGAGTTCGTACTACGTTGCGTGTGTGACCAATGCATATCGAATGGCGCTGGATGCATATTGCGCAGACCCGAACGGATGGACTCCGCAGGCTGAGTGGCGCGAGGAGTTGGAAAAAGTCAGCCATCGTGTGTACTATACAGGTTTTTATTTCGGTGAAACGGTTGGCGAAAAATATGATACCTCGGATTACGTCCGTGATTGGGACGTGGTCGGTGTTGTGGATTCCTGCGATGAAGACGGGCTTGCATGGATTACCGAGAGAAACCGCTTCTTTGCGGGGGATGCACTTGAAATTGTTGTCCCGGGCAAAATCGGGATTCCGTTTGTAGCAGATGAATTGTGGGATGAGGAAGGCAACGAACTCTCGGTTGCGGCAAAGGCTGAAATGACCGTTCGGATGAAGCTTCCGTGTGTTGCACCCAAGGGTGCGATGATTCGAAAAAAACGATGAAGCGGGAACTTGAATATACCGTTCCCGCGCGTTTGGACGGATGTGTTCTGCGTGATGTGATGAAACGCGAACTAGGGTTTTCATCGAAGCAGATTTCACGTATGAAAAAACGAGAGGGTGCTATCTGCCAAAACGGTGAGAGTGTCTATGTGATTTCGAAGGTTAAAACCGGGGATGTCTTGCGATTTGTTCTGGAGGAAGACTCGGAACATGAAAGCATTGTGCCGAGTACGGGCGAGTTTCCGATTCGGTTTGAAAACTCCGATGTTTTGGTGGTGGACAAGCCTGCGGGACTTGCGGTACACCCTGCACCGGGTGACAGAGAACAGACCCTTGGGAATTTCGTGGTAGGGCACTATCTGGCACTTGGTGAATCAATCGTTTACCGTCCCGTGAATCGATTGGATCGCGGCACATCCGGGCTGATGGTGATTGCAAAAAATGCTTATAGTCACGCGCTTTTGGCACGACAGATGCACAGTGATGCATTTGTGCGTGAGTACCTTGCTGTGACGGAAGGCTGCCCCTCGCCGCAAGAGGGAACAATTGTTGCACCCATCTCGCGCGAGGAAGGCTCGGTTTTGCGCCGAACCGTTTCGCCCGATGGAGCCGAGGCAATTACACATTATCACGTTGAAAACAGTGAGAATGGGCGAAGTTTGGTGCGCTTACGGTTGGATACGGGGCGTACCCATCAGATACGTGTGCATATGGCACATATCGGATGTCCGCTTGTGGGCGATTTTCTGTATGGGCAAGAATCGGAAGAGATTCCGAGGTGCGCGCTTCACTCCGCGTATCTTTCATTCTGTTTACCGTTTTCGGGAGAGAGGATTGAACTAACATCTCCGATTCCCGATGATATGAAACAACTCCTGGAAAGGGAAATTTAAATGAAACATCGGATTATAGTGATAGGCGGCGGCGCCGCAGGGATGTTTGCCGCGGTTTGGGCAGCACGCTCCGGCGGAAATGTCTGCCTTCTTGAGCCAAACCCGTATTTGGGCAAAAAACTGAATATCACGGGAAAAGGCCGCTGTAATCTGACAAATGCTGCGGATTTGGACGGATTGATGGCAAACACGCTGCGAAACAACCGTTTTCTTTACAGCGGATATGCGCAGATGTCGCCGCAAGACGTTATGAACTTTTTTGAAGAACTCGG
This sequence comes from Eubacteriales bacterium, assembly GCA_045540975.1. Taxonomy (GTDB): domain Bacteria; phylum Bacillota; class Clostridia; order Oscillospirales; family JAAYXM01; genus SIG510. The sequence continues at coordinate 9,120 of JAZQIE010000045.1, forward strand.
TGTTCCGCTCAAGGTGGAGCGCGGCAACCGTGTATTTCCGATTTCCGACCGTGCGCGGGACATTACCGATGCATTGGAACATGAAATGAAACGCTTGGGCGTCAAAGTTCTGCACACGCGAGCAAAAGAGATTTTGGCAAGCAATGGTGAGGTTTACGCGGTACGTTGCGAGCAAGAAACTCTGTCTTGCGGACAGGTGATTCTTGCAACGGGCGGACTTTCGTATCCGACTACGGGATCGACCGGAGACGGATACCGCATGGCGCAGGCGTTGGGGCACACTTTGGTTGAGCCGACCGCGTCTTTGGTGCCGCTCACATCACATTTGACTCTTTGCCGGTCCCTGCAAGGATTGTCACTGAAAAACGTCACACTCACCGCGCTTGACGAAAACGGTCGGGAAGTTTTCTCGGAACTCGGTGAGATGTTGTTTACGCACTTTGGCGTGTCAGGTCCGTTGGTACTCAGCGCGAGTGCGCACTTGCCAAACGGAAAAGGTACGTTGCAGATTGATTTGAAACCCGGGCTTACCGAAGAACAACTGGATGCCAGAATTCTGCGTGATTTTGCAGCGGCACCGAATAAGGACCTCGGAAATGTCCTCGGCGGACTTTTGCCGAAGACCATGATTGGTGCGGTGCTTGGGAAAATGAATGCGGCATCAACCTGCAAGGTACACTCGGTTACCAAGAAAATGAGAGAAGACCTGGTGGAGCAGCTCAAACGATTTACATTGCCCGCACTCGGGAAACGCCCGATTGCGGAAGCGATTGTGACCGCGGGCGGGATTTCGGTGCGGGAGGTTTCACCGAAAACGATGGAATCGAAGCTGGTCAAGGGTCTCTATTTTGCCGGTGAGGTATTGGATGTTGACGGATACACCGGCGGATTTAATTTACAAATCGCGTGGTCAACCGCATATCTTGCAGGTACTTCTGCGGGGTTGGTCGCGGCGATGGGAGGAGAAACGGAATGAAGTACATATCCATTGCGATTGACGGACCGTCAGGCGCGGGAAAAAGCACCATTTCAAAGGCGGTTGCAAAGGCGCTTGGCTATCTTTATGTGGACACCGGTGCGATTTACCGCACGGTCGGTGTTTTCGTTCGCAATCATGGGGTTGATCCGCGTGATGCGGCAGGCGTTGAGGAACTGTTGCCGCAAATCAAAATTGAAATGCGTCATATGAGTGGGGTGCAGCGGATGTACTTAAACGGTGTTGATGTGACCGAAGCAATCCGTGAACATGAGATTTCGCGCTATGCATCGGATGTTTCCGCGATTCCGGCGGTGCGCGCATTTTTACTTGAAATGCAGCGGAAATTCGCGGCGGAAAACAACGTGATTATGGACGGGCGCGATATTGGTACCGTGGTATTGCCCAATGCAACCGTGAAGATTTTCCTCACCGCAACCTCTGAAGACCGTGCGCGCAGACGTTGGCTGGAACTCACAAGTAAGGGAAGTGACATTTCCTATGAGAAGGTGCTCGAGGATATGCGCGTGCGCGACCGCAACGATGCTTCCCGTTCCATTGCACCGCTGAAGCCTGCGGAGGATGCGGAACTGCTTGACAGAAGAGGCTTTGAACTGGAAGACAGCATTGCCGCGATTACTTCGATCATCAAAAAGAAGGTGTCCGATCATGCTGTATAAAACTTTGGTTGCGATTCTTGCCCCGATTTTTCGTACACTTTATCGTCTGAAGGTAACGGGCGTTGAGAATGTCCCCGCGGGTGCTGCGGTGGTTTGCTGTAATCATACCTCGCTGCTTGACCCGGTTTTGCTTGCGGTTGGATTCGGATATAAAATCCCGCTTTGTTTTATGGGAAAAAAAGAATTGTTTCAAAATCGCTTACTTGGTTGGTTTTTTCGAAAAGTACATGCATTTCCCGTTGACCGCGGAAATGTGGAGCTCGTCACCATCCGTCACAGCATCAACCTGCTCAAGGAAGGAAACAAGCTTGGTATTTTCCCCGAGGGCAGACGTGTTCTGCCCGATGAAGAATCGGACGGAACCGAGGGTGTCAAGACCGGTGTCGCAATGATTGCGATGCGCGCAAACGCGCCGATTGTTCCTGTGTATCTCACACGGAGAAAGAAACTGTTTCGTAAGCATTCTTTGATTATCGGAACGCCGATTGTTCCGGAAAAACGTGAAGGCGGCACCGCTGAGAATTACCAGCGAATCGCAACCGAAGCATTTCAAGCAATTTTGGATTTGGGAGATGGAACGTAGTGGGAGAAGTAAGACTTGCAAAAACCGCAGGCTTTTGCTTTGGTGTACGCCGTGCGGTGAATATGGCGCAGGAACTTGCAGAGCAAAAGACCCTTGCTTGCACATTGGGACCTATCATCCACAATGCGCATGTGGTTGAAAAACTTGCACAAAGCGGTGTGCCGAGTGTGGATTCGGTCGATTCCGTTCCCGAAGGTGCAACCGTTTTGATTCGTTCGCACGGTGTTTCCGCGGATGTTTACCGCGCACTTGAAACCCGCGGAATCGCGTATACCGATGCAACTTGCCCGTATGTTGAAAAAATTCATCAAATTGTTCGCGAACACGATCAGGCAGGGATGCAGATCGTTATCATCGGAACGAAAAAGCATCCGGAAGTTCTCGGAATTGCGGGACATTGCGAAAATCCGCTCATTTTTGATGATATTATCGACCTAAAAACGAACTTGTTGAGGCTCGCGCCTCCGGATGAAAAGGCACTTTGTGTGGTATCCCAAACCACCATGGAACGAAAATTTTGGGAAGAATGCATTGATTTTATAAAAAAAGAGTATACAAATTGCAAAATCTTTGATACAATATGTTTTGCGACATGTAAACGCCAACTCGAGGCAAGGGAACTTGCCCGTGTGGCAGATGCAATGATCGTAATCGGGGACAAGACCAGTTCCAATACAAAGGCACTTGTGTCAATTTGTAAAGAGGAATGCGGTGTTGTCTATCACATCGAAAGTGCGGAGGAGCTCAAAGCCGTGCTTTTGGATGGTATCGTTGGAATCACCGCAGGTGCGTCCACGCCCGATTGGATAATTAAGGAGGTAAAAAACAAAATGAGCGAAGCGATCAAAAACGAATCCATGGAAAAATCTTTCGAGGAACTCTTGGCTGAATCTTTCAAAACTTTAAATAATGGAGATAAGGTTGTCGGTATCGTGACCGGAATCACACCGACTGAGATTTATTTAGATCTTGGCACCAAACACGCCGGCTTCCTGCCGCTCACCGAAGTGACCGACGATCCGTCCGTCAAGCCGGAAGAGATGTTTAAAGTTGGCGATGAAATCGAAGTTTCCGTTGTCCGCGTCAATGACGTGGAAGGTGTTGTCACCGTTTCCAAGCGCCGCTTGGATGCAATGAAGAATTGGGACGAGGTTGAAACCGCACGTCAGGATAAGACAATCGTTGAAGGTACCGTTACCGAGATGAACAAGGGCGGCATCATCGTTTCCGTCAAGGGCGTTCGCGTCTTTGTTCCGGCTTCTCAGTCCGGCCTTCCGAAGGATGCAGACCTTGCAACCATGCTCAAGACCAAAGTTCAGCTCCGTATCACCGAAGTCAACCGTATGCGCCGTCGCGTTGTCGGTTCCATCCGCAGCGTACAGTTCGAAGCACGCCGCGCAGCAGCGGAAAAGGTTTGGAGTGAAATCGAAGTCGGTAAGTCCTATCAGGGTACTGTCAAGTCCATCATGGACTACGGCGTATTTGTCGACATCGGTGGTGTAGACGGTATGCTCCACATCTCCGAAATGTCTTGGAAGCGCATCGGCCATCCGTCCGAACTCTTCAAGACCGGTGATGTCATCGAAGTTTCTGTTATCGCACTCGATACCGAGAAGAAGAAAATCTCTCTCGGCTACCGTAAGGAAGAAGACAATCCGTGGACCAAGTTCACCAGCCAGTACAATGTTGGTGATGTTGCAACCGTGAAGATTGTGAAGCTGATGCCGTTTGGTGCATTTGCTGAAGTCCTCCCGGGTGTTGACGGTCTCATCCATATCTCTCAGATTACCGACCGCCGCATTGCTCGTCCGAACGACGTGCTGAGCGAAGGTCAGGAAGTCGAAGCAAAGATCACCGAAATCAATCTTGAAAACAAGAAGATTTCCTTGTCTATGCGCGCACTCATCGAGCCGACCGAGGC
>JAZQIE010000046.1:0-2352 GCA_045540975.1 Eubacteriales bacterium
CCCCTTCCCCGCATCTTGGCTTGCATCCTTGCGCAAGCCGTTGGTCGGGCAGGATTTGTTCGCCACAGAATGGGGTGCATTCCTGCGCGCACAACTCAAAGAACAGCTCTCGTTCATGGTTTCCGAGTTGGAGGATTTGACCCAATTTCTCAGCATCCGTATTCCGGGTCTTGTTCCGCCCGCTTTGGAATCCGATTTGGAATTCTATCACGAATTCTCCAAAGCACTTGACACCTCATGGGACGCTTGCTTTGACCTTTCAAGTCACAAGTTTGCCGCAATGAGCTGGAAAAAAGCGGCAGACCCGACCCTGAAAGACCCCACCTACGACCGTCGTAAAGCGTGTAAGGAGATGTTCACCGCTCTGCGCGATAACCTCATGATCGCACCGAGTTTAGAGATTATGGAAGACCATAACTCCACACTCCCCGTGATTGACGGTCTGGTGCAGGCGGTCACCCTGCTCTCCGAAGCCTTCGAAGCGGAGAAAATCCGCAGAGGCGCATTTGATTACAGTGACCTGGAGCATTTCTCCATCAAGTTACTTTCAAATCACACCGAGGATGGGGTCACCCCCACACCGCTTGCGCGTGCCATCAGCGAGGAGTTTTGCGAAATCATGGTGGACGAGTATCAGGACAGCAACGCGGTGCAGGACCTCATTTTCCGCATGATTTCCAAAGACGAGCAAAACATCGTCATGGTGGGTGACTTAAAGCAGTCTATCTACCGCTTCCGACTCGCAGACCCCGGGATTTTTCTTGAAAAATACAAATGCTTTGCGCCAAAAAACCAAGCCAAACCCGGTGAGCCGCGTAAGGTTTTGCTCAACACCAACTTCCGCTCACGTGCACAGGTGCTTGATTCGGTCAATCACTACTTCTCACTTTTGATGACCGAGCAGCTCGGTGACATCGACTACACCGATGACGAGGCACTCCATCTGCGCCCCCATGCCTTCCCCGCATCCGAAAGCGATTACACGACCGAGGTTTTGGCAGTGGATTTGTGTTGCGCAGAGAGTGAGGACAGCCTTGCGCCCGACAAAGTGGCTCTGGAAGCGCGCGCGGTCGCGCAGAAAATCCGCGACATGGTAAAGGGCGGATTTAGGGTCACCGACGGAGATACCACCCGTCCCGCACAGTACCGTGACTTTGTCATTTTGATGCGCGCGGTCAGTTCTCGCGGCGAGGTATTCCGCCGTGTCTTGGCAGAAGAAGGGGTCCCGTGTGTTACCGAAAAGAAATCCAACCTGCTCGGCTCGGTTGAAGTGGGAATCATGATTTCCCTGCTCACCGTCATTGATAATCCTCTGCAGGACGTTCCGCTCGCATCGGTGCTTCGTTCTCCGTTGTTCGGATTCACCGCGGACGAACTTTCCGCATTGCGGCTTTATGACCGCCGCGTGTGTTATTACGATACCCTGCTCGCCGCAGCAAAGGAGGAAACACCCCTTGGGGGCAAGGCGGTCTCCTTCCTCGCCAAATTACGCGAACTCCGTGATTTGTCCTATGAATTCTCCGCGGCGCGCATGATTTGGGAGTCCATTCAGCGCACCCATGCATTCGGTCTCATCGGCGCAATGGAGGACGGACACCGCCGTGTACAAAACCTGATTTTGTTCTATCAGTATGCGATGAGTTTCGGCGGCTCAATCTCCGAATTTCTCGCGCACCTCGCCCACCTTTCCGAAATCGGGAAGGATATCCCCGGCTATGCCGAGGAAAGCGGCAATTCGGTGCAGATTATGAGCATTCACAAGTCCAAGGGCTTGGAATTTCCGATTGTGATTCTCGCGTGCTGCAACCGTAAGTTCAACACCAAGGATTTGAGCGGTGCGGTCATCATCGACCCCGCGCTCGGTTTGGGAATGCGTGTGCGCGACCGCAGTCTCAAAGCGGAATGGCCCACTCTCGCCCGTATCGCAATCCAAGCCAAAGCGGAAGCCGAGCTCAAGAGTGAGGAAATGCGCTTACTCTATGTCGCAATGACCCGCCCCATCGATAAACTGATTTTGACCATGGCGCTTCCCGATGCGGCAAAACAGCGCAGCGGATTTGTGGGAATGTCCAATTTCCATCCCGCGATTTTGCGGCGTGGGAATCTGGTCACTCCGTGGGCATTGTACCCCGCACTCGTGGAGGATGCTCCGCTCATTTACACCGAGCTGGACGCTCCGCAAAAAGGCGGCGGAAATACGGTTGACACAAAAGCATCCGCTTCGGTATCCATCGACTTTGCCGAACGCTTTTCCTTCTCCTATCCGTATCCGGGTGCAATCAATCAGCCCTCGAAAGCAACCGCAACCGGGCTTTCCGATGCGGAAAGCGGCTTTGAGCCTGCATTTGATTT
>JAZQIE010000047.1:0-7424 GCA_045540975.1 Eubacteriales bacterium
CCACCCCGATGGAGGAGGAATTGCCGCGGCTTGTGCCGGTATGCCATGCGGACTCGTTATCCGGCAGATGCTGTACCGTGCGGGTATCGTCCACCGTGTAGTGCCAACTCACGTTTGCGGTGTTTTTGAGATACTTCGCGTGATTGAGCGCATCCGCGCCGCGGGAGGTATTTCCCGTGTCATGCACGGTGATATAGCGCATGGAATTTGCCCCTGCGGGGCGGTTTTTCCGCCCCTTGGGGATGAAATCAACCGTCATGGCGCTCCTCCTTTAAGCGCTGCATGAGGGCATCGGAGATACGCGCCTCCTCGGTAAACGAGTTATTCTTCCACCACGCCCACACCGCGGCGGCGGCAGTGATGAGGCTTGCGACCAAATCATTTGAGATGGGAAGCACCTCAAAGCCGCACGCGGTGAGGATTTGGTTTAAGAGCGCGAGTGCGAGGAGTATCGTTCGGATAATCGTCTGCTTCATTCGTGGATTCTCCCTTCCAATTCGTCGATTCTGTGGGTGTTGGACTTACTTCGCTCCTCCACCCGATACATCCGCTCGATGAGGTTGTTGTGGCGGTCGACTTTCGCCTCCAAGCTCTCGATACGCCAATTCACCAAGCGGTTTGACGCCAAAACGCCCGAAAGCGAGCCCACACACGTCCCCACAAGCGCGAGAACACTGCTCATCCATTGTTCCATCGCCTCACCCCCACAGATAGTGATACGCGACCCCGTCGGTATTCACATTCAGCGAGGTGAAGGCGTCGATACGCGGCAGATGACGGAGTGTGAAGCCGTTTTCGGTGAGTTTGATGTACTCATACCCCACCGCGACCGCGGGCGCACCCTCCACCGCAAGACCGCCGTAATGCACGGATTCATCCTGCATACGACTGCCCTCGCGTAAAATCAGGACAAACCTCGGTGTGCGCGGGAGCGAGATTGTGCGCTCCTCCTCGCCGTTGCCCACATAACGTCCCGCCCCGACACGCTCAAACACCGCGGTGTCCAGCGCGCGCATATTCTCGTTTTGATGCTCGATGCTGTAATAATCCTCCCCGCTCGGGAGGTTTAAGCTATAATTGGTTGTTTGATTCATTGGTTGCCACCTCATTTCGTATCATATCATGGGTAAATTCGGAAAGCGCCGCATAACTGAGTGCGGAAAGCTCTGCGTTTCGGGTGAGTTTGAGTTCCACGGTGAGCACCACATTGGCAGGGAGCATTTCACGGAGCATCTCGCACACCGCGTCATACGCCCCCTTCGCTTCCAGACTCACCGTGACGAACACCCGCATCCCCTCACACACCAAGGTATACCCGTGCTCGCCCGTGAGTGCGGTGAGCCGCTCGCGGATGCGCGCCTCGGTATACGGGACACTCGTCCCCACGCGCGATAAAATCGCGGCGCGGCGGTCGGAAAGACTCCCCTCGCTCATCAGGGAAAGGATGCGCTCCCACGCGCAAAGCCCCAAATCCTCCGCGGTGGAAATGACCAGTTCCCTCCGCACCGATTCAATCCCGCGGCGGAGTGCGGAAAGCTCGCACTCCACCGTATCGCACAGCGCCGCGTACTCACGCACCGCGCGGAGCATGGGCGGAAGATGGTAGATTAACTTCATGTAATCACCAACTCCCCAAGCACGGGGATTTCGTCCGATTCCAAGACCGCGGTTTCGCGCGTCCCGTTCATGACAAGGTCGGTCACACTCGCCACCCCCGAACAACTCAAAATGCAGGCAAAGAGTTTGCCGTAGCGTACCACACTGCGCTCGCGGTCGTGCCACTCTTGGGTCAAGAGGTCGAAGCGGTCCACCAGCGCATCCATCACCGCGGTCTGCACCGCGTCACGGTCGGCATCCTCCTCGTAGGTGATTGTGGCGGTGATATCGACAAAGCGCTCTCGTGCGGGGGAGACCGTGACGGTATGTCCGATTGGTGCAAATCCCTCCACCTCGGACTGTACCTGTTCCACCAGGCTCTCGCTCGGCTCTTCCCCGTTTGCATCGGTGAAGACGATTTTGACCGAGCCCTCCCCGTTCCAGCCGGGCAGTACCTTGACACTCCCCACGCCGTCAAGCGCACTCACGCGCTCCACATAATCCATTCGGTTTCCGCCGAAGCTTTGTGCGGTCAGGCTGTCGAAATACCGCGCACGGAAACTCTCGGTCTCCTCCTCGGTGAGTCCTGCCGCGGCAATCCCCAGCACCTCGCACACCATACTCCCGCGTTCGTCCGAGTAGATGAGGGTCTTGCCTGTGGGCAGGTTTCCCACCTCGCCCGTCTGTTTGCAGCGCAGACGGTAAATCCCGCTCTCGCGCTTGCTCTCCACGGTGAAGGAGATCCCATTCACCGAGTATGCGCTTCCGAGTGTGACCGCATCGTCGGGAAAGCGCACCTCCACAAGGGCATAGGTTGCCGGCCGCGGTGTGAGTCCGCGCTCACGGCCGAGCAAGATGAGTGATTCGCGTGTCGCGGTGGCGGCAAAGCCGTCACGCAGCGCACGTTCCAAACTCGCGTAGGCTTCACTCAACTCCCACGCGGTGGGTGCGAGGGCGGCGTATAAAAACGAGCCCTCGCGTCGGTCCACTGTGGGAGGGAGTCGGTCCAACATCCGCTCCAACACAGCCTCAAACGTATATCCTTCAAACATTGAGTTTCGCTTCGGCCTCTGCGGTGCCGTAAATCGTTTTCACGGTCAGCCGCGCCGAAACCTCACCCCTTTCTCTTGTAATCTTCACATCCTCCACTCCGCGGATGCGGTCATCCCGCATGAGTGCCGCGGTGAGGGTGCGGATGAGGGCGTCATCGTCAGATGCGGTCATCGAGACCCCAAACTCCTTTGAGAAGATGGGGTACCCGCCGCGTTCGGTCGTGAGCGCAACCGTCATCCAGCCGATGACCGCGTCCAGCCCACGGCACAAACCACCCATGCGCCCGTCCTGTAATTTGTAATCCTCCTCCCCGTTTTGCACCGACCAGGAGGATACGGTATCGCTCGGTATCATACATCCACCGCCTTATCCAGAATCAGAAATCGTTGTCCTCCGTGGAGCCGCAGCAGGAGAACGGTGTCGTTTTTTTGGAGGGTCGGTTCACTCGCGCGGCGCACAAGCCGTACCCGTCCGCCCGCAATCGAAACCGTGAGCGGCTCGACCTCCTCCACACATCCGCACACCACATCGCACGGACACACACTCTCCTGCGCGTTGCGGGCGAGGAGGGCAATCAAATCCGCAACATCATGCATCAAAGTCGCCCCCTTCCAGCACCACGGTCGCGGTATGGTCGCGCCCGTCCCACGTGTGGGTGACCGAATGGATGGTAAACGTGTTGTCGAGCGTGACATCGCCCCACACACCGCGTACCACCGCGGTATCCCCGGCCTTTAAGCGGATATCTCCCAAAACCGTGAGTTTCAGATTGCGCCGCACCCCGCACTTCGATTCAAGAAGCGCCTTTGCCGCCTCCAAATCCGTCTCGCTCTGCCGCAGTACCGTTTGCAGGAGTCCGTAGCGGTGAATCGCATCGGTATCCTGCACCAGCGTGACCGTGCGGACGGTGTCCCCTTCCGTGATTGCCTTCACTCGGTTGTAACTCCCGTCAATGCTCGAGGTATAGGCAAAACTCACGATGTTGCTTTCATTTAGCACCACACCGGAGGCGTTTTCACGGAGAAAGGCAACACAGCCGTCCTCATCACGCAGGAGAAATCTCTCTCCCGCGCGCTCGGTCTCCGCCATCGCATGCGCGAGAATGTCAAAGAGGGGCTTGTTGTCCTCCACACGGTAGGGCAGCTTCACTCGGCTTTCCTCCGCGCGGATGTTGGTGAGTCCGTGGTCGCGGCACACCGCACAAAACAGCTCACTTGCGGTCTTCCCCTCGTAGATGTAGGTGTCGCGGTTTTTGAAGTAGCGGAGCGAGTCATACGCGGTGACACGGATGATGCCGTCCTCGTCGCGCGTTTTGGTAAACACATATCCCGAGAAGACCACATCCTCTCCCACCGCCGCGCGCACCCGACTCCCCTCAAAGAAGTCAAACTCGGGGAGAATCTCAAAGGTGAACACCGAAGCGCGGTTTTTGGTCTGTGTGAGGCGTGCGCCCGCAAGCACGGTGGCGGAAAACCCGTCAATCGCAACCGAAAGGATGCCGCTTTTTGCCACGGTCGGAACAAGCTTCCCGTCGGACGGGCGGCGCTCCACGGTCGGGCGTGCTTCCAGGACCGCGACTTGGGTGTAAAGTGCGGGGTTTTCCCGCGCACTCGCCGTGGATTCCACACGAATCCCGTACTCACTCACACTCTCATAGAGCGGATGGCAGTACCCCAAAATCGCACCCGCGGTGCGCGGATACCGCAGTTCTCGTACCCTGCCGTCAAGCCCCGCGTTGCCTTCAATCGTGGTGATGGTGGTTTCTGTCACCTCACACACCAGACCCACGTGCTGGACATGGGCGTACGGGTCCTCCGCATCGCCCCAATGGAAGCACACAATGTCGCCCGGCACCGGGGTGTATCCGCGCTTCGGGAAATAGAGGCGGTCGCGGATGTAGTACTGCCGCAAATCATCGCACCACGGCTTTTTCGGAATCACGTGGGCGCGCACGCCCGCCTGAAACGCGCACCAGCGGATGAAATACGAGCACCACGGACGGTTGTTGATTGCGCCGTAGCGTGAGCCGCTTCGCGCACCGAGTTCGCCGCGTGCCACACGGATGACATCAGCCGCGCCCGCCATTTTGGCTCACCTCCTGCGGTATGGTGAGGCAAAGCCCCACCGCGAGATGCTCGCCGAAGCGCGAATCCGCATACCCCTCGGCTTTCGCGGCGGCTTCAATCGCGTTGACGTTAAAACCGTAGAGGTAATTCCAAAGGCTCGCATCTCCCCAAACTCTGCGTGCAATCAGGCGCAGGGTGTCCCCCTCGCGCACCGTGTAGGTCTCGGGTGCTGTGCTCTCCTCCGCACGCTCGCCTGCAATCAAAGTGAGTGTCAGGGTGACATCCTCGCCGCCCTCCGCGTCCTCACTCACCGCCACATCCCCGACATACACCCCGTGCTCCTCGCTGCGCGCGGCGCGGCGGATAGACAAGGACACACACGTTCCCTTCTCCGCATACGCGCGCAGCTGTTCTAAATACACCTCGGGCGCGGTAAAGCCGTTTTGGTAGTGCGCGAAGGGGTAGTCATGGCGCGGCAGGAGGAGTTCCAGCCGCCACTCGGTGAGCGCGGGTGCGCGCGAGATGACCCGCTGTGTCCCGTCCAGCAAATTCACCGTTCGGTTGCGGCTTTTCTGCACCACGGTCATCTTACTCGGCGCAATCGGGAAGGTAATCTCTCCCAAACTCACACTCCAACTCATCCGTACACCCCCTCAACCGCGGCGTAGAGTTTTTCGCGCAGCCCCTCCGCAAAGCGGTCGGCAAGGGCTTCCATATCCTTCGCATCGCGGATCTCGTTGTGGTTTACCACCTCAACATACACCTCGGTGCGGTAGAGATTGCGCGCCTCCTCCATGCTCTCACTCCGCGAGACCGAGGAGGTGTTTTTCTCCTCGTGCAAGCGGTTTACAATATTCTGATTGATGTTCGTCTCCCCGCGCGGGGCGGCGAAAAGTCTCATCCCCTCCGCGGTCTCCTCGGTGACGGTGAGGATGCGCGGATACAGACGGTTTGCCCAAATCCTCATTCATTCCCTCCTTCCAGCACAGCGCAGACAAACGCCTGCTCCCGTGCGCTCAGACGCGTTGTCTGCGACGGCGGCCAGCCAAAGCGGAGAAGACATTCCCGCGCAAGGTGTGCGTCCAATCCGCCGTCGCGTATCATTTTTTTGCGGTGTCCACCAAGTCCGCAAAGCCCTCCACCGTGAGGTGGGCGCAGAGCGCGTCAAACTCGGGTTTTAAGAGCATCGCAAGGAGCGTGTCCTCACGCCCCACCGTGCGGTAGGAGTCCTGAAGCTCCGCCGCATCCAAATCGGGGGAAACCACACTCGCCGCCGCAACCGCCACCAAATAGCGGTTGGGGTCCACCGCGGGGGTCTCGCCCCACACCGTACAGCGGCTTCGGATTTCCGCGTCCTCGGTCGCGGTCAGGCATCGCACGGTAAACGCCCCGATTCGCTTAGAGAGGGTCACCGTGCTCTGCGGAATCTGCATCCGCTCGGATAAAAATGCCGCAAGCTCCATTTACATCCCCCTCGGATTTTCAAATTTCTCGTAGCTCTCGTAATCGTCGAAGTACCCCTCGACCGTCTGTTCCAGCCACTTGTTCTCCGCGGACAGCGCGGCAAGGGTGATGTCGCCCGTCAGGGTACAGCCGCGAAAAATCTTCGAGGAGGTCCCCACCGTGCTTTGCGGGTCGGTATTCGTGACCAAAATGTCAAATACGGTCTCCTCGCCGCTCTCCTTGTAGTCCGAAATCATCTCGTCAAACACCTCGGTCACCTTGTAGATGGTCATGGCAAAGCGCCCTTCACCGCCCACCGACTTATGACCGGTCATTCTGCGCCCCAAAATCGGGACTGCCGCGGTCTTCTTGCGGAAGGTCGCGGTGAAATCCTTCGCCATCATCATGAGATAACGGCGTCCGCCCACCGTGATGTAGCACTCCGCCATACCCGCGGAGACCACATCGGTCGGACTCATGGTAATCTTCATGTTCTCCCTCCTCTATACTACCGTCACGGTCAGGTACAGTTTTTCCATACTGCACACCGGACGTACCTGCGCGGTCACCGTGATGGCGGTCTTCTCGACCCCTTCCTCCACCGTGACATCCTGCGCGGAAAACTCGTCAATCGCGCCGAGAAGCGCGAGTTGACCGAGTAAATGCACCGTGTCGTTCCAAAAACTCATTCGACCCGCGCGGTTGTTTTGGATTTTGCCCAAATACTGTGTGGAAAACAGCACCGCCACATCGTTTGCAATCTGGTCGAGGACGCGCAGTGCCTGATTCTCGCCAAAGAGGACATCCGCCTCCGAATTCTGGTCGCGCAGGACCTTGAGGACACCGCCCGCGTTGTAAAACGCGAATTTGCGCCCCTTCACCGCATCCTCCATCTCGCTTGCGGTCGCGGGATAGGTAAGCGCGCACTCCCCGTTGTAGACCGTGTTGGTCAGGCTCTCGTTGAGTCCGCAGCCCGCAAGCGCGCCCGCAATCCACCAAACCGAATCGCGGTCGTAGGCATCCACCACACCGCGGTAGGCGGCATCCGTGTCATACAGCACACATTGGAACATCGCGCCGCACTCCTCACGCATTCTGCGGGTGTAGTTTGAAAAGAGCGCGCAAACACTCGCATCCGTGCCGTCATAGGCAATGCTGTGGAAGCTCTCGGTCTCCAAAGCGTCCAGACCCTTCTGGTAGTGCGCCACGGTCACGGTCTCACTCGTGCCGCCCGAAAATGTGTGGGTGCACGGTCGGTCCAGCACC
>JAZQIE010000048.1:0-6141 GCA_045540975.1 Eubacteriales bacterium
ACAAGGTTCCGGGGCACCCGACCGCAATCTATGATTGCGTGACGGGTCGGGTTCTTATTACTTGATAACTTCCAGACCCTTGAGATACGGGCGGAGAACGGTGGGTACGGTGATGCTGCCGTCCGCATTCTGGTAGTTTTCCAGAATTGCCGCGACGGTTCTGCCGATTGCAACACCCGAGCCGTTGAGGGTGTGGACAAACTGGGGTTTGCCGGTTTCCGGGTTTTTATAGCGGATATTTGCGCGGCGTGCCTGGAAATCCTCGAAGTTGGAGCAGGAGGAGATTTCCAAATAACGGTCATAAGACGGCATCCAAACCTCAATGTCATACGTCATTGCGGAGGAGAAGCCGATGTCACCGCTGCACAGCTGGACCACACGGTACGGGAGTTCGAGTGCCTGCAGGACCGCTTCCGCGTCACGGGTCAGGCTTTCCAGTTCCTCATAGGAGTTTTCGGGAGCGCTGAATTTGACCAATTCGACCTTATTGAACTGATGCTGACGGATGAGACCGCGTGTATCGCGGCCCGCACTGCCCGCTTCCGCACGGAAGCAAGCCGAGTATGCGCAGTATTTCACGGTTTCGGAAAGGTCCATAATGGAGTCGCGGTGCATATTGGTGACCGGGACTTCCGCGGTCGGGATGAGGAAGTAATCCTCGTTGGAGAGATGGAACGCATCCTCCTCAAATTTCGGGAGCTGACCGGTACCGGTCATGGATGCGCGGTTGACCATGAAGGGCGGGAAGACTTCGGTATAGCCGTTGTCCATGTGGGTATCGAGATAGAAGTTGATGATTGCGCGCTCAAGACGTGCGCCTGCCGCTTTGTAGAAATGGAAGCGTGTGCCGGTAACTTTTGCCGCGGTTTCGGGGTCTAAAATGTCCAAATCGCGGCCCAAATCCCAATGTGCCTTGGGCTCAAAGTCAAAGGTGCGCGGAGTACCGACACGGCGGACCTCCTTGTTTTCTTCGCTGTCCAAACCGTCCGGAATGGTGGGATTCGGGCAGTTCGGAAGGACCAGAATGGTCTGATTCAACTCGGTTTCCACATCGCGAAGTTCGGGGTCGAGCGCCTTGACCGCGTCTGCCAACTCCTTCATCTTTGCAAAGACGGGTGCGGTGTCCTCCCCTGCCTTCTTCATTGCGGGGATCTGCTTGGAAACCGCGTTCTGCTCCGCTTTCATCGCTTCGGATTTCTGCAGAATTTCGCGGCGCTTGAGGTCAAGCTCCAAAATGCGGTCGATTTCCGCGGAATAGTCTTTGTTTCTGCGCGCCAGCGCGGCTTTTACCTGTTCGGGATTTTCTTTGATGACTTTGATATCCAACATGATTTATTTCGCTCCTTTGTATTTGGTTTTGATTCGGTTAAATTCCGCAAATCCGGTTTCGGAAAGCAGAGCTTCCATGTCCAGTTCACTCGCCTGTTTGAGATACGACATGCAGGCGGCTTTGTCTCCGTCACGCTCGGCACATACGAGTTTCCAAAGAATTTCATATGCATAAGTGGTGGAGTTTAAGGTTTCCTTGGAAGAAGCAAGCTCCTCCTCCAAGGTTTTCACGGAGGATTCCAAGGCCGCATTGGTCTCGGTCACCTGCTGTAAGCGGCTTTCAAAGCCTGCCGCCACCTCGATTTGTTCGTCACGTTCCTTGAGTGCCTGATCCGCTTCACGCGAGAGGCGTGCCTGCGAGAGATAAGAGAACATAATCAAGACACTCGCAAATAAAAACAGCGCAATGCTGTAACCCACCAAAAACCGTTTACTGCGTTTTTTCGGTGCTTTCTTTTCCTGTTCCATAAAAAATCTCCATTCCGCCGCCATACGTCGGCACAAATAGGAATGATGAATCTCTTATCCGTATGGCAAGAAACGATAAGAGATTTTTCGCCCATGTGCGTTTTCGAGAAAGTAGAAAAACTCGCACGGGCAATCAAATCAGCCGGAGGCTTAACGGGAAAGGAACTTTCGCGTTAAGCGTCCTTTCTTTTAACCCTTCTTCGCCAGTTTTTCAAGCTGTGAGATGAGTTGTTCCAAATCGTCCGAATCGTAAAATTCCAGCTCTACCCTGCCCTTTTTACGGCCGCTCACCAAGGTGACTTTTCGGCCCAGGCGCGAGGTGAGATTCCGCGCGACCTCTTCTAAGTAATTCACTTCGGTCGCACCGCGCTTTTTCTGCGGCGGCGCGGCTTCCTGGAGGAGTTTTTTCACCAGCGTTTCGGTTTGTCGCACGCTGAGTTCCTGATTGAGCACCTGCACCGCAGCGGATTCCTGCTTTGCAAGGTCGGAAAGCGAGAGCAGTGCACGGGCGTGCCCTGCGCTGAGAGACCCATCGGACACCCAAACACGAACGCGCGGAGAGAGTGCGAGGAGTCGCAGTGCATTTGCGACCGCGGGGCGGGACTTCCCTACCCGTTCCGCAACCTGCTCCTGCGTGAGGCTGTATTCATCCATCAGGGTTTTGAAGCCTTCCGCTTCTTCAATCGGGTTTAAGTCCTGCCGCTGGAGGTTTTCCACCAGCGCAAGCTCCATCACGGTGCGGTCATCCGCTTCCACAACATGGACGGGAACTTCCTTCAAGCCCGCTGCCCTTGCCGCGCGCCAACGACGTTCGCCCGCAATGATTTGATAACGCCCGTTCGGGAGTTTGCGGACCGCAAGCGGCTGCAAAATTCCGTGCTTTGCAATGGAATCCGCAAGTTCCTGCAACGCTTCTTCGGTGAAGACCTTACGCGGCTGACCCGAATTTGGCTCGATATCGATTAAATTGATGAGAGTGGGAGGTGCGGAAGAAATGAATTTCGCCTGCGCATCGGTTGAAAACAATGCGGAGACGCCCTTTCCCAAACCTTTTGAACTCATGCTTTCGCCCCCTCGGGAAGATTTTTTTGGATGATTTCTTCGGCAAGCTTCATATAAGAAGCACAGCCTTTGGAATATCGGTCATACGCAAGCACGGGCTTGCTGTGGCTGGGTGCTTCCGCAAGCCGTACATTGCGCGGAATCACGGTGTGGAACACCTGACGCGGGAAAAAGCGCTTGATTTCCTGCGCAATCTGGATGGCAAGATTGGTGCGCGAATCAAACATGGTGAGAAGCACGCCTTCAATACAAAGCGACGGATTGAGTTCTTTTTTGAGCATGGAAATGGTGGTGGTAAGCGAACTCAAGCCTTCCAGCGCGTAGAATCCGCAGTCAATCGGCACAATCACGGAATCCGCGGCGCAAAGCGCATTGATGGTGAGCTGCCCGAGCGAGGGAGGACAGTCTACGATAACAAAATCGTACAAATGTTTGATTTTTGCCAGAATATCACGAAGCAAATAGTGTCGGTTATCCATGCCGAGCATTTCCACCTCGCAACCGACCAGGTTGGTATTCGCCGGAAGCAAATCGCCGTATGCGGTATGGCGAATCGCCTCGGCCACACCGCATTGCCCCACCAAAACATTGTAAATGGTGGCAACATCTTCCTTTTTCTGATATCCGAGACCAATGCTCGCGTGACCCTGCGGGTCCATATCACACAAAAGAACGCGCTTGCCGCACAAATGCAGCGCAGCAGCAAGATTGACGCATGTGGTGGTCTTTCCGACACCGCCTTTTTGGTTTGCAACCGCGATGATTTTTGCCATACAAGCACCTGCCTTTCCGAGTAAATTTCATTTGTTCTACTATCATATCACAGTTGCGCGCAATTTTCAACAAATAAAATCACTGTTTCACGTGAAACAGTGATTTTTCTTACCCTTGTTTTTTGTGGACATGGATGTTAATGGTAATCATCGCACCGGAGCCGCTCTCACAAATCTCGACAAGCCGGCCTTTTTCCCTGAGCGCCTGCGCGGTTTTATGGATTCCTTCATAAAATGGCGCGAGTTCCTCGCAAACCTCGGAAATCGGTTGGTTTTTCGGGCCGCACAGCAAGGAATCAATATATTGCTCGGTTTCGCTGACGTTATAACTGTGCGCAATGATGTGCGCCAGCGCGATTTCACGGCGGTTTTCCTCCAAACGCAGGAGTGCGCGCGCGTGACGTTCGGTCAACCGAAATTCCAAAATGGTTTTTCGCAAATCCGGAGAAAGTTTCAAAAGCCGCAACTTGTTTGAAAGCGCGGATTGGGTAAAACCCAGCCGTTTTGCCACGTATGTTTGCGAAAAGCCCGCACGCTCCACCGCGTGTGCGAGTTTTTCCGCCTCGGCAAAAAAATCCGACCGTTTTCCGTATATCACACAACATCACCGCCTTTTTAATACTATCATAACAAGATGTTGTGGTTTCGTAAAGAAAAGCCGTGTGACAGATTGCACCAAAACAAACCGACATTCGTGCAAAAAAAGAGAAAGTGAGGCTGCTGCCGTCACTTTCTCGGAAATGCGGGAATTCTTTGCGATAAGTTTTTTCTCAAAGCGGAGATTTTTGAATCTTTGCAAATCTGCGCGGATACTTTTCCGGTGTTTCCGTCACTTTTTCGATGACCACTAAACTGCGTGAACAATCCGACTGTGGAAAATCATAGACGATTTTCTCGGAAAGCTTCCCGCCGAGTGTTGCAATCGCATTTTTGGCGGATGCAAGCTCCTCATCGCAATCCTCGGCTTTCAGCGCGAGGAGTTTGCCGCCCGTTTTTACAAACGGAAGACAGAGTTCGCAGAGCATCGGAAGTGCGGCGACCGCACGGGAAACCGCAAAATCAAAGGATTTGCGCGCATCGGTGCGGGAAAATTCCTCGGCGCGCCCGTGAATACAGGAAACATCGGAAAGCGCGAGTGTTTCGCACAGCGTACTCAAAAAGCGGATGCGTTTATCCAAACTGTCAAGCAAGGTCAGAGAAACCGAAGGGTTTGCAAGCTTGAGCGGAAGACCCGGAAAGCCTGCGCCGCAGCCCACATCAATGACGGATTTTCCCTCAAACGAAACAAACTGCATGATCGCGATGCTGTCATAGAAATGACGGACAAATACCTCGTCGGGCTCGGTAATTGCGGTCAAATTCATCACTTTGTTGGTTTCCAGAAGAAAATCGCAATAGGATGCGAACTGTTCTTCGGCTTGCGGCGGAAGTTCCGCCTTCAAAAAGTCAAACATGGGCTGCATTTTCATGACAATCACTCCTAAACACCCAGATAAAGAAGCAGAGCGGTGATGTCCGCAGGGCTGACACCCGAAATACGCGAGGCTTGTCCGATCGAGCGCGGACGGATTTTATTTAACTTCTGGCGCGCCTCGATTCGCAGCATTTGCAGGGACTCGTAATCAATTTCCTCGGGAATCAGCAAACTTTCCATGCGGTGGAATTGCTCGATTTGTGCTTCCTGGCGTTTGATGTAGCCCTCGTATTTGAGGGAAATTTCCACCTGCTCGCAAACGTCTGCGGAAAGTTCGGGACGGGCAGGGTCAAACGGCGCGAGCAAATCATAGGAAAGCTGGGGTCTGCGCAGAAGGTCCGCGAGTGAAACGCCGGATTTTAACGGCGCTGTTTCACGTGAAACAAGCAGCGCATCCAATTCGGGGGTCGGGGAAACAAACTGCTTGGAAAGACGGGCGATTTCCGCGTCAACCATGCGGTATTTTTCTTGCACCGCATCAAACCGTTCTTTGGAAACCAAGCCGATTTCATAGCCGAGCGGTGTCATGCGGATGTCCGCGTTGTCCTGCCGCAGCACCAAGCGGTATTCCGAGCGCGAGGTCATCATACGGTACGGCTCGTTTGTGCCTTTGGTGACCAAATCGTCAATCAAGGTGCCGAGGTAAGACGATGCACGGCTCAAAACAATCGGGTCCTTGCCGTCGATGGCGCGGGCGGCGTTGATGCCTGCAATCAGCCCCTGTCCCGCGGCTTCTTCATAGCCGGAAGTACCGTTGAACTGACCTGCGCCGTAAAGCCCCGCGACCGCTTTGGTTTCAAGCGAGGGATGCAGGGCGAGTGGGTCGATGCAATCGTATTCGATGGCGTATGCCGCGCGCATGACCTCGGCTTGCTCGAGGCCCGGGACCGAATGAATCATCTGAATCTGCACATCCTCGGGAAGCGAGGAGGACATCCCTTGTATGTAAAGTTCTTCGGTGTTCAGCCCCATGGGCTCAATGAAGAGTTGGTGGCGTGCTTTGTCCGGAAAGCGAACGATTTTATCCTCAATGGA
>JAZQIE010000049.1:0-2168 GCA_045540975.1 Eubacteriales bacterium
GGCGGACGTCCCGACTCCTCCGCGCGGGCAAGAATGTCCTCGATGGTGGCATACTCACGCGCCGCGGCAAAGGCGATGATGCCTTGGTGCGAGCCTGTTTCGCTCATGGAATCGAGTTTTCGCTTGTCACAACGGATGACAACCGCACCCGCTTCCTTTGCTTTTGCACCGAGGAAGCCCAGCATACTGTCATCGTCTGTACGGGATAAAAAAACCTTGTCCAACACACGTCCCGCGCGCAGTGCTTCATGCACCGCGTTGCGGCCTTCAATCATTTGTGTATTGACTGATTCTTGTTCAAATCTTTGCTTCATGGTATATCCTCTTTTCTCTTTTGCCGATTGGCAAACTACCTCACTTTTATTGTATCATAAATTTCTTCAAATTCAAACTGTTTTTATGTATTTCTTGCATGGTTTTTCGCATAAATTGGAATGGTTTGGAAAGGAGTCGGGACTTGAATGAAAAACAAACTCATTCCATGTGCGGTCACGGTGTTTCTCGCCTTCGGTTTGGTGGCATTCCCATCCGCCTGCGCGGACGCGGTGCGCAGTGCACTCTCCCTCTGTCTGCGCGTGGTAATCCCCTCTTTGTTCCCGTTTTTTGTTCTTTCCGCATTTCTTTTGGAAAGCGGTGTTTCGGGGATGCTCAGCGTTGTTTGTTCACCGCTGATGGCACGGGTGTTTCGGTTGAGCGGTGCAGGTGCTTCCGCTGTGGTCCTCGGAATGATTGGCGGATACCCCATCGGAGCGGACTGTGTCCGCGCGCTTTACACGAGCGATGCTATCTCCAAGCGCGAGGCGGAGCGGCTGTTGCTGTTTTGCAACAACTCGGGTCCCGCATTTATTCTGGGTGCGGTTGGCTGCGGAATTTTCGGAAGTCTTCGCATCGGAGTGATGCTGCTTGCCATTCATTGGATTTCCGCAGGTTTGATTGGGTTTTTCTTTCGGTTTCGCGCAAGCAAACAGGTTGGCACACGAATTTGCGGCGCGCCCGAAAAACCGTTTGCCTCCGCGTTTTGCACGGCTGTGAAATCCGCGATGATGACAAGTTTGAATGTTTCCGCATTTGTCATCTTTTTTGCGGTTGTGACCGAGCTTCTGCACATATGCGCATTCCTGCCGCGCGCAGGGGTTTTGGGTGCGGTCTGCACGGGTTTTTGGGAGCTTACTTCGGGGATTGCGGCACTTAACACAACAGCCAACCTTCGCTGCGGTTTGATTGCTTGCGCGGGGATTTTGGGGTTTGGCGGAGTCTGTGTACACGCGCAAACCGCGGCACTTCTCTCCAAAACCGACCTTTCACTCAAGCCGTATCTCCTCGGGAAGAGTTTGCACGCGGCGACCTCCTCCCTTCTTGCATGGGGAATGCTTCCACGCGTTGTACCCGCAAGCGCGATGGGAATTCACGGTCAAACGAATTGGTCGGGACTCGCGGTCACCGCTGTGGCACTGCTTGGATTTTTCATTCTGTTTTTGTTTTCCGAAAAAAGGACTGGAAACCGATGACACGGTATGGTATACTGATAAGAGAAAGAGGGTGTGTGAGATGCGATATGAATCCGATCTCGAGCCGTGCTGCCGTTTTTGTGCGCACTGCCGTCAAATCGATGAGGTGGAAGCAATTTGCAGAAAGCGCGGAATTGTTGCGCTTGACTTTAAGTGCTTCCGTTATTCCTATGACCCGACAAAGCGGTTACCCGCGCAGCCAGGGTATTTGCACCGCGGCACATTCTCCGCAGAGGATTTCTCCATCGACCCCGAATAAAAAGCAAAGTCACCGAGACACTACTCGGTGACTTTTTTTGTCCATTCGGACAGAACGTGTTCCAAATAAATTTTATGTGCGACCGCAATGATGGTATTGCGCAGGATGGTTTTCTGCTCGCTGTTATGTGTTCCGATTTTGCGGTACTCGTGCTCTACCCCGAACGCCACGCGCAATACATGCTCCAATTCTTCGCAGAAATAGGCATACGCCTGCTCCGCGGTATAGCTCTCTTTTTGCAGTTCAATCAGTGCCTGGATGTGCTCAAGCGACAGTACGCTTTTGGCAACCGCAATAAAAATCAGATAAGCAATCTGCTCGCGGCTGTACTGCTTTTTCACGGGATTTGCAATGAGTTTTTTCTTGACGTAATTGCTAATCATAGAGGTTGTGATTGTGAT
>JAZQIE010000050.1:0-1558 GCA_045540975.1 Eubacteriales bacterium
CCAAGGTCAACCGCAATCTGCCCGCAGGAAAGCTTGCCGCGGATATGATACGTGCCCGGGGATGTGATATGCACCACCGTGTGCGCCGCCGCTTCTTCGGGGGCGTGCATCTCGCCCTCCGCCGCTTCGCCAAAGGTGAAATCCCGCCCCGTGGGGTAGTACACAATGTCATGCTCGGTGTAAACCGCGGGAACGAATGAGAGTCTGCCGTCAGGTGTCGCATCCTGCCCGTCTACCGTGACCCCATCGTCGGAAAGCACAATCTCCACCGCGCCGTTTTCGTCCAAGGTCGGTTGTGTGGGCGCCGTGCAGCCCGCAAATAAAAGAGTCAGCGCCAAAGCCGTTGCCAAAATCCGTTTCATATTCATACCACCTTTCTTACTTTCATTATGCATGAAAAATATGGCCGAAACAAGAAAAAATTGTAAATAAATTGAAAAAAAGAGTGTCATATGACACTCTTGATATAGTCGCAAAGTGCGGTGTAATCCCCGTTGGGGAATTGGGAAAGGTCTGCACCCCGTTTATTGATGAGGTAGTTTGTGAGGAGGAAGACCCGCATCCCGAGGTTTCCTGCGGGCATATCGTCATCCACATCGTTTCCCACCATCAGGCATTCCTCGGGTGCGAGGGAACAAGAGGTTAAAATCTCGCGGTAATACCCCTCGGTCGGCTTTGAGAAGCGGGAGTTTTCATAGGTGGTGACAAGGGCGAAGTCATCAAACGATAGCCCTGCCCATTCCACACGCTGACGGGTGGCAATACGCGGGAAAATCGGGTTGGTCGCAAGGATGACCGTGAGTCCCAACTCCTTGCACAGACGGACGGTATCCGCCGCCTCGGGCGCAAATCCGCACACGGCTTTCGCGCGGACAAAGTCGGTTTCGTAAAATTTCTCAAACAGCGGAAGTGAGTCTGAAACATCGCGGCCGTACACCTCGTTAAACTTCTTCCAAAACACCGCCTCGTTGGTGGAAGTGCCGTCATTTCCAATCATCGCAAAGGTCCCGTCCCAAACCGCGCGAATGAGCGCCTCGGGGTCAAACCCGTGCGGCGCGAGATATGCCGCGAGATGCTTCATATACGCCTTGATAAAGACCTCCAAATCCATCGGGAGCAATGTCCCGTCCAGGTCAAACAATACCGCTTTTAACATCCAATCAACTCCTTGCATCAAATTGTACCACGAAGTGTGGATTGTTGCAAGCGGCGGAGAAGGGGAGATGCAGTTTGCGTTCGCAACCTGCCTTGCTCGAACGACCGCAAGCGGTACCCGTCTCGCACCAACTTCGCTAAAAACGATTCTCAATCGTTTTCTTAACGCCCTTGTCTACGAAGTTTTCTTTGGTTAAGGCGTATCATATTTTGATATGGAATATAAAATCCGCCGAGGATTTGACTCCCCGGCGGATGAAATATGTATTACTTCAAAATCTTAAACTTCCCGATGACCGGAAGCTCTTTTGCTTTGCCTGTTGCCGCATTGATAATGCCGATGATTGCAAGAATTGTAATCACAATGCTTACAAGACCGATAATGCTTACAATGAAATGCAAT
>JAZQIE010000051.1:0-15720 GCA_045540975.1 Eubacteriales bacterium
AGTCCAACTTGGGGAGCCATAAAGCAAATAGCCGTCGCAATGCGACGGCTATTTGCAAATCATTTCAGAATATGGGCCTTTAGCTCAGTTGGTTAGAGCAACCGGCTCATAACCGGGCGGTCCCGGGTTCGAGTCCCTGAAGGCCCACCAAACAACTTCATATAGGGGTATGATGTAATGGTAACATGCCGGTCTCCAAAACCGTTCTTGAGGGTTCGAGTCCTTCTACCCCTGCCAAGTAAAAAAGCACTTGCGAAAGCAAGTGCTTTTTTCGATGATGTTTGTCCTGAGGCACATTTTGCAAACAATGCATCATTACGAGTAACATCATATTGTGCACAGCGCAATGCATCATTTTGTGCGAGGATTCGAATTGATACGAAAAATACTTTTTTTTACATGCAGTATGTTAACTATCTGCCAAAAGCTTATTAGTTTTGCTTATTCACAGCTTCTGTGTTATAATTGACAAAAGGTGGTGTTAATATGAGTTTTGTTAAAGAAATCAGTGAACTGTTTAAGCAATTCCGACTGATTTTATAAAAATCAGAGAGCGACTTCGCACCGGGCAATTTACAAAAGAAGAATTATCTGATATCGCGTACGAATGTATCGGTGATTGCTGGGGTGAGTATAGGGACGCTTGTGAAATCGAACAGAGTGATTCTCCTGCTTTAGATTTGAGGAGTAATTATATCCTTGAAATGATTTCACTTTTGATTGAATTTGGACTTGACCCTAATTTGATTGTAAATTATGAAAATCCAATTTGGAGTGCAAGGTTTATCGATGCCCCCAATATCGGCGCGTCTGTACTGCGCCTTCTTTTGGAAAACGGCGGTGATCCCAATCATTTCTACCCTTCCGACAACATAACGATATTTGATTATATCTACGGTAACGTTTGTCTTGATGAACTCGATTTTGATTATGATCATACGGTTCAATACTGGCTGGTCTTGATGGCATTCGGTGGCAGAGATAGTAACGGAAATCTTCCGCTTGTGATGTTGAATGGGAATTCGGTCGAAATCTTCAAAAACTTTGAGCTTTATGATTTCTGGTTGGAAGCGCCGTTGCAGGGCTCGAATCAGAAGGCCCATTGGATTATGCATATTTATCATGTTGATACAAAAGAAGAGGTTGCGAGACTATAACTGTAATAAGATGCCGTTTGAGTTTTGCGTTATGTTTTAATTAAAAAGTCTACTGTGTCATGTTATATTTAATTTCGATGATAGTTTTCTTTTCGCATCATCGAAAACGGTATGAGGTGGTGAATTATGAATCATAGCAGGAAAAAATCGATTGGACTCATTTTGGTCGTTCTCATCAGCTGTATTGCTATGGCTGTGATCGAAACGGTGATTGAGCCCGCGTATTTCGTGAAATCCGGACTGAAAATCATCTTCTTTTTTATCGTACCGCTTTGCTTTTTGAAGCTGCGAAAGGAAGCAGTATTTACAAAGGCGTTTGCATTAAATAAAAAAAGTGTCCCCAAGTTACTCCTGCTTGGTGTTGTGATATATGCAGTAATTATGGCAGCCTTTTTCCTAACACGCGGTGTTTTTGATTATAACGTATTGGTACAATCCTTGTCGACAGACCAAAATGTTTCAGATAACAGTTTTATCTCGGTTGCACTGTACATTTCCTTCTGCAATTCACTTTTGGAAGAGTTCTTATTCCGATTTTTTGCATTTCTAAAATTATCGGAATCCGCAACGAAGAAAACGTCTTATCTCTTCAGCGCGCTAATGTTTGCTGTATACCACGTTGCTATGATTGGCGCATCGTTTCCGACCCCGTTGTTTTTGTTGGCTTTGCTCGGTTTGGCAATCGGCGGCGGTATCTTTAACTACATTGACGATAAAAGTGGCAGCTTTTACGATTCCTGGATAATCCATATGTTTGCCGACTTTGCAATCATGACAATCTGGTACATTCATATCTGATTGCTCTTATAAAAAGATCTGTTATATAGGAGGAACATCATGTTTCTTGCAACATCGCAACACATCAAGCAACTGGATGCTTTGGCATCGGAACAATACGGAATCCCCCTCGGTCAACTGATGGAGAATGCAGGAAAGAGCATTTTCGATGAGATAAAACAAGATTTTCCCAACCGTGCCTTTGCGGTGTTTTGCGGAAAAGGGAATAACGGTGGAGACGGATTTGTGCTGGCGAGACTACTCAAAGAAGACGGATACAATGTCAAGGTCTACCTGACACATTCGGAAACAGAGTTGAACGGGATTGCAAAACTCGCTTTCGAAAAACTAAAACAAGCAAACGTTGAAGTTTTAACCGTAGCCGATGAGGTCGCATCCGATGCGGTCATTGTCGATGCGCTTTTGGGGATTTCGATTTCTGGCGCACCGCGGGGGAATATCAAAATCGCAATAGACCGAATCGTTTCTCTCAATCAGACCGTGGTTTCGGTTGACATCCCGAGCGGACTTTCCGCGGATACAGGTGATGCTCCGGGAAGTGTTATAAAAGCGGAGCGTACATACACACTTGCACTTGACAAAATCGGGCTCAATACCGCAATGGGCAAAGCCCTTTGCGGTCGGAAAACGATTCTCGATATCGGAATTCCGCAAGCGGCGGTCGCCGAGGTAATGAACAGAATCTAATTGCAAGAATCGTGGGGAGGAACACGAATGTCTCTTTATCGCTGGAACGATAACACATTGGAAATACATACAAAAGAGCGTCGATGCAGAGTGTACTTCCCGGAGAGCCCTTGTTTCGGACTGGTGCAGAACTATAACGGACGCTTCATCGCAATCGCAACAGAGAAAAACCTCTACATCCATGATTTCTTGGAACGCCGTTTCTTTTGTCGGTCAAAATGCAGCACACACAGTTTTCGGTTTGACAAAAACAACCGTCTCTATTTTATCGATAAAAAAGACCTCCGTGTCCTTGATATCCAAAACATGGAAGACACCCTTTTGTATCATGTGGGGCGAAAACAACATAACCCGCAAAACCTGGGTGTCAGTCCCAACGGAAGATTTGTGTCTTTTTGCAGATATGTTTCGGATGATATGCGCTTGTTTGTATTTGATACCCAAACAAACGAGCTGAAAGATTACAAACTCTCCGTATGCCACTATGCATGGTTGGATGATGACAGAATCGTTTATACCAAAAGCGGCGGATTGAAAACAATCGACGTGCAGACAGGTAAGAATCACTTGCTGATTCGCAGTTACAAAACACTTGCCAAAAAAGGTTTTGCACAGGTCTTTGAACCGTTTGCGGACCAAACCGTCCTTTCAAACCTGGAATTTCTTCGTATTCGCAACGGTCGTATCTATTTCACACTCTTTGTTTTTAGCCATGCAATACAACAAACGCACAAAGGCTTATGGTCAATCGGGATTGAAGACCCCACACCGGAATTCCACTACGAGATTCCGGACGGATTTTTCAAAACACCCGATCACTATCTTGCAGAAAACGAAAAAACAGTATGGACAGACGGTGTATGGCACGCGTTCGACGGACACGAGGAGGAAACGTTCTCAAATGAATGGAAATGGGCAATTCGATTTGAAGAACGCAACGCATGAGGGAGTGCTTGAATGAAATATCAGTTTTTGAAGCGCTATGAATTTCTGTTTGATGCAGATAGCGAAACAGTAATCAAACGGCTAATAAGTGGGACGACCAAATATCAACTCCGCGAAAGGGTTAGGCTTTTTGAGAAAGACTGCATTTATTTCATGATATGGAAAAACAGAATCTTCTTCTATCACGGAAAACCCATCCGCAGTTTTATTTCACCGGTGTTCGTAGCGAAAACAACAGAGGACGAGAAAACACACCTTGTCGGGTTTTGGACACTTTCTCTTTCAAACAGCATTCTGTTTGTGTGTTCTTGCTTGTTTCTCTTTACGATTGCGGCAATTCCGTTGTTTGTTGAAACAGAAGGGAATCTTCCGCTTCTCTATGCGGTTATCGCGCTGTTTTTTCTGTTTGAGGCGGGCCTCATAAAGCTCGGTTTTTTCCTTGAGAGAAAAAGAATGCAGCGAGTAATGGAGCATATCAAAGCCGCGCAGAAACAGAAAAAACCAATTTGAACTTTATGATGTTGATTTTTGCAGGAAATCGGTTTATAATAAAGAAAAACAACATCAGGAGGTACTACTATGGGATTCCTACAGGGAAAAACCGCAATTATCACCGGGGCAGGGTATGCCGTACTCTCTGACGGACGGTGCGGATCAATCGGCTACGGCATTGCAACCGCTTATGCAAAGGAAGGTGCAAATCTGGTCATCACCGGCCGTAATGTTGCAAAACTTGAAAAAGCAAAGGAAGAACTTGAAAAACTCTACGGCATCAAAGTCCTTGCGCTTTCGGCAGATATTTCCGATGGCGCGGACAACGAGGCGGTTGCGCAAGGTGTCGTTGATGCCGCAATGAAGGAATTCGGCAGAATTGACGTCCTTATCAACAACGCGCAGGCGTCCGCATCCGGTGTTCCGCTTCAGGACCATACCACCGAACAGTTCAATCTCGCGATGTACTCGGGCTTGTATGCAACCTTCTACTACATGAAAGCCTGCTACCCGCATCTTAAAGAAACCCGTGGCAGCATCATCAACTTCGCATCCGGCGCGGGTCTCTTCGGAAACTTCGGGCAGTGTTCGTACGCAGCGGCAAAGGAAGCAATCCGCGGTCTTTCCCGCGTTGCGGCAACCGAATGGGCAAATGACGGCATCAATATCAACGTGGTCTGCCCGCTTGCATGGACCGCACAACTTGAAAACTTCGAAAAAGCGTATCCGGAAGCATTCAAGGCAAACGTCAAAATGCCGCCCGCAGGCCATTACGGCGATGCAGAACTCGAAATCGGTCGTGTTTGTGTCCAGCTTGCATCTCCGGACTTCAAGTATTTAAACGGCGAAACCCTCACATTGGAAGGCGGCATGGGCCTCCGTCCGTAAAACAAATCAAAAAACGATCTGTAATGCAGACTTCGGATAAGAAAGCATTGGTTTTGAAGTAGATTTTCCGTTTATACTGCATCAAAAAAGTGCCGTAATCTGTCAGGATTACGGCACTTTTGTTGTAAGAAAAAATCCGCTCTGTTTTTCAGAGCGGATTTCTTTATCGTACAAATAAGAAGGTGTCATACGGCTTTAATTTCGTACCGCGTTCAATGACGCTGTCCGTCAAAAGGTCCTTCTTGCCGCCGAAACAAGAGGGAAGCTCAATTTCGTAGTCCTTGAAATTCATCACGAAGTAATAGGTGTGGGTTTCCGACTCTCTGCACGTGATTTCAAGCGTGGTCTCCTCGTCAATCACAGAGGAAACCCCTGCATCCACAACAACCGAATCCAAAACTTTGTCAAGACCGTCATCACAGAAATCCGTGCCCACATAATAGACCGTGCCGTTGCCGAAACGGTTGCGTGTGACAACCGGAGTCCCTGCGTAGAAATCAGTGGTGTAATGCGCAAGCGCTTCCGCACCCTCCAAATGCATCACGTCGCACAACAGCTTGCAGGTTGCGGTTGACCCGTCCGAGAAAGCGACCGCATTTGTCATGCCGGGGGCAAGTGCATCAATTTCTTCCACCCAAACACCGGCCAGTTCACGGAACGGTCCGGGATATCCGCCGAGATGCACATTGTCGGATTGATCTGCCAAACCGCTCATAAACGTGGTGAGGAACACACCGCCGTTTTTGACATATTCGGTGAGTGCCTCTTTCATTTTTTCCTTTACCATGTAGAGAACAGGTGCAATCACAACCTTGTACTTGCTGAAATCCCCGTCAAACGGAATCATATCCACACCAATGTTGCGGTCGTAGAAATACTTGTAATACCCGTGTACCAAATCCACATACGAGAGTCCCACGGTCGGACCTTGTCCGTTGGTTTCCTCCAATGCCCAGTAGTTATCCCAATCAAATACAATGCCGACATCCGATTTGTTTTCACTTCCCAAAGTGGAGGTCCCGAGTCGCTCCAATTCAGCGCCCAGTTGCTTGACCTCGCGGAAGACACGGGTGTTGTTGTGTCCCACGTGCGCAATCACCGCACCGTGATATTTTTCCTGCGCACCTACACTGCGGCGCAGCTGAAAAAACTGAATGGTGTCCGCACCGTGCGCAACGGTCTGATAACTCTGTGCGCGCATTTGTCCCGGCTTTTTGAGAGGGTTATACGCTTGCCAGTTTTGTTGGCTGGGTGTTTGCTCCATCAACATAAACGGAGCATTCTTAAGTCCGCGCATCAAATCGTGCCGCATTGCGGTAAGACTCCATGGCGTGGTAAGACTCGGATAGTTATCCCAGGAAACAATGTCCATTTCCTTTGCCCACTTGAAGTAGTCCAAATTTTTATATGTACCCATCAGGTTTGTGGTGACTGGTGTGTCTTTGTCATATGCCCGAATCGCATCGCGCTCTGCTTTGAAATTTTCCAGCATACTGTCGGACATAAATCTGCGGTAATCGAGCACCGCACCGGTAAAACACGTCTCACTCAATGCATTCGGGAGAACAATTTCCTCCCAATCATACACCGTGTGTCCCCAAAACGTGTAATTCCAAGCCTTGTTGAGTGCCTCGATTGTGCCGTATTTCTTCCGCAACCAAATGCGGAACGCCGCTTCACAATGCTCGCAGTAGCATTCCCCACCGTATTCGTTGCTGACATGCCAGCAAGTCACACGTGGGTTTTCCGCATACCGTTTTGCAAGCTCGCTTGCGAGCGCTTTTGAAAACTTTTGAAAGATAGGGGAGTTGGGGCAGGCGTTGTGACGGTATCCGAATTTGTGTTTCCGCCCCTCAAAATCAGTGCGCGCCACCTCCGGATATTTTCGGACCATCCACGCGGGAAGTGCGGCGGTGGAGGTTGCAAGTACAATGTCAAACCCTTCGCGGCTGAGCATTTTGATTATTGCATCCAATTCCGAAAAATCATATCTGTCTTCCGCGGGCTGCAGCCTTGCCCAAGAGAATACATTCACGGTCGCGCTGTTGAGATGCGCGTCCTTAAAATAGACCATATCCTGCTCCCAAACTTCGCGCGGCCATTGTTCGGGGTTATAATCTCCGCCGTAGAGAATTTTGCCAAACGGTTTCATGCAAACACCAACTTTACTTAGGATTCTGTTTCCTAATCATATCAAGCAAAACGAGTTCTGTCAATCGAAACCGTCTGTTGACTCTTTTTTTGCAGGATGGTACAATGAATCTATCACAAAAAAGGAGCATAAGCCAAATGGAAAAACTGTGTTGGGGCATTGTCGGTCCCGGAATCATTGCAAATAAATTTGCGGCTGCGATTGCGAATGTGGAAGAAGCATCGCTTGCTGCGGTGGCATCACGCTCAAAATCCCGCGGTGAAGACTTTGCAGGGCGCTACCGCATTCCGCAAGTGTTTTGCTCCTACGAAGCGCTGGCGCAAAGCGATGCGGTGGATGCGGTCTATATCGCAACACCCCACCCGTTCCATCTCCCGTGCGCGGAGCTTTTCCTCCGAGCAGGAAAGCACGTGCTGTGCGAAAAGCCGTTGTGTGTCAATGCAAAACAAGCAAAAAGCCTCCAAACCGCCGCGCGCGAAAACAATGTCTTTTTGATGGAAGCCATGTGGACAAGGTTTTTGCCTGCCGTAAGCGAACTGTGTAATCGGATAGACGCCGGTGTCATCGGTGAAATCAAGGGTCTTCGTGCGGATTTCTGTTATGCGCAAGCGCCAGAAGAAGAGCCGAAACTCTATGAAAACCATATGGCAGGCGGCTCGCTTTTGGATGTCGGGGTGTACGGTCTCCATTTTGCGGACCTCTTTTTGAAAACTCCGGAAAAACTGCAAGCCTCCGCTTGGGTTTCCGACGGCGTGGATGTGCACACAAGTGTTCTTCTCTCATACCCAAACGGAGCGGTGGCGGAAATCTCCTCCGCAATCGGACTCCAAAAGCCGTGTGTCGCATGGATTTACGGCACAAAGGGAGCAATTGAAGTTCCTGATTTTTACGGTGCGCAGGAATTCTTTTTGCATACCGAAAACGGGAAGCGGCAATTCCGCTTCCCCTCAATCGGAGACGGCTTTGAAGAGGAAATCATCGAAGCGTGCAGGTGCATTCGTGCGGGGAAAACAGAAAGCGAGATTCTTCCGCTTTCCAAAACCATTGAAATCTTAGAACAAACAGATGCGATTCGCAAACTCATCGGAGTTTCGTATCCATGTGAGGAGAAATAAGATGAAATTCGTCTTGGCTGTACTTGGTGTCGCACTCACGCTGCTTGGCGGCGGACTCTGTGTTGTGGCAAATTTGAATCTCGGCTCTGTCATGACCCTGATTCTCGGGATTCTCTTTCTTTTGGCCGTGTGCTATTGGGAAAAACTTCGCGTGTTGACCAAAAGCGGGATCGGTAGAATTCTGAAATTCTCCGTTGTGATTCTGTTTTGCGCATTTCTCGGCTTTGTCACCTTCCTTGCAGGCTTTGGCGGCACGGAATCGGTTGACTATACCGAAGACGCGGTCATCGTTTTGGGCGCGGGAATTCGCGGAGACCAAGTCACACAAGTGCTGCAATACCGCTTGGATTCTGCCGTGGAGTATTATCAAAAAAACCCGAATGCACTCATTGTTGTGAGTGGGGGACAAGGCTTGCAGGAAACCGTGACCGAGGCGTATGCAATGGAGCGGTATCTCCTGCAGCGTGGGATTCCGCAAAGCGCAATTCTAAAAGAAGAGCGGGCAACCTCTACTTGGGAAAATATGCAGTTTTCCAAGATGCTTTTGGATGAATCCTTTGCAAAAGAATACAGCGTCGCGGTAATTACCAACCACTTTCATCTCTACCGCGGTGTCCGTTACGCGAAACGGGCAGGTTTTTTAACCGTAACGCGCAAGGGTGCGCCGCTTCAGTGGTATCAATGGATTCCGTGCTATCTGCGGGAGAGTCTTGCGGTGCTGAAATTATGGATTGGAGGA
This sequence comes from Eubacteriales bacterium, assembly GCA_045540975.1. Taxonomy (GTDB): domain Bacteria; phylum Bacillota; class Clostridia; order Oscillospirales; family JAAYXM01; genus SIG510. The sequence goes on from JAZQIE010000051.1 coordinate 8,974, forward strand.
TAACCATGTCGGAACTTTTGTTTTTGGGAACAGGTGCGGCAGATTGGAATATTGAAAAACGGTGCGGTTTTTTTCGCAGAAATTCCGCGGCACTGGTAAACCGCGATTTGCTTTTGGATTGCGGTGCGCATATCTTTGACTTTGCGGAGGAATACGGAGATGCGCATCTCTATGATGCGGTCACCCATATCCTGATTACACACGCCCACGATGACCACATCTGCCCGGAAAGTGTGTTGAAGTTAGCGGAGAAGCAGCCTGTCTGTGTCGGCTGTGACCGTGCGGTTATGGAGCAAATCGGAGCGCATCCGAACATCACCTATACCTTGCTCAAGCCGTTTGAAGAGGTGAAATTCGGCGGTTATACCGTACTTCCGCTTTTAGCCAACCACCACATTGTGGCAGACGGAGAAAACTTTGCGTTTCATCATATCGTGAAAACCGCAGACGGAAAAACAATCTACTACGGTTTGGATGCCGCGTGGATTCTGCGCCCGTCATGGAAGGTGATGAAGCAGCATCGCTTTGATGTCATGGTCTTTGACTGCACCGTGGGAGACCGCGATGATTGGCGCATCTTTGAGCATAACACCATCCCCATGCTCAGAGAACAAATGAAAGAGATTAGAGCGCGTAAACTCTTAGGAGAGAACGGGGTTGCCGTTGCATCCCATTTCGCACGCACCCTGCATGGAAGCCATGAAGAAACCGCGGAAATTTTAAATCAATTTGGCATGACCGCCGCATATGACGGCATGAGATTGGAGTTTTAAGTATGAAAATATCAACCCATACCAATGCAATCGCTCAATTGGTCGGAGACGAAAAAGCGGTGGAGCTCATCGCAAAAGCAGGCTTTGATGCTTGGGATTTTTCTCTGTTCGGAATGGCACGAATGGATTGGGCAAACAACCGTGTGTTTGATATCGACCATCCGCTGAGAAACGGGGATTATCTCGGGTACAGCCGTAAACTGAGAAGAATCGGTGAGGAGTTCGGAATCGTGTGCAACCAGTCGCACGCGCCGTTTCCGAGCGTGGTCCCGGAAACACGCACCTTCTTAAAGCGCGCCATCGAATGCACCGCAGAAGCAGGCGGCGAGATTTGTATCATCCATCCGGGAAACAGCGAAACCGTGGAGCAAAATGCGGAGATGTATTTGGAACTCCTGCCGTTTGCGAAGGAATGCGGCGTCAAAATCGCAACCGAAAATATGTGGAACTGGGACGACGAAAAAGACCAAGCCTGCTTCGCTTCCTGCGCGACCGCGGAAAGCTTCAAGGCACATTTCGATGCGGTAAACGATGAAGACTTTGTCGCGTGTTTGGATATCGGTCACGCCGAGATGAAGGGTCTTGGCACCAACGCGGTCGACCTCATCCACGCGCTGGGGGATAAACTGCAAGCACTCCATATCCACGATAACGATAAATGGCACGACTCCCACCAAATTCCGGGCACCATGCAAATCGATTTTCCGCCCATCGTCAAGGCGCTCAAGGAAATCGGATACAACGGATATTTCACCGCTGAGGCGGATTATTACTTAGACGGGTACACTTCGGAAACCGCACTTGAAGGTGTGAAGAAATTGGCGGATGCGATGAGAAGCCTTGCGGATATGTTTGAAAAAGCGTAGAAAAAAGGATGGATTTTTTCTAAAAATCCATCCTTTTTATGTTGATTTTTTCGAAAATTTGCTCAATTTTTTCGCGCTCGGGTGGGAGAGAGCCTTCGGTGAGACACGCGGCAGACCCAAATGCAACCGCGGTTTTCAAGCGGAGTTCGGGCGAGGAATCAACCGCCGCAAGAAATCCTGCAATCGCGCTGTCGCCCGCGCCGATGGTGGATACCACATCGAGTGTCGGCGGAGTCGCAAGCCATGTCCCGTCTGTGCCGCAAAGCACCGCACCGTCACCGCCAAGCGAAATCATCACATTCTCAATTCCTTGCGCCACGAGAACTTGTGCCGCAGCCGCCGCTTGCTCGGGGGAGACGATTTCAGCCCCCATATACGCGGAGATTTCCTCCTGATTCGGTTTGATGAGCCACGGGGCAACCTCGGCAAGTTCTGCGAGGGAAAAGGAGCGCGAGTCGATGACAAGCTTTACCCCTGCGGCTTTGAGTCGAAGCAAAAACTTGACTACCGCATCCATCGAAATTCCGTCGGGCACCCGTCCCGTCAGCGTGACCACGGTATCAGCATCGGAGCAAATGGTCTCAAAGCATTTGGTAAGAACACTTTCATCACAAGAAAATCCAGAGAAGCTGATTCGGGTCTCCCGTCCGTCTGCGGTGTGCAGCGTCAGGTTTTCGCGGATACGACCCGAGACCTCAAAAAATACACAGTCTGTCTCGCTGAGTGCCGCGCGAAACTCGGCGCCGTTGTCACACCCCAGTACAATGAGCGCGGTGTTTTTCACTCCGACAGAATCCAAAGCGCGGCTGATATTGACCCCTTTTCCGCCCGCATCACGCGAGCGCACGAACGCCAAATGCTCGTGGTTGGGGAGGATTTGGTCGGTATATGCGTGAACATCGTATGCAGGAGAAAGTGTTAAGGTATAAATTCTCATATTCCGTCCTCAACTTTGTTGTTCTATGGATAGTATAGGGGAAATCCTCGGTAAAAGTCAAGTTTACAAATGAAGATGGACATGATAAAATAAAAATAGGAGGTGATTGGTATGCCAAAGACAGCACTGCTGTTTATCCACGGGATTGTTGGGACTCCCGCACATTTTACACGGTTTCTTCCGTTTGTCCCGAAGGAGTATACCGCAGTCAACCTCGTGCTTGACGGTCACGGTGGGAGTGTGCGCGACTTTTCCAAGACCTCCATGAAAAAGTGGCGGGCGCAAGTGCAAAAAGCGGTGGAGGATTTGCTGGAAACCCATGAGCAGCTCATTCTGGTCGGGCATTCCATGGGCACACTCTTTGCCATTCGGCAGGCGACGGAGAGACCCGAGAGAATCAAAGGCTTGTTCTTGCTTGCGTCTCCGCTGTCCGTGTGTCCGCGCATTGGGAGTTTCAAAAACTCCATGCTCACTTGCCTTGGCATCAAAACCGATGACCCGATTGCAAACGCGGCAAAAGAGGCATACGGAATTGAGCCGGACCGCAGACTGTGGCGATATCTCGGTTGGATTCCGCGCTATCTTGAGCTTTTCAGCGAGATTCGGAAAACACGTCCGCCGGCAAGGAAAATTTCCGTTCCGTGTGTGGTGGTGCAATCCTGTCGGGATGAGGTGGTCGGACCTCGCGCCGCGTCTTATTTTGAAGGGAATCAAAACGTGGAACTCGTCCGCCTCCCAAATTCGGGGCACTATTATTACCACCCCGCGGATTGGGGCGTTTTACAAACAAAATTTACCGATTTCTTGGAGAAAACCTTGGACTAAACCGAGGTTTTCTTTCTTTTTCCTCGCCTTCCAACCATTGCATTTGGAATACTTCGGACAAACTGTTATAATGGGATTACAGAAGATTTCAAATCTTTTGCATGAGCGTTACAAACAGAAAGGAGAAGAAACAATGAAGAAATATGTTTGTATCATGGCGGCAATTTTCACACTCACTTATTTTGGGGCAAGTGCCGCATCTCATACCGTGGTGAAGGGGGATACCATGTGGAAAATCGCGGTCCGATATCAGGTGGGTCTCAGCGAAATCATCGGTGCAAATCCGCACATCCAAAACCCTGCACTCATCTATCCGGGTCAGACGCTGAACATTCCGACCTTGGACAGCACCGTCACATCTTATGAAGCGGAGGTGGTGCGCCTTGTAAACGTAGAACGCGCCAAGAAGGGACTCAAACCGCTCACCGAGGATTGGCAGCTTTCTCGTGTTGCGCGGTATAAGTCGCAGGATATGAAGGACAACAAGTATTTTTCCCATACCAGCCCGACCTACGGAAGCCCCTTCGATATGATGAAGAAATTCGGGATTACATACCGTACCGCAGGGGAGAATATCGCAATGGGTCAACGCACTCCGCAAGCGGTTGTGACCGCATGGATGAATTCCTCGGGACACCGCGCAAATATCTTAAATCCGTCATTTACCAAAATCGGTGTCGGCTACGTCGCAAACGGACACTACTGGACACAAATGTTTATCGGATAAAGTTTTTTCGCCGCCTTGTGAAAACAAGGTGGCGAAAATCTTGTAAAAATGTTGACAAATATATATATATATATATATATAATAAAATTAAGAATAAGGAGAAAAAAGTTTAAAATAAGGGATGTGGTATCCATGATTTTTCAAGATAATCCGCTGACAGAAAAACCGTCTGTTGGGGGATTTTTGTGTTTTTATGGCTAAGAATAGAACGGGAGGAGAATTTATGAAAAAACTTTTGATGCTTTTTGTGTTGTGTGCTGTGCTTCTGTCCGTTGCATTCGCACACTGGGCTGACTCGGAAATCGGTTCCCTTATCAAAAACGATGTTTTGAGCGAGGAAGACCCATTGCTTGAGAATTTGGATGTCCCAATCACACGCTTTCAAATTGTTCGTGTTGCAATGCGGTTGATCGATGGAGAAGACTCGCAAGGAGAAATCCCGAAGTTTTCCGATGTGCCGATGGACCATGCAGACTATGACTCGGTCACAAAGGCCGCGCAGAATGGGATTATCAACGGCTTCTCGGACGGAACATTCCGCGGGGATGAAACCGTGACGCGCCAAGATTTCTTTACCATCATCGGGCGCGCTTATGAACTTTCGGGCGAGACCGAGCACCGTTACACAGACGATGCGGATGTTGCAGACTACAGCCGCCCGTATTTGAGTGCACTGCACGTGGTAGGCTTAGTAAAAGGCTATCCGGACGGGCGCATCAACCCGTGTGGGGAAATCACGGTAGCGGAAGCACTTGTCATCCTGCAACGCGCCGATGAATACAAAACGGCACAAGAGGTCGAAACTCCGCCGACAGAGGAAAAACCGAAGCCAAGTTACGGCGGAGGCGGCGGAGGTGGTTTGGGCTCCGGCGGCGTGGCGGTTCCGGATTTGATTCCTCCGAAGATTGAATATACGCTATCGACAACCGAAGAAGATGCAGAACGTATTGAAGTTACCGTTAAAATCACAGACGATGTAAAACTGTGGCGTACAAGATGGTTTGCGATTCCGCTTGAAAATGAATTCTATCACGCCGAAAACGGTGTTGACAGTGCTTATTGGATTTGGAATTCGGGCATTGATTTTGTAGAACCCGAAACAGATGAAGACGGAAATATTGTGGGAGATGAGAAATGCGGCGGTCACGGTGCCCAGTATTTGCTGCAGAACTACTGGGCTGCAATGAACCGTTCTTCCGGATGGGAAAATGTAGAAGAGAACGAATTTTCCGATAATGTGATTGCACTCGAAAGAAATGGGTCATATTTTATTTATGCGATTGACGTTGACGGAAATGTCTCGGTTGAACATATTCGGATTACAAACATCAAACAACCGCAAATTACTGTAGAAACAGAATTGCTTGAAAATCCAATCGACGGAACTGTCGCAACCGTCACGGTTACAACCGATGTTCAACCAAATGAAACCTATTTTGTAAAGGGGCTTCTTGAGGAAGGCGATTCTATCGAGAAAACACCGGGCATAGAAAATAGTTTGTACGCCGAACTCGTTGAACAGTTGAATCAAGCCCGAGAAGAAAACTCCTTGATACAAAAGAGTGGGGAATGCTATTTCATCGAAACGTTCGGAGAATATACGATTGTGGTATTTGATGAAAAGGGAAACTGGACGAAAAAAGTAATCACGATAGAAGCGCCGCCCGAAAGTCCCGAAGAAGATACCGAGGAAGAAGAAAACCAAACAGAAACCCCACCTGCTTTGGGGGTAGAGGAATAGCACTGAAAACACAGACCTGCGGGTCTGTGTTTTTTTCTGTGGCGAAAGAGGGAAACTTGTGGTACAATGGATGCAAGGAAGTGAGAAATATGGAAATTAAGCCCATTGCAACGATACAAACCGATTTTCAAGACAAATTCGGCATTCCGAGACAGAGCGGGAGAGTACCGAGTCTGACGGGCAGAATCGTGTTTTTGCCCGAATACAGAAACCCCGATGTTTTGCGCGGAATCGAAGGCTTTTCCCATCTGTGGCTGATTTTCGATTTTTCCAAAGCGCACCGCGCGGAATGGTCGGCAACCGTGCGACCGCCGCGCCTTGGCGGAAATGAACGCATCGGTGTGTTTGCGAGCCGCTCGCCGTTTCGCCCGAATCCGTTGGGGCTCTCTTGTGTGGAGCTTGTGCGCGTGGAACAGAGTGAGCAGGAACTTGCGCTGATTGTTGCGGGGGTGGATTTGCTTGACGGCACACCCATCTATGACATCAAGCCCTACATTCCGTATGCGGATTGCAAACCCGATGCATGCGGCGGATATACCGAGGCGACAAAAGGGCATCATCTGGAGGTGAACTTCCCGGAAGAACTCCTTTTGAAGGTGCCGCTTGAAAAACGCGAGAGTGTTCTCGGGTGTCTGGCGGAAGACCCGCGTCCGTCGTATCAGGACGATCCCGAACGGATTTATAAAATGCGGTTTGCAGGACTGGATATCCACTTCACCGTGAAGGACGGTCACCTCACCGTCTGCGATGTGAAAGAGTAAAAAAGATGCCGCAAGGCATCTTTTTTTGTGCGCTGACGATAGTTTTTTCCTATTATGCAGAAATTGGTTTCACATGGTATAATACCGAAGGAAAAGGCGGTGAAACAATGGGAATCA
>JAZQIE010000052.1:0-16127 GCA_045540975.1 Eubacteriales bacterium
CTCCGCGGTAAGAGGCGAAACCATCAATAAGAATTACACGATTGACTATGTGAAAATAACGAAGGAATAACGGGGAGGCCGCAGAATGAAACAGTACCGCTTGGAAATGCGCAATGTCACAAAAACATTTCCCGGTGTAAAAGCACTCGACCGTGCTCAGTTGAAACTGCGGCCGGGGACCGTTCATGCGCTGATGGGAGAAAACGGTGCGGGAAAGTCCACCTTGATGAAATGTATGTTTGGCATTTACAAGATGGAAGAAGGCGAGATTTTTCTCGATGGGGAAAGAATTACGGTCTCCGATCCGTTGGATGCGCTGGAACACGGGATTGCAATGGTGCATCAGGAACTGCAGCCCATCCCGGAGCGCAGTGTTGCGGAGAATATCTTTCTCGGTCGTTTTCCCGTTCGCCGCATGCTCGGGATTCCGTTTGTTGACCATAAAAAGATGTTTGAGGAAACCGAACGCCTTCTTTCGGAAATCCAAATCAATTTAAATCCCAGAGAAAAACTGGGGAATCTTTCCGTTTCACAGATGCAAACGGTTGAGATTGCAAAAGCGATTTCGGCAGACTGTAAGGTATTGATTTTGGATGAGCCAACCTCTTCTTTGAGCGAGCATGAGGTAGAGGCTCTGTTTCGAATCATAGAAACGCTCAAGAAAAAAGGCGTGTCGATTGTATATATTTCGCATAAAATGGATGAGATTTTAAAAATTTCGGACGATGTCACCATCATGCGCGACGGTCAGTATATCGGAACATGGAAGTCAAAGGATTTGACGATTGACGAGATCATTGCAAAAATGGTCGGACGAAATCTGGAGAACCTCTATCCGCCGCATCGGAACAAACCGGGGGAACTGATACTGGAAGTAAAAAATCTTTCTTCCATTCATCCTCGTTCGTTCCAAAATGTCAGTTTTAATCTGCACCGCGGAGAAATCCTGGGCGTCGGCGGTCTGGTTGGCGCACAGAGAACGGAACTTGTGGAAGCGCTGTTTGGAATTCGTGCAAGTAAAAGCGGAGAGATTTTATTCTGCGGAAAGCCGCTTCAAATCAAACGTCCGGAGGATGCAATTGAAAAGCGAATGGCACTTGTGACAGAAGACAGACGTGCCACGGGAATCTTCGGTGTTCTTTCGATTGAGGATAACATTTCGGTTGCATCGCTCAAACGGTACCTCAAGTGCGGTGTTTTGCTGGACCGTAAAAGAATTCATGAATTGGTACGCGAGAATATGGGGAAACTCTCCATTAAAGCGCCAAACGGAAAAACTCAGATTCAAACACTCTCGGGCGGAAATCAGCAAAAAGTCATTATCAGCAGGTGGCTTGCAAACGATCCCGATATTTTGATTTTGGATGAGCCGACGCGCGGCATTGTCGTTGGTGCAAAATATGAAATCTATTCCATTATTGCCGCGCTTGCGGAGCAAGGGAAGAGCATCATCATGATTTCTTCGGAGATGGGAGAATTGCTTGGAATGTCGGACCGTATCATGGTGATGTGTGCAGGACGTGTGACGGGGATTCTTGACCGCGATGAGGCGACACAAGAGTCGATTATGTCGCTTGCAACACAGTTTACACAGGAAGGATAATACTATGGACAGAATCGAAAAACGCCTTACGCCAAAATCTGTGATTCGTTTTTTTGAAAATAATGCGATCACGGTTTTGATGATTGTTGCCGCGGTTGTGGTTGGAATCCTTCGCCCGAATTTCTTCTCGCGCGCAAACTTCACCAATCTATCGGTCAATACAGCGGTACGCTTTATCATCGCACTCGGTGTTTCGGGATGCCTTATCACAAAAGGAACAGACCTTTCGGCGGGACGTGTGGTGGGTCTTGCGGCGTGTATTGCCGCATCACTTCTGCAAAACCAAACATACGGTGACCGATTCTTCCCGAATCTTCCGGATTTGAATGTGTTTGTTGTGCTTGGAATCGTGCTTGTTGTCTGCGCTGTAATCGGTATGGTCAACGGCGCGGTGGTTTCGTTTTTTAAGGTGCCGCCGTTTATCGCAACTCTCGGTATGCAAACCCTTGTCTACGGTTTGTGCCTTGTTTACACAGGTGCACAGCCGATAGGGAGTCTGAAGCCCGAATACACCGACATCGCAAACGGCAATCTGTTTGGAATTCCGTTCTTGTTTCTGATTGCTTTTGTTTGTGCGGTTTTCATGTGGATCCTCTACAACAAAACACGCCATGGAAAATATATGTACGCAATAGGCGGAAATGAGCACGCGGCAGAGGTTTCGGGCATCAACACAAGTAAAATGAAAATCCGCATTTATGCCTTGGCGGCAATCGCATACGGTTTGGCGGGATATTTGCTTGCGGCAAAGTCGGGCGGCGCATCGGTCAACATGGGTATGGGCTATGAACTTGAAGCAATCGCCGCGTGTACCATCGGCGGTGTTTCAACCAACGGCGGTGTGGGACGAGTTTCCGGAATCCTCATCGGTGTTTTGGTGTTCGAACTTCTCAAAATTCTGCTCCAGTTTGTCGGTGTGGAAAGCTCATACACTTACGTTGTGCAGGGTGTCGTCATTATTGTTGCGGTTGCATTGGATTTGCGAAAATATTTAGTAAAAAAATAAGAACTTGTTTACTTTTCCTCAATATGTTATACTAAATTAAATATTACAGTGGAGGAAATAATATGAAGGGGTTTCTTAATCGCATCCTTGCAATCATTCTTTCAATTGCAATGCTTCTTGGTATGTGTCCGTCTTCTTTTGCTGCGGCAGAAGATTCGGTCACATATACATACAATTATTTAAAACTTAAATGGGGGCAGTGGAGTGATGAAGGCTATGCGCCTGAATATGTCACCTCCTTTGATATGACCACGGCAGGAAATGCCGCGGAGCTTGATGACTATAATAACGTTGTCACCGAGCCGTGGATGTTTGATTCTTACGGTGGAGGTGCAGCAGGCTCCTGGACCAAAAGTTCATCTGCTTACGGACCTTATCTGAGCGGTGCCGCAGGCTCCTATGCTGCATTTCGCATTCGTGTTCCGAAGGACGGGAAATATGACCTGATTCCCAGATTTTCCTATTTTGCGACGGGTGCTACGGTTGCGTTTTATTTGGCACCTGCCGATGCGGAAAATCCCCGCTCGGAAGAATACTATTTGAACACCATCGATACTTATAACATTTCTCTTATTGGCAATGCAGAAGAAACTATCGGAACGAAAACTCTCACCGCAGGTGACTACATCCTTTCCTATGTCTTTTGCGAATCAGAGTCCGTTGCAGCGGTTGCCGGCATCTATACCACTGCATTTGTTTTGCAGGGATATGTGAAGGCGTATCACCTTGTGACTGAGGAAATGGCCGTTGTGCGTGGGGAAACCGCACATCAAAAACTCGGTTTGGTTTACGGTGAAGATGAAATCGACTTTTCGGCTGCAACCGAATGCTCCGCAATCTCTGACAATACCGAAATTGCCGATGTAACAATGACCCGCTCGGAGGACGGGAAAGAACTCTATCTGTCGGTGGACGGACATCGTGCCGGTACAACCGATGTCACGGTTTTGGTGAAAGTCGGAACGAAGATCATGCAGAATACGGTTACTGTGACCGTTGCCGAGGGAGACCTTCCGTTTGTGCTGGAGCATGACGGGGCGGATTCCTGCACAGTCGAAGAGGGCGTGGAAAAGGAATATACCATCAGTGCATTTTACAGAACCTCGGATCTTGACTTAAATAATGCAAACCTTTCCGTCTCGGTTGATGCTTCCGAAACGGCATCTGTCGAACTTAATAAAGCCGAAGACGGAACGGCATCTCTCCGTATCAGAGGTCTTGCTTGCGGCGCGGCAACCGTAAAAGTGGTTGCGCGTTACGAAGGTCGCAGTGCGACGCTTACAATTCCCGTAACGGTAATCGACCGTATTGATACTTATCGCTATAATTTCATGAAACTGTTTACCGGGCCTTGGAGCATGGACGGCTACGACCCCAAATACGTCACCTCTTTTGCGATGACAACCGTGGGTTCTTCCGCGGAAATCAATCCCGAGGTTGCATCCGACCCGTGGATGTACGATTCTTCGGATGACCCGAATACCTTGTCCTGGACATCCAGCTCGGGCGGACGCGGTCCGTCTTGGGTAACCCCGAGCGGCGGCTGGGTCCGTTACCGAATCCGTGTTCCGGAGAGTGATGCCTATATCCCGGAAATTGTGTTCAGTAAATACACGAATTTTGGCCAAATTACCGCATATCTCGCACCTGCGGACGCATTCAATCCTGCGGATGACCGATACTGCTTGGGAAGAGCAAACGGATATGCAAGTTCTGCATTGTACGATCAGACGCAGGACTTCAGAAGAACGTATCTGGAAGCGGGTGACTATATCCTGACCATGGTCATGGACGGTGATTCCACGGATGAACTTGCGTTCTTCATCAAAGAATTTACACTCACAAAACCGGCACTTGATACACCCTACCTGTATCTCCCGATTGACCGTCCGGTCGGTGTCGGTGTTACCGAAAAGTTTGAAATCTGTGTTGCAAAAAACGGTGTCCCGATGGATGTGTCCACCGCAACCCGTGTCCGTGTAGGCAGCAGTAAGAGCAGCATAGCGAAAGTGACAACCTCCACCGATGAAGACGGAAAGGTTTATATGGAAATCACCGGTGTGGCTGCGGGATCGACTTCGCTGTCTGCAATTGTCATCATCGGCGGCAAAACGCTGATTCACTCCGGTTGGGTCAATGTTAAAGCCGAAGATGCAATCGATGAAGCGGAAGTCTCCTTCCCGTCGCAGACCATGCAGGCAGGGGAGCGTGCAAACATTTCTTTAACGGCATACTCATTTGGCGGTGCTGTCATTCCAAACGAAAATCTTACCGTCACCTATGTGTCGTCGGACCCGACCGTTGCAGACGTGGATGAAAACGGAGTTCTTACCGCGTACAATCAAGGGAGTGTTACAATTCGCGCGGTCCTCAAAGACACATATTCCACAGTCTCCGTTCTTTCGCCCGTGCTTACGGTTGAAGGGTATGGAAAACCCGAGTCGGTTGAGATTTCCAATGACGGATTCCTACAAAAAGGAAGTTCGCTGAAACTGACTTTAGATGCAAGATTGGAACACGGCGCACCCATTCCGCTGAATTTGGCAACCGTCACATATCAAATTGTTTCGGTTTCTCCGAGCGGTGCGGCTACCTTAAACGGTGATACGCTGACCGGAGTTTCCGACGGTACGGTTACAGTGAAGGCGACCGTAACGTTCAACGGTGTTACAATCTCATCTGCGGAAAAGGTTTTCTCCATCCGTTCGGGTAAGACAAGGTCTTCATATTATACCGCGGAACGCCGTGCAATTGCGCAGCAGAACTATGAAAACTATGACTGGGCGAAGCGCAGTATGAACAGTACGATAGCGGTTGCGGAAAAATATGTCGGTCAGGAAGAAAAATTCTGGAACATGATTACCACTCAGGAGCTTCCGCGCCATATCCGTGTCGGTTATCGCTATGACCCGAACCATCATATCTGCCGCTATTGCGGTGTGGACATTGTATCGTTAATGGGCAATAACTACGCATTTACCTATAATGCGGAGACCACTCCGTGGAAGATTCAATGTCCTGCCTGTGCGCGTTATTTCCCGTCCAATGACTTTGGAAAGTTCTACGAGAGCGGAATCGATGCAAACGGCAACTGGAGCTATCAGCTTGCGCTGAAAAACGGCTCGAAGTATTTGACCAATGACCTTTATCCGGAAAAGGGAACGGGTTGGGGTGTTGACGACGGTTATGGCTACCGCACAGGAAAATACTTCAATACCGGTGTCTCGCAGTACGGATCTTGGGAAGAAACCCATACTTATATCGCATATTACAACCACTGGGCGTTGTGGTACAACGGCTATATCATCAATGTGATGAATAACTCTGCACTTGCATACGTCTATACGGGTGATCCCAAGTACGGACGTGTTGCGGCGGTCATTGTTGACCGTATTGCGGATATTTATCCGAAAATGGATACCGGAACTTATGACCCGAAGTACTGGAACAACGGTTGGTACGGCGGTAAAATCGTTGGTGGAATTTGGGAAACCGGTGTTGCGTCGACCATTGCACGCGCATATGACGCGGTGTTTGATTTGTACGATGACCCGGATGTGGTTTCTTTCCTTTCCGATAAGGCAGAAACCTACCAATTTGTAAACAAAAAAACCGACGGCAACCAAATCCGTCAGAACATTGACGATAACTTCCTGCGTGAAGCGATTGCCGCGCATTATGACAAGCGAATCTACGGTAACTTCGGATTCCATCAATCATCTGCGGCATACCTTGCGGTTGTGTTGGACACACTCCCCGAAACCTCTCAGCTGCTTGACTGGATGCTCGACGGAGCAGGCGCTGTCAACTCAACCATTTTGGGAAATGTCAGCCGTGACGGTGCGGGCAACGAAGGCTCACCGACCTATAACTTCGGTTGGGCATCATCCATGCGCAGTATTATGGATGCGCTGGAGGGGTATGACAAATACAGTAAGGCGGATTTGTATAAGAACCCGAAAATCATCAAGATGTTCAAGATGAACTTCCCGCTGACGCTGATGCGGAAAACCACCGCACAAATCGGTGACTCCACAGGAGTTGATATCAATAGTTACAGCTATAACGCCAGCACCTTCGTCGCGCCGTTTATGGCAAGCGGTGACGTTGAACTCGGTCAAATGATTTATTTCCTAAACGGGAATAAGACTTCCGGGCTCAACGGCGGTATCTTTACCGATACGTCCAAACTCCAAAACATGCTCAACGATGTCATTTCACAGCATGGGGAGTATCCGTTTGACAAGAGTATGCAGCTGACCGACTACGGCTTTGCAATTCTGCGAGACGGAACGCTTCAAGGGAAAAAAGATACCCAACGCGACTTCTGGATTAACTACGGAAGCACGTACGGTCACGCGCATCCCGCAAAACTCAATCTCGGCATTGATGCATTCGGACTTTGTCTTGCACCTGATATGGGGTATCCGTCCACAACGCTCGGTACAAACGATATCGTCAATTGGGAACGTTCCACCATCATCCACAATACCGTTCAGGTGAACAACGTCAATCAGGGACAGAATTACAACACCGAAAAACCGCTGCATTTTGATGACAACGGATTTGTCAAGGTGATGGATGTCAATGCAACGGGTGCATACAGCGCGACCTCGATTTACCGAAGAACGGTTGTTATGGTAAACGCAGGAGAAGAAGACAGCTACGGCATTGACTTCTTCCGTGTGAAGGGCGGAAACACCCATGTTTACAGTTTCCATGCACTTTCCGAGAGTGTAGCGGAAACCACAGGACTTAATCTTGTTTCGCAGAGCGGGACTTATGCAGGTGCAAATGTTTCGTACGGGCCCGGTAATGTGGCAAGCGGTCACGACGGGCTCACAAGTGTTAAGATCGATACCAAGCCGAGTCAGAAATTTGCGGTTGATTTTGCAATCAAGGATTTCCGCGGTCATGCGACACGCACGGGAAATCTGCATCTTCGCATGACACAACTCAATAACTTTACCGCAACCAGTGTTGCAACCGCGCTTGGCAGACCGCCGATTCTCAATACCAACCCGAAATGGCTGCAGTTTGCACTGGTAAAACGAACAGGGACCAATCTGGATTCGCTCTTTACCACCGTATTTGAGCCGTATTGTGATAACCGCATTATTTCCTCGGAGGAAGCGGTCCAAATCACCCCTATCGGCGGGGCAACACCGGGGTCTGCCGATGCCGCAAAGGCGGTCAAGGTCACCTTGGCAAACGGGCGTGTGGACTATATTGTCTATGCAACCAACAATCAGGTGAGATACCGCGTTGACAATCTCTTTGATTTCATGGGTGTCATCGGTGTATACTCGCTCAAAGATGGGGAAGTTGTCCACGCGTATCTGTGTGACGGCACGGTTCTTGGAGAAAACACAACCGAGACCGCGGCATATACCGGAACGGTTGTTGATTTCACAACCGCGCTCGCTTTTGAAAACTATCTGCAGGTTTCCTTTAACGGTGAGGTTGATTTCGACAACTTGGTCGGGCGTTTTATCAACGTCACAAACAGCAGCATTTACAATGCCTGCTATGAGATTAAGGGTGTCACGAAGCTCTCTGCAACCACTGCGAAACTGCATCTTGGTGATGTCACTCTGATTCGCGGACGCGCAGGTGTGTACGATGTTGCGAAAAATGCGGCATTTACCATTCCGATTTCCAAAACGTTTGGTGAGGAAGCGGAAATTGAGCCGGAAATCCCGACGTTTAAGTTTGAGGAAATCCCGACTCAAACAGCGGGCTACGGTGCACAGTATACCCTTCAGGTGCGCGCAGTCGGCTCAAACGGAGCCGCGATTACCTATCGGATGGTTGAAGGTCCCGCGGGAGCAAGCTTCGATCCAATGACAAGAACGATGAGTTGGACACCGACCGAGTTTGTGTCATCCTCTGCGACATTTGAAGCAAAATCGAACGGGGAGACCGCAACCGTTACCGTTCCGATTACCGTGACTGCGGCGCCGCCGACTTTATTGTACGGCGCACAGATTCGCTTAAACGGTGTTCAGGGACTTCGGTATATTTCTTCGATGAACCGAGATGTTCTTGCTGAATTGGAGCGGCAAGGTGTAACCGATATTGAATACGGAATGCTTCTGATTCCGAGCGCGGATGTGGAGTATGTGGACGATATCAAAATCGGTGCAACCTTAAACGGCCATTCTGTGGCGAAGGTCCCTGCGGTGTTCCTCTATGATATTACCGATACCGATTACGTTTATACTGCTGTTATCACAAATATTCAGCCTGCAAACTATAAACGTGCTTATACCGCGCGCTCGTATCTGACCTACACGGATGCAAATGGAGTTCGCCAAGAGGTTTACGGCAGCAGTTGTGTATCGCGCAGTATTTACCAAATTGCAAAAGCCGCATTAAACGATGCGGGGCGCTACGATGATGACGAACTTGGAATTCTCCAAGAAATCGTTACTTATGTAGAGCAATAAAAACCGAAGAGTGGGACTTGTTCCCACTCTTCTTTTCTTGTATAATCTACTTGGGTGAAAAAAGATATGAAACGTAAACTTGTCTGGTTTGTAGTCGGCTTTGCAGCGATTTTGCTTGTCTGCCAAACCGTTGATTTCCCGATTCTCCCAATCGTGGGAGTTGCCGCTATATCAGTATTGCTCTCGGTTTTTGTCCGTCCGATGCGAATCGTGTTGCCGCTTTTAATCGGTGTTTTGGTCGGCTGTTTGTGGCTGCCGACCTATGAACATATATTTCCCGAGTCGCATCATATCGGCACGGAACAAGAAGTACGTGTGGTAGCGGTTGCTGAAGACTACTCATACCCTGCAAACAACGAAAATGGATATTGGTGCCTGTGTCGTGTTGAGAGCATCAATGCGACGCCGCAAAACAGAAATACCGTGTTAAATGTTCATTTTCAAACACATTGGCTTCGCTTACGTCCGGGTGACCGTGTGCAGTTTGATGCGGAGCTTCTTCCGTTTGAAAACACCGATGATTTTATGGAGTTTACATACTATAAAACCCGTTACATCGATGCGCGGGCATTCGCCAAAACTTATGAAATTACTCCGTGCGGGAAGATACCGTTTCGATACAAACTGAAAGTACTGTCGCGCAGCATCCGTATGAGGATTGATGCCGCTTTCGGCCCTGCGGCGGGACTTATGCGTGCGTTACTCACAGGTGACCGTAATTTGCTGACAACACGTCAAAATGAGAATTTTCGTGTGACGGGGCTTTCGCATGTTGTTGCGGTTTCGGGAATGCACGTTGCATTTTTAAGCGCGTTCATCATTCTTCTGTTTGGGCGAAAACGCGCTCCGTTTCTGGCTGTGCCGATGATTCTTTTGTTTGGTGTGATGATAGGTCCGATTCCGTCGGTTATGCGAGCGGTGTTCATGCAATGCGTATTTCTTTTTGCGCCGCTTCTCAAACAAGAGGTGGACAGTGTAACTTCGCTTGCGGCGGCGCTCGGATTTATTCTGATTGTTAATCCGTATTCGATTTTGGATGTCGGGCTCTTGCTATCTTTTGGCGCAACGCTTGGACTTGTATTGTATGCACCGCGTCTCAATGCACGTTTGTTTCGCACAATCAGAATTCAAAACAAATTCTTATTGCGGATTGTACGCTATCTTGTGACTACGTTTTCGGTCAGTCTTTGTGCCATGGTCTTTACAACGCCGATTACAATGTTGTTTTTCGGGTCCTTTTCGGTGCTTGCACCGATTGCCAATATGGCGTTGCTGTGGAGTGTCACTGTTTTGTTTATTGGTGGAATCGTGGTCTTGATTGTTTCGATTTTCAGCACAGTGCTTGCGTATTATGTTGCGGTTCCGATTAAGTTCCTCGCCATGGGGTTTCTTTGGTGTGTTGATTGGATGGCGCAAATCCCATATGCATTGCTTGATGCAAAAAATCCGTTTTTAATCTCATTTCTCATTTATATACTGGCGGTATTGGTTTGGGTGACCGTTTCAAAACGCGGCAGCAAGAGTCTGCTTCGCGTAAGCCTGCTCTTCTTGCTTCCGCTTGTGGCAACACTCACTCTGTACATCACGGTTAGTGCACGTGTTGAAAGTCCGTCCGCAACTGTGTTGGATGTTGGGCGCGGTCTCTCTGTTTTGATTGAGACAAAAGACGAGACGTTACTGGTCGATTGCGGAAGCAGTTCAATCGATGCCGCATCGGTGGTGTATGAGAAATTGCTTCGCCGTTCCAACCGAAGAATCGATGCACTTGTACTGACCCATCTGGATACGGACCATATCAGCGGTGTGGAAGAGATTTTAGGAAGACTCCATGTTTCAAAACTGTATCTTCACGCCGGGATGCAAGAACATTCATTGTTCGAGGACATTCAAAATGCCGCCTTGGCAAACAAAACCGAGGTTGTTTTGATACGCCATTATGGAGAACGGGTATTTCAGAATACAAGAATTACTTTTTTCCCAAGCGGAAAAGGGAAGAAGGGAATGCTTGCACTCAATGTCACATCCGGTGAGACCGATCTCATGATTACAGGTGATATGGACGAAAAAGGTGAGGCAGAACTCATCGAATGGTTTGAACTGCCGTTGGTTGAGTATTACGTGGTCGGGCATCATGGCGCAAAGTCATCCTCATCTCGTGCGTTTCTTGACAGAATTAAGCCGATTTGTGCCGTGATTTCGGTTGACAACGAGAATCCGCACGGACATCCGCATAAAGAAACACTGAAACGATTAAATGAATTTTGCATCAGAATCTTGCGGACCGATGAGCAGGGAGATGTAAAAATTAAATTTTAATAAAGTGTTGCGAAATTGTATTTAATTTGATATAATGAATGAACAAATGATTTGGAGGATGAATTATGAAACGTAATGCGAACCGCCTGTTGGCACTGGTTTTGTCTGTTGTCATGTTGGTCGGATTAATGCCGATTACTTCGACTGCGGCAGAAACCCTGATTAATTATACCTACAACTATCGTAAATTGAAATACGGACAGTGGAGTAACGAAGGCTATGCACCGAGTTACGTCACTTCCTTTGCGATGACAACCAAAGGAAATGCTTCCGAGATTAAGGACTATGAAGGAGTTGCGACCGACCCGTGGATGTTTGACAGTGTCGGCGGCGGTGCAACCGTTGGCTGGAACTCCAGTTCAGGTTCTTACGGCCCGTATATGACGGGTGCAGCGGGTGCATATTCCGCGTACCGTGTTCGCGTTGCTTCTGCGGGTACCTTCTATCTTGTGCCACGCTACACCACTAGTACTTTGGGCGCAAAGGTAAAGTATTACTTTGCTCCTGTAAGTGCAACCAATCCGCGTGACAATGCGTATTATGTCGGTACAATCGACACTTACAATGCAACCATTGAAGCCGATCTCGAAAAGCGTCTTGCTGCAAAGGCACTTTCCGCAGGCGATTATATCGTATCCTATGTGTTTGACACTGCGTCCCATAGCGCAGCAACATCGTACTATTACACAAATGCATTTCTTTTGACCGGTGTTGTTGATGAGTATGCATTTGATGTTGATGATGTTGTTGTTGCCGAGGGAGAGGAGCATCAGCAAGAACTTGTACTGACCTTGAATGAGTCTCCGATTACCGTTGCAACCGCTACCGGTCTGAGTGCGGTTTCTACCGATACCTCGATTGCGAGTGTATCTCTCAGCAGTTCTGCTGACGGCTCCAAAATCTATCTGGCGGTGTATGGTCATGACAAGGGTACTGCGACCATCATCCTTTCCGCGACTGCAAACGGCAAGGCTGTGCGCAAGAATCTTTCTGTAACCGTCAATTCTCCGTCCTCCAACTTAGTGCTTATCCACAATACAAAAGATTCTTATACCATTGAAGAAGGAACTACTCAAGCAATCACTCTTTCTGCAACCTATGGCGGCGCAGAACTGGATATGAATAATGTATCTGTTGTTGCAACCGCAGATGATGATACGGTTATTCGCGGCGAAGTGATAAAAAATACAGACGGAACTGCAATCGCAACCTTTGCAGGTTTGAAAAAAGGCAAAACCAATGTGGACATTTCCGCATATTACGAAGGGAACTCCACAAAGATTTCCGCTGCTTTCAATGTAACATCACGTCTGGATGCTTATAACTACAATTTATTGAAACTGTTCTACGGTCCTTGGAGTGACAACGGTTACGATCCGAAGACCGTTACCGAATTTGCGCAGACCACTGAAGGAAGTGCGGATGAAATCACTCCGGGTGTTTCGAGTGCGCCGTGGGTGTTTGATTCCATGGACAGTGGCTCTACCTTAGAATGGACCTCCAGTTCCGCAGGGCGTGGTCCCGCTTGGACCACTCCGGTTGGCGGTTGGGTACGCTATCGTATCAAACTGGACGAAAGTGGTATCTATACCCCCACAACCACCTATACCACCTACAGAACCATCGGTAATGTCACTTATTACCTTGCACCGGTCGATGCGATTAATCCCACCGACGATTTTTACCGTCTTGCAGTTGTCAATGGCTATGCTACAACCGATAATAACAATAAGAGCTATTCGTTCAGAAAGTTGAACCTGGCGGCAGGTGAGTACATCCTGACCTTGGTGATGACCGGTAAGAACGCGGCGATCCATGAGGCGATTAACCCCAGTTTCTTCCTTAAGAGTTTTGCTCTTGAAAAGCCGACCATCGGTCTGTTCTATGCACTCACAGACGTCAATGAGGCGGTTGCGGTTGATGCAACCAAGCGTTTTGAAGTCATTTTGATGCGTGACGGCTATCCGATTGAAGTGGACCGTGCAACCAAACTTACCGTTCGCAGCGCCAAAGCGGCGACTGCAAAGGCTTCTCTTGTCTACAGCGAAGATGGGAAGAAGGCTTATGTTGATGTCACGGGTGTTGCGGAGGGCTATACCTCGATTACCTTGTCTGCATCGGTTGACGGACGTTCATCAACTCATTCAGCGCTTGTCAGCGTTAAGCCCGGTGATTTGCTCGGAAAGGTCAATACTTCTGTTGGCAAGAAATCGCTGACCGCAGGGACTACTACCGCCATTACGCTCACCGCGTATACCATGGACGGAACCAAACTGAATAACGAGGATTTGGATATCACATTCACATCTTCCGACCCGACTGTTTTGTCTGTCGGTGCGACCGGTACAGTTTCCGCGCACAACCAGGGAACCGCAAAGGTCACCATTTCGGTAAGTGACGGGGTTTCTTCGGTCACTTTGCTTCCGATTTCGTTCACCGTTACAGGCTACAGCGCGCTTCAAAGTGCATATGTCTCTAACGTTGAGCAGGTTCCGGTCGGCGGAACTCTGAAACTGCGTGTTGGCGGCACCTTGACATATGGTGCGGCAATGCCGGAAAGTATGGCAACCGCGACTTATACCTTGGTTTCCGCATCTCCGTCGGGTGCGGCGACCTTGTCGAATGGTGTTTTGACCGGTGTTGCAGCAGGTTCCGTTACCGTTCGTGCAACCGTCACCTTCCAGGGAAAGACGGTAACCACAGCAAACCGCACCATCAACATTCGCTCCGGCAAGACTCGTTCCACGTTCTTTACTAAGGAAAAACGTGAGAATATTGCAAAGAATGCAAGCACATACGTTTGGGCAAACAATGAAGTAAAAACATATGCTTCGCTTGCTGATGCATATGTCGGTAAAGAAGAATTCTTGTGGAATTTGATTACCACTCAGCTGCTTCCACGCAGTATCCGTGTCGGTTACCGTTATGATCCGAAGCATAATATCTGCCGTTACTGCGGTGTTGATATTGTTGCAATGAAGGGTACCAACTATGCATTTACCTATAACGTTGATGCAAATCCGTGGAAGGTACAGTGCCCTGCGTGTGCGCGTCTGTTCCCGTCGAACGACTTTGAGAAATACTACCGTACCGGTATCAACGATTCCGGCAACTGGAGTTATACTTATGCGAAGCAATACGGAGGCCAGTATCTGACCAATGACCTGTATCCGGAAAAGGGTGCTGGCTGGGGTGTTGATGACGGTTACGGTTATCGTACCGGCACCTATTTTGCAACCGGTATTGAAGGGCTTGGTAACTGGGAAGAAACTCATACCTATATCGCATACTACAACCACTGGGCATTGTGGAACGGCTACATCCCGAACGTAATGTATGCGACCGCACTTGCTTATGTTTACAGCGGTGACCCGAAGTACGGCCGTGTTGCTGCTATCATGGTCGACCGTATTGCAGACGTTTACCCCGCAATGGATACCGGTGCGTACGATCCGAAGTTCTGGAACAACGGCTGGTACGGCGGTAAGACCTTGGGCGGTATTTGGGAATGCTCAAACGTCAGTAAGGTTGCAAAGGCATATGACGCGGTCTTCGATCTGTACGATGATCCGCAGGTCATTTCCTTCCTCTCCGCAAAGGCATCCAAGTACTACATGGCAAATAAGAAGACCACCGGTAATGCAATCCGTCAGAATATCGACGATAATTACCTGCGAGTCGCAATCGATGCGATTACCAACGGCAGTAAACAAATTTACGGTAACTTCGGCTTCCACCAGTCTGCTGCAACCGACGCGGCTGTTGTTTTAGATACCCAGCCCGAAACCACTAATGTACTCAACTGGGTGCTGAACGGTGGCGGTGAGGTTAACGATACCATTCTGACCACGGTTAGCCGTGACGGTGCAGGTAACGAAACCTCCCCGAACTACAACTTCAACTGGGCGGCAGCAATGTATGACATCATGGAGACCATCGGCGGTTACGATAAGTACACCATCAACTTGTACAATAATCCGAAGGTCATCAAGATGCTCAAGATGAACTTCCCGCTCACCTTGATGCGCAAGGCTACCGTTCAGATCGGTGACTCGGAAGGTGTCGATGTTCATAATCTGGCAATGAGTCCCGCACCGATGATTCCTGCATTCCTCGCAACGAATGACAAAGAACTCGGTCAGATGATTTACTTCTTAAACGGCAATAAGACCACGGGTCTTGCCGGCAGTATCTTCAATGATACCGTTGATCTCTCCAATAAGCTTGAAAACATCATCAATACCTACGGTGAATATCCGTTTGACAAGAGTATGCACTTGACCGACTACGGCTTTGCAATCTTGCGTTCGGGTACACTCAGCGGCAGAGATGATACCCAACGCGATGTGTGGATGACTCATGGTATTACCGAGGGTCACGGTCAGTACGATAAACTCAATATCGGTATCGATGCATTCGGTCTCTGCTTGGCTCCGGATATGGGCTATCCGTCCACAACCCTGGGTACCGGCGATATCGTCAACTGGGAACGTTCCACCATTATCCACAATACCGTTCAGGTCAATAACCAGCATCAAAAACGTAACGTATACTCCGACCGTCCGCTTCACTTTGATGATGACGGAAGAGTTAAGGTTATGGACGTCCGATCCCCGTCCGCATACCCCAGTGTCACCTCGGAATACAGACGTTCCGTCGTGATGGTGGATGTGGATGAAGAGAACAGCTACAGTGTCGACTTCTTCCGTATCATTGGCGGAACTTCGCACATCTACAGCTTCCATGCATTGTC
>JAZQIE010000053.1:0-10697 GCA_045540975.1 Eubacteriales bacterium
GGTGTGGACTTCTTCCGTGTTTTGGGCGGAAGTACCCATACCTTCGCCCTTCACCCGGTCTCCGATACCGACCCCACCGCCGAAGGTCTCACCTTCACCAAGCAGGCGGGCGGTACCTATGCGGGCGCGAGCATCGCCTACGGAAGTTTCGGTCAGGCGAGCGGGTATGACGGATTTTATGACGTATCCCACGCCACCCCCTCGGGTGTGTACAGCTTGGACTACAAAATCAAAAACTTCCGCAACTTTTCCACCTTTGCGCAAAATCCGCACCTGAAAATCACTCAACTGAGTGACTTCACCCCGGATTTGGTCTCGATTGCATCCGCAGAGCCGCCGAAAAACTATAACAACCCGAGCAAGGTCACCTCGCTTTTGGTCAAGCGCACGGGAAGTAATTTAGACTCCCTTTTCACCACCGTG
The DNA here is from genome assembly GCA_045540975.1 of Eubacteriales bacterium. Taxonomy (GTDB): domain Bacteria; phylum Bacillota; class Clostridia; order Oscillospirales; family JAAYXM01; genus SIG510. Next base: position 424 of record JAZQIE010000053.1, read on the forward strand.
CTCCAGCCGTATGACGGCACACCGTATATCGCAAAAAGCGAGGTTGTCCCCGTGGTGAAAATCGCGGGAAGCCCCGCATCCACCGACAAAGCGTACGCGGTCAAGGTCACCATGCAGGACGGTAGATGCGACTACATCGTCTATGCCACCAACAGCGCGGTCACCTACCGCGTGGATGACAAATTCGATTTTGCGGGCTTTGTGGGTGTCATGACCTACGAGGACGGGGAAAACACCTACCGCTATGTGCTGGAAGGCACCAAAATCGGTGACACCGCCGCTGTCGAGCGGTATAGCGGCACGGTGACAAACTTCACCAAAACCCTCTCTTTTACAAACTCTGTCACGGTCAAGCCCGACACCGAACCGGACCTTTCCGAGCTTGTGGGTCGCTATGTCTATGTCAACGGCAAAGCAAATTCCTACAAAATCGAAGGCGCGGTCAAAAACACGGACGGCACCTATACCCTTGATATCGGGGATTTCTCCCTTGTCACGGGAAGCGGCTCGTATGAAATCGCGGCAGGGCAGAGCTTTACCGTACCGCTCTCGAAAACCTACGATGCAAAACCGATTTCTCTCACAACGGTAAACGGCGCGCAAATCCGTACCACGGGAAGCCAAGGGTTACGCTTCATCTCCACGATTGACAAGTCGGATGTCGACTTTGCCCGCGTCACCGAATTTGGCACGGTCTTAATCCCCACCGCCGACCTTTCCAAACTCGAAGACCTCCAAATCGGCGCAACCTTAAACGGACATACGGTCGCCAAAGTCCCCGCGAAAAACATCTACGCCGACGACGGCGAAACCGTCACCTTCACCGCGGTCATCACCAACATCGCAGAAAAAAACTACGCGCGCGAATATACCGCACGCGCCTACGCCATCATGGATGACGGGCAAATCGTCTACGCCGACACCTCCGCCGCCCGTAGTGTCTACGGCGTGGCAAAAAAAGCGCTCGAGGTCGGTATGGAATCCGAGGAAACCCTCGCCATCTTCCAAACCATCGTAGACACGGTAGAAGGAAAGTAAAGAAACAAAAAACAGCCTTGGGAATGTTCCCAAGGCTGTTTTGCATTCTATTCCAATCCCGCGAAGAAATCATCATACGAGCAGTTGTAAATCTTCTTGAGCGCAATCAGTACGCTCGCCCGAATGTTGAGTTCACCCGCCTCATATTTGGCATAGGTCGAGCGACCGATGTCACAGCCGCGGCGCTGCAGCTCCGCGCAAAGCTTCTCCTGAGAGATGCGCTTTGCCTTCCGTAACACGCGCAAATTGTCTCCCAAATTGCGGTCGCGCCGTATCTTCTGTTCCATCTGCTCACCCCACTTTTGACCAATATCGGTTGCAACTATTGTTATTGTATGCTATACTGAATCAAAATATTGTCCGTGATACTGGTCAGAATAAGGTGTTTTTTATGGCTGTCTGTACTTTTTTCGGCCACCGTCCTCAACCTCGCAGATGAGTGAGTTATTCGGGATAAACGTCTTTATCCCGAATAACTTTTTCTTTATCCCGAATAACGCCGGACTCTCTTTGCATTTTTCTCCAATCCATGGTATACTGGAAAGGATTGGAGGCTTTGCATAAACTATGAAATTATCCAAAATCTCACTCATGCACATCTACAAGCTCATCTCCCGCTCGGTGCTGTTTCTCGTCGCCCTCGCGCTTTATATCGTAAACCGCATTTACGATGCGCCCGGCATCTTCTTCGGGTATGAGAAAAATAATCTGGTGCTCACCGTCATCTGGCTCGCGTTTATGGTGGAGATGATTTTGCGCTTCTTCCCCTCCCCAACCGAGAGCATGGGCTGTCAAAAGCAGTTTCGGAAGAATTACATCCCCGTGGATGCCGCCCCCTCGCCGCACAAAGGCGTGCTTGCGGTCATCCTCTCGTGGGTCGCGCTAAACGGAGGTATCGCGGCACTCTTCTATACCCATCTCATCGACTCGGGCATCTTACTCCTCATCGCGCTCTTCTACTCGGTGTGCGACATGATTTGCATTCTGTTCTATTGCCCCTTCCAAACCCTCATGATGAAGAACAAATGCTGTACCACCTGCCGCATCTATAACTGGGATTACGCGATGATGTTCACTCCCCTCATTTTCGTTCCCAATGTCTATGCAATCTCCCTCGTGGTCGCATCCCTCTTACTCCTCATCCGCTGGGAGATTACCGCATACCGCCACCCCGAATATTTCTCGGAAGAGCAAAACGCCTCCCTTCACTGCACAAACTGTAAAGAAAAACTCTGCCACCACAAAACCCAACTCCAAACCTTCCTCAAAAAACGCAAAGGACTGTGATTTCTCACAGTCCTTTTTCATTTCTTTTTATACGGCTCAATCACATTTGTCCGTCCCAAAATATAGTCGGTGGATGTGCCGTAAAAATCCGCAAGTCGCAAAAGATGCGGAATCGGAATGGTCTGAAATCCGCGCTCATATCGGGAATACACGGTTTGGCTGATACCCAAAACCTCCGCAATGTCGGTCTGCAGCAAATCCCGATCCTCCCGTAAATCGCGTAATCTCCCAAACAGCATATTTTTCCCTCCAATAGTACCGATTGATACTATTGACATTACACCATTTTTGCGGTAAAATGTTTACTACAGTACCAATCGGTACTATGATATGCAGAATGGGGGATAACAATGAAAAAAATCGTATGCGAAATGTGTTCCGGAATCGATATCGTCAAAGAAGACGGTCTGTATGTATGTCAGCATTGCGGCATGAAGTATTCGCCGGAAGAGGCAAAGCACCTCATGATTGATGGCACGGTCGATGTCCAAGGCACGGTGCAAATCGACAATTCTTCCTTTGTGGAAAAATACCTTGCCAATGCTCGCCGCGCGAAAGAAAAAGAAGATTGGGCAGAGACCGAAAAGTATTACAATCTGGTCGAGCAAAATGACCCCACCAACATCGAAGCAATCTTCTACAGCTCCTACGGTAAAGCAAAAACCTCTTTGGTGGAGGGAGATTTGTACAAGCGCCAAGCCGCGTTCAAAGTTCTTCAGAACTGTGTTTCCATCCTCGATGACAACTTTATGATGGAAAAGGCAGCGGAAAACAAGGAAATCATCGAACAAATCAGTCTCGATATCGTTGCAATGGCTTGCAGTTCCTATGTCTACAACCAGCGTAAAAACGGCTACGGCATTGTCACATGGACCGACAAAAACGAAACCGTCACCTTGTTCAATAACTTACACGCGGAATTCTGCACCACCCTGAAAAACATCATTGAAAAATATCCGGAAGACCGCAAATCGGAAACCGTCTATCTCTATGAAAACATGGTAGTTCACTACAACTTCCTCATCCAAAATGTTGCGACTACTTACAAAGCAACCTGGCAGGGGCGTTTGAAAGATGCCCATGTTGCATGGCACGCAATCGACCCGTCTCACGAAATTCCCTTTATTGACACTTCCAATCAGAGCTCCGGCGGATGCTACGTTGCAACCGCGGTCTACGGCTCTTACGATTGCCCCGAGGTCTGGACCCTCCGTCGTTTCCGCGACAACACCCTCGCAGAAACTTGGTACGGTCGCGCCTTCATCAAAACCTACTATGCAATCAGCCCCACTCTTGTCAAATGGTTTGGTCACACCGAATGGTTTAAAAAGCTGTGGAAAGCACCGCTCGACCGTATGGTAAACAATCTGCAGTCAAACGGTACAGACTCCACTCCGTACGAAGATAAGGAGTGGTAACAATGAAACTCAAAAAGAAAACCTACCCCATCCATATATGGCTTTGGATTTCTGCCGGGGTCAGATTCGTCCTTTCGCTTATCGATTTGCTCATCGGTGTCCGTTTCAACTACTATACCGCAATTATCTTCCTCTCCTGTGCGGCCTTGGTCTACCTCGGTTTCGTCATTCGCGACAAAAAAAGCGGCCTCCCCGAAACCATCGGTGTGTGTGCACTGCTCTTGTTTGAACAATCCTTTGCAAGCATCGCGTTTGTCGTACTCTATTTCCTGCGTAAGTCCAAAATAGGTGCAAAACTTCCCCAAATGCTTTGGATTGTCCCATGTGCGCTTTCAGGCCTTTCGTTTGTGCCAAGCGTTGTAAACTTCTTCCGGTATTCTATGTTGATGCCATTGTTCATCTTCACCGCTATCATCTCCTTTGCATTCACCTTCCGCCAGTATCTCGAACTCGGTCGTTGGGTTTTTGATGCGGAGACCAAAAGCGCAAACAAGAAGGCAAATGCGGAAGCAAATCGCCGCATTGCATATTACACAGAACTCTTCGAGCAAGGCGTAATTACCGCCGAAGAACTTGAAGCAAAGAAAAATGAAATTTTACAGTAAGGGGGTAAAGTAGAATGGGAGAAAACACCGGATGCGGAACCATCATTGCGATTTTGATTGGCATTGGCTTGGTCGTCAGTATCATCACCACCATTGTCGCTGACATCAATCTCTTGAGCATGTTCTAAAACCGCAAAAAGTAAAAGGACTGTGATTTCTCACAGTCCTTTTTTCGATTGATGCCATGCTTTTATCGATATGCAATCTTCGATTGCTCGATATTTTTGTTTTCACAAAATCGATGTGTTTTCGCTCCGCTCAAACTCGATATGAATTCTCGTCGCGTTCGCGACATATCGAGTGCGGCAGCACATATCGAGTCACTTGTGACATATCGAGAATTCGTTAGAATTCATATCGCTGATTTCATCTTCAATGAAATCATTCTACTTCTTACCCGCTTGTCTATCCAACAAATCCCAAACACCCAGCATATACATGATACCGAGTGCGCGGTCGTAGAGGCCGTAGCCGGGACGAACGGTACCCGGGCCCTCGCCCCACAGATGACGGCCGTGGTCGGGACGGATGTAGCCCTCGTAGCCACCCTCGTGGTATGCGCGCAGGATTTCGATGATAGCGGTCTCGCCGTCGCAGTCGCGGTGCGATGCTTCGGAGAAGTCACCGTTATCAAAATGCTTGATGTTACGGATATGCGCAAACGCAATGCGGTCAACGTGCTTACGCACGATTTCCGCAACGTTGTTGTTCGGGTCTGCATTGAGAGACCCCGAGCACAAAGTCAGGCAGTTGTAGGGATTGTCGACCATTTTGAGGAAGCGGTCAATGTTCTCCGCGTTGATGAGAAGGCGCGGCAGACCAAAGATATCCCATGGTGGATCGTCCATATGAATCGCCATCTTGATGTCGCACTCCTCGCAGGTCGGCATGAGTGCCTCGAGGAAGTATTTGAGGTTTGCCCAAAGCTTCTCGTGGTCCACGTCCGCATATGCCTTGAAGAGCTCGTCCAGCTTTGCCATACGCTCCGGCTCCCAGCCCGGGAAGGACATATTGTACTTCTCGGTGAAATCCAGAATGTACTTCGCCATCGCGTTGTAATCGTCCTGAATCATGCCCTTTTCATAGAACAGCGCGGTGGAGCCGTCTCCCACTTCATGGAACAGGTTGGAGCGGGTCCAGTCAAAGACCGGCATGAAGTTGTAGCAGATGACCTTAACGCCAAACTTCGCAAGGTTTCTGATGGTGGTCTTGTAATTTTCGATGTACTCGTCACGGGTGGGAAGACCGATTTTGATATCGTCATGGACGTTCACCGACTCGACAACATCCATGTTAAAGCCGTACGGTGCAAGCTGCTTCTGCACCTCAGCGATTTCCTCCACTTCCCAAACCTCACCGGGCATCTTGTGATGCAGTGCCCAGACAATACTGGTCACGCCCGGAATCTGCTTGATATCGGACAGGCTGATTTTGTCATTGCCCTCTCCGTACCAACGAAAACCCATTTGCATCGGCATAGATAATTCCTCCATTTGTATTGATACCCATATTATACAAAACTTACACCCAAAAGTCAAACCCCCGTATCAAATACGGGGGTTTTTCAAGCGCACTTAGTAATCAATCCCGCGTTTTTCGAGTTCTGCCCACAGGTCAAGGTGGCGGGAGTAAATCGGGTCACCGATCGGGACATTGCGTGCGGCAAAGTCGTCCATCACTTTCTCGATGTTGTAATACTCTGCTTTGAGTCGCTCGTCGCTCATCTTGTACGCCGGGGTCAACGTGCCGTACCAATCCGGCTGACGGGTAATCTCTTCGGGCGGATTCGGGTCAAGCTTCATGCTGGTGACGGTCTGAGTCACCTTCTTGATGAGGTCGGAAATCAACTTGCTGTTGTCCATCGGAGTGACGAAGTAGCGATGCAGGAAGGTGACGATTTGACCACGGGTGCAGGTCGCATTCGGGGAGAACGAGGTGCCGCCGGTACCGTTGGTGATACCCTTGCGCAGTGCCCAGGAAACCGCCTTGTCCAAAGTGGTTCCTTCTTTGACGTCGGAGAAAGGAACACGCTCGCCGGTCGGAGCGCCCGCATAACGCCAGAAATACTCAACGGTTGCCGCACGGGTCGCCTGGGTGTTCGGACCAAAGGAAGCACCGCCGTCGAAGATACCCTTCTGTTTTGCCCACAGTGCTACCTTGTAGTAATAATCGCTTGCCTTGACATCCTTGTACGGGTTTGCGATGGTGGGTTCGGGCGAGCCCGCCGCACGCCACAGGAAGGTCAAAATCTGTGCACGGGTGCAAGTCGCATTCGGGGAGAAGGTGGTAGCGGACGTGCCGTTGGTGATGCCCTTCTTGACCGCCCAGTTGACCGGCTCAAAGAAGTAATCCGCCTTCTTGACATCCTTAAATTCCGGAGTGGTCGCAACCGCACCCTTGAGGGTGGTGAAACGGCCGTATTCGTTGCGGTCGGTTGCGGATGCATATTGGATGGTTCCGTTCTTGACCTGAATGACCATAAAGAGGTTGTCCGGATAGTAGTGCCCGCCGTAGTAGGTCCACAGATAGACGTAATAGGTGCGGTTGACATTGGTCGGAACATCCCCATCCTCAAAATACAGGGTCATGGAGTTGGTCTTGCCGGACTGCATCTTATGCTCGTCGGTGTAGTAGAGCATCCCGAACTTGCCCGCATTTGCAATCACTTCGTTCCAAGAGCCAAACGAGGTGCCGTAGTAGCCAAGGTCGGTGAAGTCGCCGTAGTACTTGTCGGTGCCCGACTCCCCTGCCGAACGCAAACGCTCGGTCATCACGGTGAGACGGCTGCTTGCGGATGCGGTATCCCAACCAAAGTTGATGTTGAGGGTCTTGACCGCACCGCTTCCGTAGTAGTCTGCGGAAGTCACGTTGATTCCGGTTGCCGCCGCCGATGCCATCATCGGCAACATCGCCGCTACCATGCAAATGCACAGCAGCATTGCAAGCATTCTCTTTGTTTTCATGTTACATTCCTCCTTTTTTTCAGATACCATTGCAATCACGGCAAGGTTCTGTTACAATAAGTATACATCGTACATTTATGTCCGATGCAAGTACTTTTTGGGAGAAAGTTTATGAATCACAAAAATTTATTTTCCATCGGCGAAATTGCCTCCGCCCTCGGGATCACACGCAGAATCATCCTCAATTACGAGGCAAAGGGTCTCATCACGCCCGACCGAAAAGAGGGCAGTGCGGGAAACCGCTATTACACCATCGACACCTTTACCCAAATCCGCACCATCCGTGTCTTTCAGGATTTGGGGCTCTCGCTGGACGAAATCCGTGCATATTTTAGCGAATGTGCGGACATCCGCCCCATGATCGAGCGGCTGGAAGTCTTGCGGGATAAGTTAAATCTCACCATCGAAAAACTGCGTGAGCGGGCACGGAATCAAGACAGTACGGTCGAACCCATCACCATCGAGCCGCAAACCATCTACTGCCGCACCTATCGCTCCGACTCGATTGCGGACAAAACCAACCTGTTGCGGGATACCGCTCTGGAAGCCATGCGAGGTTACGGCACGGATACCACACGTCGGATGTATTTCACCGAGCATTCGGTCACTACCCCCGACGAATTTTCCTGTTGCATCGCAGTCCCCGCAAAAAGCGAGGGCGAGTACATCCAACACCTCCCCGCCCTTTCCGCACTTGCACTCTTCCACCATGGCGCCTACGAGGAAATCCCCAACGCCCGTGAGAAACTTGTCGCATATGCAAACGAGCACGCCATCACGCTCACAGGCACCTTCCGCAACCTCTATCTCGAAGGCCCACCCCAGCACAAAGCCCCCAAAAACTTCATCACCCAACTCATCGCAATCATAGAATAACAAAACAACAAGACACAGGGACGGTTCTGTTGTCTTGACAGAACCTCCCTGCTGTGTTACCATATCCTCGGAAGCGGTTCGCGCCCCATTTTGAGGCATTCTCTTTTGAATGTCTTCGGGCGGTGCCGCTTCCGTTTTTTGTCCTCAACCAAAAACAAAAAAGACCACCGACGAAAGTCGATGGTCTTTCTTTTTGTTTCGTTAGATCTTGCGGACCTTTGCAGCTGCGTTCTTGATACCCTCGATGATGTTGTCGCAATCGGTCTTGGTGAGACGCGGATGATGCGGGGTATTCAGCTCGCGGCGATAGAAGAATTCTTCCGCAATCGGGCAGAGGTGCTTGCCGTAGCCCAGCTCCTGGAGAGAGGAGAAGTCATAAGTCGGCTGATAGTGGAGGATGCCCTGAACGCCTTCTTCTTTATAGAGGACGCGCATAAAGTCGTCACGGGATGCGCCGAGTTCTTTTTCTTCGACACAGACGGTGTACAGGTGATAGATGTGACCGCAGTTCGGATCTTCGTAAACCGGGGTGATACCCTTGATACCGGAGATACCTTCACTGATGTAGCGGCCCCATTCGATACGCTTTGCATTGAGCATATCGAGTTTATCGAGCTGGCAGTTACCGACAGCGCCCTGGCACTCGGTCATACGGTAGTTGTTGGACCACTTGCCGCCGATGAGCTTGTTGTCGAAGTGGGACGGTACCCAGTAGTCGACCTGATTTTCCCAGTCAACGTTACCCATGCAGCGGAGCTTGTCAACACGGAAAGCAAACTCGTCGTTGTTGCAGGTGATCATGCCGCCTTCACCGAGAGTGGTGATGTTCTTAAGGGAATGGAAGCTGAAGCAGCCGAAGTCACCGATGGAGCCTGCCTGACGTCCCTTATAGGTAGCGCCCGGAGCATGTGCACAGTCTTCGAGGACGTACAGATTGTACTTCTTTGCGATTTCCATGATCGGATCCATATCGCACATCTGTCCGCCGTAGTGAACGACGAAGATTGCCTTGGTCTTGTTGGTGATTTTGTCTTCGATCTTTGCCGGATCGATGTTGAAGGTGCGCGGGTCGATATCCGCATAAACCGGACGGCCGCCTTCCTTCAGGATGGAAAGAGAGGTAGCGACAAAGGTGTTCGGAGTGGTGATGACTTCATCGCCCGGGCCGATGCCCATTGCGCACACAGCGGTGTGCATTGCGGTGGTGCAGTTGGAAACCGCATACGCATACTTGGTGCCGACCATTTCAGCAAAACGCTTCTGGAAACGCTGGACCTGCGGGCCCATGGTCAAGGAATCCTGATGCATGGTTTCAAGCAGGATTTTTTCTTCTGCTTCGTCGTAGATGGAGCCGAAGAAGGAATACGGAACCTTCAGAACAACACCGTCATCAACTTTATAGGAGCTGGTGATACCGCCTTCCGACTCAACACCGACATTGATTTTTTTCTCTTCTGCCATTTGTATGTACCCCTTTCAATTATTTTAAGGTTTAAATTAATTATACAAGAGTCTTATGAAAATAGCAAGTATTATTTGAAAAATTGTATATCTTTTACAAAAGACCGCCCTCTACCCCGAAAATTCCGTCCGCAACGTGCTTCGCAAGACCCACAAGCGCCTCACGGAAGGAGACCGTGACGCGCAGATACATCACGCGGCGGAGCGAGAGTCTGCCGAGTCGCCTCTGCGCACATTCCAGAACATTATTGAAAAAGCGGTCTTTTTTCGTCATGCAGTTCGGGTTTACCACAATGCACGGCGGCTCAAACAAACTGATGACGTTTGCAATCCCGATGCCCAGATACTCCGCGGCTTCCACAAGCGCGTGCACACGCTCACCGTTTTCATACGCCTCCAGCATCCGCTCCAAATTCCCGCCAAACTGCTTTTGCAAATATGCGGGGCTTACCACCTGCTCGAGGCACCCGAAATTTCCGCACGGGCAGAGCGGCCCGTCCTTCATGACCGTGGTGTGCCCCAGCTCTCCCGCGACAGATTCGTTTATCCTGCCGCCGAAAAAGCTGATGATGCCGACGCCGCTGGTCAAATCGAGAAACACCAGATTTTCCGCCGCGTCCGCGCCC
>JAZQIE010000054.1:0-6648 GCA_045540975.1 Eubacteriales bacterium
GCGCGGTGCGAAAACTCGAAGGAGGAACTTCTTTACCGCCGCAATGCCCAGCAAGCGCTCAAACTCGCGTTTTACCGCGCATCCCGTCCCTTCCTCAAAACTCCGCCCCCGTGGGGCGCAATGACAGGCATCCGCCCCGCAAAACTCGCGGCGCGCCTCTATGCGGAAGGGCATGATGACCGCGCGGTCGACCGCATCTTAAAGGATTCGTATCATGTGGTCGCGCGCCGCCGCAAACTCGCGTGTGAGGTGGCGAAGGCGGGCATGAACATCAAAAGCAGAAACGCAAAAATGGATGCATCGGTCTATGTCGGTATTCCGTTTTGTGTTTCGCGCTGTAAGTACTGCTCGTTTGTCAGCCACTCCATCGGTCAGGCGGAGCATCTGGTCGAGCCGTATCTGGAGGCGCTTTTTGTGGAGATGGAATCCACGGGCAAAGCCGCAAAAGAGCTTGGCATCACGGTGAAAACCGTCTATGTCGGCGGCGGCACACCCACCGCCCTCCGCGCCGAGCAGCTTGACCGAGTCCTCAGCGGCATTCGTAAGCACTTCGACCTTTCCGCGTGTGTGGAATTCACCGTGGAGGCAGGCCGCCCCGATACCATGGACAAAGAAAAACTTGCGGTCATCGCAAAAAACGGCGCCACCCGAATCAGCGTCAATCCGCAAACCATGAACGATGAGGTGCTCGCGCTCATCGGCCGCAACCACACCGCAAAAGACGTTGCGGATATGGTGGCATGTGTGCGGGAGAATACCAACCTCGCCATCAATATGGACCTCATTGCAGGACTTCCGGGTGACTCGCTTGCGAGTTTTCAGGACACCGTGCGAAAAACCCTTGCGCTTCACCCCGAAAACATCACGGTACACACCCTTGCCCTCAAAAAAGCCGCCGCGCTTTGGGCGGAGCGTCTTCCGTCACCGAGTGGGGAAGAGGTGCAGAAAATGGTGGACTTTGCGGCAAACGCGGTGCAGAAGGAAGCCTTCCGCCCCTATTACCTCTACCGCCAGAAATATATGTCGGGCAATCTCGAAAACGTCGGCTATTCCAAGGCGGGCTTTGAGGGTCTTTACAACGTCTTCATCATGGAGGAGATTCACACCATCCTCTCCCTCGGTGCGGGCGGGGTGAGTAAACTGGTCGCGCCCGAAACGGGCAAACTCACGCGTATTTTCAACCTGAAATACCCGTATGAATACAACGGTGACCATGCGCGCCTTGTCGCAAATGCGGACGAAATCCGTGCATTCTACAAGGAGAATTTTTAACGAAACGGAGGGGACTCCATGGCACTCAATCTTCGTGAAATCAACCGTCGGGTAAAAGAGGATGTCCGCGGTTTTATTGCCGAATGCGAAGCGGACTATCACCAAAAAATCGACCGTGTCGCGCAAGCGGTCGCGGCGGATATCAAAACCCGTCGCGTGGTGCTCCTCTCGGGTCCCTCGGGCTCGGGCAAAACCACCTCCGCGCTCAAACTCCGTCTCGCGCTTGAAACGCTCGGTGTGGGCAGCCGCCAGATTTCCATGGACGATTATTTCCGCACCGTGAATTTAGAAACCGCGCCGCGCAATGCGGACGGGGATGTGGACTTTGAATCTCCGCTGTGTTTGGATCTCGACCTTTTAAACGAGCATCTCCAAACCCTCGCCCGCGGTGGGGAAATCCCCATGCCGCGCTTTGACTTCCATGCCCAGCGCCGTGCGGATGAGCGCACACCGCTCAGACTCCGTCAAAACGAAGTGGTCATTGTGGAGGGCATCCATGCGCTGGGGGATTCGATTGCCGCAAGCACGGGCGAGTTTGCAACACGTCTGTATGTCAGCGCGCGCTCGAATTTCGAACTGGACGGGGACGAGGTCTTCCGCGGTACATGGACCCGTCTGTGCCGCCGTACCGTGCGTGACGAGAAATTCCGCAACACAGATGCGCACACCACCTTCGATTGGTGGTACAACATCCGTAACGGCGAGAAGAAATACATTTCCCCCTTCAAATCCCGCGCGGATTTCATCATCAATTCCACCCACCCGTACGAAATCGGGATGCTCAAAGGCTTCCTCCAAAACGCCTTTGTCGGAATCCCGGAAGACGTTCGCCGCCGCGATGAGATTCTCCTCATCCCAAAGCGCTTCGAACTCTTTGAGACGGTGGAGGAATTCCTTGTCCCGGAAAATTCCCTCCTGCGCGAATTCATCGGGGATGCGAATTTTTAGAGAAATACTTGCATTTATCCGTAAAATATGGCAAACTAATGTTAGAGAATCAAACGAAAGGCGGTATGCGACATGAAAGAAACTTGGAACGAACTGTATCAGAAGATTCGTGAAAAAGCGGTGCTTGCCGGCGAAATGGCGGCAAAGGGCGCAACTGCGGCAGGGCAGAAGGCAAGCGAAGTCTGGACCTCCTCCAAAAAACGCGTGAAGGTGTTTGAACTCAACACCCAGATTGATATGCTCTACCGTGAAATCGGCAGAATCGCGTATCATGCGCACATCGGCGCAGACGTGGATGAGGAAATGATGGAAGCGGCATTTAACGCGGTGGATGAAAAAATGGCGGAAATCGCCGCGCTCAAAGACGACGAAGAATAAGCAAAACGGAGGCGGTATCGTCTCCGTTTTTTAAAGGTGAATGATATGTACGATTTATTAATCGAGCATGCCACCGTGGTGTGCTGTGACGAAGCGATGCAGGTGTTCTCCGACACTTGTGTGGGTGTAAAAGACGGAAAAATCGCTTATATCGGGAGCGAGTCCCAAGCGGCAAAGCGGATTTTCAACGCGCGCGGAAAAGTGCTGATGCCGGGGCTTATCAATACCCATACCCACATCCCCATGACCTTGATGCGCGGTCTGTCCGACGATACCGACCTGCAGGATTGGCTCCATAACCACATTTTCCCGACCGAAGACCGTCTGACCGACGAAATCGTGCGCGCAGGTGTGGATTTGGCGCTTCTTGAATTCATCGCAAACGGAACCACCTCGTTTTCCGACTCTTACTTCTTCTCGCAAACGGTTGCGGATGCGGTAAGCGCAAGCGGAATCAAGGCAAACCTTGCCCGCTCGGTCACCAATTTTGGAAATGAAGTCAAACTTGATGAGTTTTACAGCACGGTGGAAGCGGTGGAGCTCTATGAAAAATGGCACAAAGCGGACAGCGGCAGAATCTTGATCGATGCCGCCATCCACGCCGAATATACCACCAGCGAAAGCCTGTGGCGAGAGCTTGGCGCATTTGCGCGCGAGAAAGACCTCATCATGCAGGTGCATCTCTCGGAAACCCGCCGCGAGCATGAGGAATGTATTGCCAAATACGGCAAAACCCCCGCACGACTCTTCTGTGATGCGGGTGTGTTCGATGCCAAAACCTTAGCCGCCCATTGTGTCTGGATGACCGATGAGGATCTGGACATTTTCTCCGAAAAGGGTGTCAGCGTGGCGCATAACCCGATGAGCAACTTAAAACTCGCCTCGGGTGTTGCCCGTGTCCCCGAACTCCTGCGCCGCGGCATCAATGTGGGCTTGGGTACCGACGGTGTGGCAAGCAACAACAATGCCGACCTCTTTGAAGAATTAAAACTCACCGCAGTCCTCCACAAAGGCATCAGCGGAGACCCGCGTGCCATCACCGCGGCACAAGCGCTCCGCTGTGCAACCTACGGCGGCGCGGTCGCGCAGGGCAGAGAAGGGGAATGCGGTGTGATTGCCCTTGGCATGGATGCGGATTTCATCCTGGTGGATTTTGAAGCACCCCACCTCACCCCGTGCCATAACCCCATCTCCAATCTGGTCTATGCCGCGCGCGGAAGCGATGTGTGTATGACCGTGGTGCGCGGCACCGTCCTCTACGAAAACGGGGAGTTTACCACTTTGGATGCGGAACGCATCCTGCACGATTTCAAAACCCACGGGTTTGACCCGCTCTTTTCATAAGAAACCGAAGGTTTGCATAAGTTCGCAGTAGAAACTGTGAGAGGTGAATCCGTATGCAAACCCGTCCGAATCTGCTCCGAGGGACTGTGCAGCTCGCGTGCGCGGGGATCTTCGTCAAAGTCATCGGCGCGTGCTTCAAAATCCCACTCGGCGCACTCTTAAAGCCGGAAGGCACCGCGATTTTTTCGGTCGCGTATAATCTCTATGCCTTTTTATTTGTGCTTGCAACCGCAGGTGTGCCCATCGCGGTGTCAAAACTTGTTGCGGAAGCAAAGGCAAACGGCAGGCTCGAAGATGCCGCGGCAATCAAAAAAACCGCCAAACTCCTCTTTGGCGGAGTAGGGCTTTGCGGGAGTCTCGTGCTCTTTTTCGGTGCGGACCTCTTGTCCCGACTTTTGGGTACACCGTGTGCCTCCGCCGCCATCCGTGCGGTATCCCCCTCGGTCTTTTTGGTCTCGCTTTTGAGTGTCAACCGCGGTTACTTCCAAGGCTTTGGCGATATGCTCCCCACCGCGGTAAGCGAAATCATCGAGGCGGCGGGAAAACTCGTCCTCGGTCTCTCCCTTGCGTGGTGGCTTGCCCAAAAGGGCTATCCTGCCTCGTTTCAGGCGGCAGGTGCCATCTTCGGAGTGAGCCTTGGCTGTGTGCTGTCGGCGGTCTGGTTCCGATTCGTGCGCCGCGGTGTCACCGTACCGCTTGTGCGCCGTGCTTCTTTGGGCACTTGTGTCAAGCCGCTCCTCTCCCAAGTCATCCCAATCACACTCTCGGCTTCTGTGGTTGGCTTGTGCAACCTCATCGACAGCGGCGTGATTATGAAAACCCTGCAATCGGTTGGGATGAGCGAGGCGCGCTCTATGTGGATGTTTGGGACGTATACCTATGCGTCCAATCTCTTCAATCTTCCCAATACGTTAGTCACCGCGCTTGCGGTGAGTCTCATCCCCGCGGTCGCGGGGGACCGTGTCCGCGGAACGGCTGCCGACGGGAATGTTGCCGCCGCGCTTGAAGTTGGGCTTCTCATCGCGTGTACGGGTGCGGTGGGGCTCGGTGTGTTGGCGAAGCCGATTCTCGCGCTGCTCTATGGGAGCGGGGTGGAGGAGGCTGCGGTTTCTCTTGCCGCAAAGCTGCTTGCGATTTTATGCCTCGGGATTCCGCCGCTTGCACTCACCACCGTAACAAACGCGATTCATCAGGCGAGCGGGCGGGCATCCCTGCCTGCGGTTTCCATGGTGCTCGGCTGTGCGGTGAAGGTGGTCTCAAACTGCATCCTGCTTCGAAATCCGAGTGTTCGGATTTTGGGTGCTGCGGTCAGCACGGTTTTGTGCTATACTGTCATTGCGGGCATCGGCTGGGTTCTTCTTCCGAACCGCCCGTCGCTCGCGCAAATCTTGGGGAAATCCGTTGCGGTCGCATTTCCGACCGGCGCGGTCGCAGTCTTTGTCCGTCACCTCAGCGTGGGTGTCATGAACGAAAAAATTGCGACCCTGCTTGCGGTTTTTTGCGGTGCCGCGTGCTGTTTCACACTTGCTTCATTGGTTGAATTTTCCTTTTTTAAGAAAAAATATGACGAAAAAAGTGAAAAGTTAGAATAAATTTCTAAAAAATACTTGCAAAAGGGTGAATTATATGGTAAATTTTATACATAAAGATTGTTACGATGTAAACGATTTGGTGCAAATTATGAAATTGCTCCGCTCCGAGGACGGCTGTCCGTGGGACCGTGAGCAAACCCATAAAAGCATCCGCCAGAACTTCATCGAGGAAACCTACGAAGTCTGCGAGGCGATTGATAACGATGATGTCGCTCTGCTTCGTGAGGAACTCGGAGATGTTCTGTTGCAAGTGGTCTTTCATTCCCAAATGGAGGAGGAGCGCGGAACCTTCAATCTGCACGATGTTGCGGATGAAATCTGCAAGAAACTCATTCTCCGCCATCCGCACGTGTTCGGTGAAGTAACCGCCGATACCTCCGCGGAGGTGCTCGTAAATTGGGATGAAATCAAGCGCAAAAGCAAAGGCCATTCCACCCACACCGCGGCAATGGATTCGGTCGCAAAGAGTCTCCCCGCACTCATGCGCGCGGAGAAAATCCAGTCCAAAGCCCGTAAGGTCGGCTTCGATTGGGCGGACTTTACCGGTGCGGAGGCAAAGCTTTTAGAAGAACTCGCCGAGCTCAAAGAAGCGGACGAGGCGCACCGTCTGGAAGAAGCAGGGGATTTCCTCTTCGCGGCGGTCAATGTGGTACGGCTCTTCGGAGTCAATTCCGAGCTTGCACTTTCCCGCGCGTCCGATAAATTCCTGCGCAGATTCGCGGGTGTGGAGCGCAAAGCGTTGGCACAGGGAAAACGTTTGGAGGACATGACCCTTGCCGAGATGGACAAGCTTTGGGATGAAGTCAAACAGGTCGAAGGTATTGAGGGAGCGAAATAACGCGAAACTCCGTCAGACTTCAGATACAGAAAAAACTATTTTAGGAGGTTCATTATGAACAAGACAGAACTCATCAATGCAGTAGCTGAAAAGGCAGCTATCTCCAAGAAGGACGCAGAAAAGGCAGTCAGCGCTACCATCGACGCTATCGCTGATGCTCTCGTCGCAGGCGACAAGGTCCAGTTGGTTGGCTTCGGTTCCTTCGAAGTTAAGACCCGCAACGCAAGAGTCGGCCGCAACCCGAAGACCAAGGAAACCATCGAAATCCCGGCTTCC
>JAZQIE010000055.1:0-7600 GCA_045540975.1 Eubacteriales bacterium
GGTAGTGAAATGCCTGCAAGCTTTGAAGGAAATGATGTCGGCCTGCAGGAAAAGGTCGTATCGTTAAACCGTGTTTCCAAAACCGTTAAGGGTGGTCGTATCTTCAAGTTCGCTGCTCTGGTCGTCGTTGGTGACGAAAACGGTACTGTCGGGTTTGGTCTCGGCAAGGCATCTGAAGTTCCCGATGCAATCCGCAAGGGCATCGAAGATGCAAAGAAGAATTTGGTGAAGATCTCGCTGTTGGGTACCACTATCCCGCACGAGGTAACCGGTATTTACGGCGCCGGCAAGGTTCTCTTGAAGCCTGCTGCTCCCGGTACCGGTGTTATCGCCGGCGGTCCGGTCCGTGCTGTCCTCGAAGCAGCCGGCATCCGTGACATTCGTACCAAGTGCCTGCGCTCCAACAACCCGCAGAACGTGGTCAAAGCTACCATGCAGGGTCTGATGAGCCTGCGCAATGCGGAACAGGTCGCGGAAGTCCGCGGCAAGTCCGTTGAAGAAATTCAAGGTTAGGAGGAGCAGTCATGGCGAACTTAAAAATTACGCTGGTCAAGAGCTTAAGCGGCAGAAACGATAAGCACATCGCTACTGCTCATTCTCTCGGCCTCAAGAAAATCAACAATGTTACCATTCAGCCTGACAACGCACAGACCCAGGGCAAGATCAAGCAGATCTCCTATCTTGTCAAGGTTGAAGCAGAATAGTAGGGAGGTGCAGGAAAATGAAGCTTCATGAGCTTTCTCCCGCGCAGGGTTCCACATCCCCGCGCTATCGCAAAGGCCGTGGTCCGGGTTCCGGCAACGGCAAGACCGCAGGTAAGGGTCACAAGGGTCAGAACGCACGTTCCGGCGGCGGTGTCCGTATCGGATTCGAAGGCGGCCAGATGCCTATCACCCGTCGTTTGCCGAAACGCGGTTTCAACAACATCTTCGCTAAGACTTACGCAATTATCAACGTGCGCGACTTGAACGGCTTCGATAACGGCGCAACCGTCGGCATCGAAGAACTGCTCGCTACCGGTAAGATCCGCAAGGCATATGACGGCCTGCGTGTTCTGGGCGAAGGCGAACTCACCAAGAGCCTGACCGTTAAGGCTAAGGCTTTCACCGAGTCCGCTAAGGCTAAAATCGAGGCAGCAGGCGGGAAAGTCGAGGTGGTATAAATGCTCGAGACGATTCGTAATGCATGGAAAACCCCTGAACTTCGGAAGCGTATCATCTTCACCCTGGTGTGCTTGGTGATTTTCCGTTTTGGTTCCGTCATTCCCGTCCCGTTCATTGACAAAACCGCTCTCGCAACCGTCCTTGAAGGTTACGAGAACACCATCCTCGGTTTCTTCAACATGATGAGCGGCGGCGCGTTTGAACAGGCAAACATCTTTGCTCTGTCCATCCAGCCGTACATCAACGCTTCCATCATCATGCAGCTTCTGAGTGTCGCAATTCCGGCTCTCGAGCGCATGGTCAAGGAAGGCGGCGAAGAAGGTCGTAAGAAACTCGCAACTCTCACCCGTTACGCGACCCTCGTCATCGGTCTCCTTCAGGGCTTTGCATACTACATGATCCTGAAGAACGGTGGTGCACTCAAGATGAGCTCCGGTCTGGGCGCTTTCTGGATTGGTCTCGTCATCGTGGTAACCTTCACCGCAGGCTCCGCATTCATTATGTGGCTCGGTGAACAGATTACCGCAAACGGTATCGGTAACGGTATCTCCATCATCCTGTTCGCATCCATCATCTCCCGCATCCCGTCCATCATCAACACGGTTTATAACCTCATGTTGAGTGATGCGATGAACTGGCTGTGGGTCATCGCTCTGGTGGTTGGTCTCATCGCTCTCATCGGCTTCATCGTTTTCGTGACCGATGCGGAACGCCGCATTCCGATTTCCTATGCGAAGAAGATGGTTGGCCGCAAGATGTATGGCGGTCGCAGCACCAACCTGCCGATCAAGGTGAATATGTCCGGTGTTATGCCGATCATCTTCGCTTCTTCGATCGCAACCTTCCCCGCAACCATCGCTGCATTCTTCCCGCAGCCGGCAGCAGGCGGCTTCTGGTACAAACTCCAGACCTACGTCTTCTCCCCGCAGAGCGCGACTTATGCAGTTATCTACTTGCTCCTCATTGTTTTGTTCAGCTACTTCTATGCTGCAATTCAGTTCAATCCGGTTGAAATTGCAAACAACTTGAAGAGCAATGGCGGCTTCATTCCGGGCTTCCGTCCGGGCCGTCCGACCTCGGACTTCATCTCCAAGGTCATGAACAAGATCACTCTGTTCGGCGCTGTCTTCCTCGGTATCATCGCAATCATTCCGATTCTCATCGGTGTGTTTGTACCGGGCGGCCAGAGCCTGGCACTCGGCGGTACTTCGCTGCTCATCGTTGTCGGTGTTGCTCAGGAAACCGTCAAGCAGTTAGAACAGCAGTTGATGATGCGCAATTACAAGGGTTTCTTGGAATAAGAGGTGCATAAACCATGAAATTGATTTTACTCGGTGCTCCCGGAAGCGGTAAGGGCACTCAGGCCGAAATCATCTGCGAAAAGCTCTCGATTCCGACCATTTCCACCGGCAACATCCTGCGCGAAGCAATCAAGCAGGGCACAGAACTCGGTATGCAGGCAAAGTCCTACATGGACGCAGGCAAGCTGGTTCCCGATGCACTGATTGTCGGTATCATCAAAGAACGCCTCGCAGCGGACGATTGTGCAAACGGCTTTATCCTTGACGGTATGCCGCGCACCATCGCTCAGGCTGAGGCACTGGACGAAATGGGTGTTCCGATCGACCTTGCACTTTCTCTGGAAGTGGAAGATGCCGCAATCGAAGCCCGTATGTCCGGCCGTCGCGTCTGCGAAGGCTGCGGCGCATCCTATCACATGGAATACAAACAGCCCAAGGCTGAGGGTATCTGTGATGCTTGCGGCGCGAAACTGGTCCAGCGCAAGGACGACGCGCCCGAAACCGTGCGCGACCGTCTTAAGGTCTACCATGAGCAGACCGAGCCGCTCAAGGACTATTATGCAAACAAGGGCATGCTGAAAAGTGTTGCCGGCTGCGATGGCATCGAAGATACCACCAAAGCTGTGTTTGCTGCGTTGGGGATTTAGTGTATGATACAACTCAAATCCCGGCGCGAAATTGAATGCATGAAACAAGCCGGCTGCATTGCCGCGTCCGCTTTGGCCGCGGCAGGCAAAGCCGTGCGAGAAGGGATCACCACCGGTGAGCTTGACCGCATGATCTATAACTTCATCACGTCCCGCGGCGCCGAACCCACCTTCTTGGGTTACGGAGGATTTCCGGGCAGTGCTTGTATCTCGGTAAATGACGAGGTCATTCACGGAATCCCGGGAAAGCGCGTGTTGAAGTTCGGTGATTTGGTCAAAATCGACGTGGGTGCCACCTGCAACGGATATGTGGGCGACTGTGCCAACACATTTGTGGTGGGTGAGTGCGACACGGAGGCGAAGCGTCTCATCGATGTGACCCGACAGTGTTTCTATGAGGGTATTGCGCACGCGCAAGTGGGAAATCGAATCTCGGATATTTCCCATGCCATTCAGACCTATGTTGAGCAGAACGGATTCTCCGTTGTGCGAAAATATGTGGGTCACGGCGTTGGGAGCGAGTTGCATGAGGACCCCGAGGTCCCCAACTTCGGTTCCCCCGGCAAAGGCGCCCGGCTTCTTGCCGGCATGACCATTGCCATAGAACCTATGGTAAATCAGGGCACGTTTGATGTACGTGTACTGAACGATGGGTGGACGGTCGTCACGCGTGACGGCAAGCTGTCCGCACATTATGAAAACACAATCGTGATTACCGAGAACGGACCGGTCATTCTGACCGCTCCCGAAGAGGAATAGACGCTATGGAATTAGACCGATCACAATTTGTTGTGTCCCTGGCCGGAAGAGACCGGGGGAGAATCTTTTTCGTAGTTGATATTGACCCCGTCTTCGTGTACCTTGCCGACGGCAGACTCCGCCGCGTGGAAGCACCCAAAAAGAAGAAGCGCAAGCATGTGGCTTTCTTCTCCGAGGGGAGCGACCGTCTCCGCGAAAAGCTCCGTGAAACCGGTAAGGTGACAAACAGCGAGATACGCAGGGCAATCTCCCCGTATAATGCGCAGTCGGGAGATGCCGCTTCAAGCAGAGGGAGGTAATTTGCTTGGCTAAAGACGACGTTATCGAGCTCGAAGGTACCGTCATAGAGGCGCTGCCAAACGCCATGTTCCAAGTGGATATTGGCAACGGGCACAAAATCTTAGCGCATATTTCCGGAAAGCTCCGTATGAACTTCATCCGTATCCTTCCGGGAGATAAGGTGACCATTCAAATGTCACCGTATGACTTGACTCGCGGACGTATTACCTGGCGTTCCAAGTAAACACGCGAGACAAAAATTCGGTTCGCCGCTTACCGGTCAAAGAGCGGCAGTCGCAGGGGGGATGCCCCGGCGATTGGGAGAATCCTTATGAAAGTAAGACCTTCTGTTAAGCCCATCTGCGAAAAGTGCAAGATCATCCGCCGCAAAGGCCGCGTGATGGTCATCTGCGAAAACCCCAAGCACAAACAGAAACAGGGCTAATCAATTAGCACAGAAATTATTTTGTGGAGGTGCATGTAACCTATGGCACGTATTGCCGGAACTGACTTGCCGAGAGAGAAGCGAGTTGAGATTGGTCTCACCTACATCTTCGGTATCGGCAGAAGCAGCGCAAACGAAATCCTCAAGGCTACCGGTGTCAACCCGGATACCCGCGTAAAGGACCTGTCTGAGGACGATGTTTCCAAGCTGCGTGATTACATCGATAAGAACTACACCGTAGAAGGTGACCTTCGCCGTGAAGTCGCGCTTGACATCAAGCGTCTGATCGAAATCGGCTCCTACCGTGGTCTGCGTCACCGCCGTGGCCTTCCGGTCCGCGGTCAGCGCTCCAAGACCAACGCAAGAACTCGCAAGGGTCCGAAGAGAACCATTGCGAATAAGAAGAAGTAAAGGAGGGTTTAGGTTATGGCTAGTCCGAAAACTGCAAGAAAAGGCGCTTCCAGAAAGCGTCGCGAGAAAAAGAACATTGAAAAAGGCGCGGCTCATATCCGTTCCTCCTTCAACAACACCATGGTAACCATTACCGATCCGAACGGCAATGCTCTCTCTTGGGCATCCTCCGGCGGCATGGGCTTCCGTGGCTCCCGTAAGTCCACTCCGTTTGCTGCTCAGGTTGCGGCTGAAACCGCTGCTAAGGCTGCGATGGAGCATGGTCTTAAGACCGTTGAAGTCTTCGTTAAGGGTCCGGGCTCCGGACGTGAAGCTGCGATCCGTGCGCTTCAGGCTGCAGGCCTTGAAGTCACCATGATCAAAGACGTCACCCCGATTCCGCACAACGGCTGCCGTCCCCCGAAGAGAAGACGTGTTTAATTTTGGAGGTGTAAACTAATGGCTAGATATACCGGCGCAGTTTGCCGTCTCTGCCGCAGAGAGGGTCAGAAGCTGCACTTGAAGGGCGACCGTTGCTACACCGGTAAGTGTGCACTCGACCGTCGTCCGGCTCAGGCTCCGGGCCAGCATGGCAAGGGCCGCAAGAAAATGTCCGAGTACGGCTTGCAGCTTCGTGAGAAGCAGAAAGCACGTCGTTACTACGGCGTTCTGGAAAGCCAGTTCGCTAAGTATTTTGATATGGCTGTTACCCGTAAGGGTGTCACCGGTGAAAACCTGCTCCAGATTCTGGAATCCCGTTTGGACAACGTGGTTTACCGTCTGGGCTTCGCAATGAGCCGTGCAGAAGCACGTCAGCTCGTTTCCCACAGACATTTCACCGTTAACGGCAAGTCCGTCAACATCCCGTCCTACCTGCTCAAGGCTGGCGACGTTGTTGCTCTTAAGGAAAAGAGCCGCAGCTCCGACAAGTTCAAATCCGTCCTCGAAGCAAACGGTTCCCGTGTTCCGCCGAAGTGGCTGGACCTCGACCGCAACGCTTTCCAGGCGAAGGTCGTGAACCTGCCGGCACGCGAGGATATTGATCTCCCGATCGAGGAACACCTCATCGTCGAGTTGTACTCCAAATAAACCCTCGTAATGCTCTTAGCTAAACACAGCTTCGGCATGATTTTAATGCCGACCATGTAAGGAGGGTACTATGATGATTGAAATGGAAAAGCCGCGTATTGAATGTGTTGAGTCGTCTGAAGACGGTTCTTACGGTAGATTTGTCATTGAGCCGCTGGAGCGCGGATACGGTATCACCCTGGGTAACTCCCTGCGCCGTGTTCTCCTGTCCTCGCTGCCCGGCACTGCTGTCACCATGCTCAAAATCGCAGGCGTTGAACACGAATTCTCCACCATCGCGGGCGTCAAGGAAGACGTGACCGAGATTGTGCTGAACGTCAAGGGCATCATCGCAAAGCTCAATTGCGATGAACCCAAGACCGTCGTGATCGAAGCCAAGGGCGAAGGCGAAGTCACCGCGGGCGATATCCAGGAAAATGCGGATGTCGAGATCCTCAATCCGGATCTCCATATCGCAACTCTTGGCCCGGATGCTTCCCTCAGCATGGAGCTCACTTTCGCACACGGCCGCGGATATGTTTCCGCGGAGCGTAACAAGGAAGAGCAGGCTCAGTCGGTCATCGGCGTTCTGCCGATCGACTCCATCTACACCCCGATTCCCAAGGTGAATTATCACATTGAGAACACCCGTGTAGGTGACACCACCGACTTTGACAAGCTCACCATTGAGGTGTGGACCAACAAGACCATCACCGCAGGTGACGCACTTTCTTACGCAGCTAAAATTCTGGCCGAACACCTCAGCCTGTTCATTGACTTGTCCGAGGATATCGGCAATAAATCGATTGTCGTCGAAAAGCAGGATACTCAGAACGATACCGTGCTCAAGATGACCATTGAAGAGCTTGACCTCTCCGTCCGTTCCTTCAACTGCTTGAAGCGCGCGGGGATCAACACGGTCGAGGATTTGATTGCAAAAACTCAGGACGATATGATGAAAGTCCGTAACCTGGGTCACAAGTCCCTCGAAGAAGTCGTGAACAAGCTTGCTGCTATGGGGCTCTCCCTGGCAGATGAGGAAAACTAATCGGATTTAGATCCTGATTCTAAACGAAGGAGGTAACGTTCGATGCCCGGAACTCGTAAACTCGGCAGAGCAACCGATGCACGTAAGGCAATGCTCCGTGCTATGGTCACCTATCTGCTCGAGAATGGTAAGATTGAAACCACAGTCATGCGCGCACGCGAAGTTCGCCCGATGGCTGAGAAAATGATCACTCTTGGCAAGACCAACACCCTGCACAGCAGACGTCAGGCTCTTGCTTACATCACCAAAGAGGATGTCGTCAAGAAACTCTTCGACGAAATCGCTCCGAAGTACGCTGACCGCAACGGCGGTTACTGCCGTATCACCAAGCTCGGCCCGCGCCGCGGTGACTGCGCTGAAATGGCAATCATCGAGCTTATCTAACTAAAAAGAGGATTATCTCGAAAGCTGTGTTCGAGATAATCCTCTTTATTGTTGCGCAAACGAAAACCACGGGCTATACCCGTGGTTCTAAAAAGCTTTTAGCTATGAATAGAAAA
>JAZQIE010000056.1:0-15263 GCA_045540975.1 Eubacteriales bacterium
CCTTGGCTCACACAACGACATGGCTACGATCCGACTTGGGCTATACCGTCTACGGAATGAGCAGACGGGAAGCCGCCCCCATCACGCATGAACGCTTTCACTACATTTCGGGCGATATTTCGGTCCATGAAGATCGTGTCCGTTTGATAACCGCCTGCGCAGACCTTGACGTTCTGGTCAATGTGGCAGGTGTCGCCCCCAAGGTGCGGACAGACCTTTTGGAAATGACCGAAGAAAGCTATGACTATGTCATGGATATCAACTTAAAAGGCACCTTCTTTTTGACCCAACTCGCCGCCAACAAAATGAAGGCACACGGCGGTGCAATCTGCAACATCTCCTCCATGTCGGCGTATACCAGTTCAACCAACCGCGGAGAATACTGTATCTCCAAATCGGGTCTCACCATGGTGACCAAGCTGTTTGCCGACCGCTTGGCAGAGTACGGAATTGCCGTAAACGAGGTGCGCCCGGGCATCATTGCGACCGATATGACCGGCGTGGTCAAAGAAAAATACGATGCCATGATAGAAGGCGGTCTGCTCCCCATCAAGCGTTGGGGAACACCGCAGGATATCGCGTCCGCGGTATGGGCCCTTTGCAGCGGCGCACTGCCGTATGTCACGGGCGAATCCATCGATGTGGACGGCGGCTTCCACATAAGGAGACTATAATGGATCAGAATTACGATGTCCTTGTCATCGGCACGGGTGCGGCAGGCTATGCCGCCGCTTGCCGACTGAAAGAGCGCGGAGTCAACGTCGCAATCATCACCGAAGGGGTAATGTGCGGCACCTCCCGTAACACGGGAAGCGACAAGCAGACCTACTATAAGCTGGGTCTCGCGGGCGGTCGCGCAGACAGTGTGCGCACCATGGCGCAGAATCTGTTTGACGGCGGCTGTGTCGATGGGGATACCGCGCTGTGTGAGGCGGCACTTTCGACCCGCGCATTTTTCAATCTATGCGAGTTGGGTGTCCCATTCCCCACAAACCGCTACGGCGAATATGTGGGCTATCAAACCGACCACGACCTCTACGGCCGCGCAACCAGTGCGGGACCGCTCACCTCCCAAATGATGACCGAGGTGCTGCAAACTCATGCCGAGCGCCTCGGAATCCGTGTGTTTGACGGCTGCTATGCGGTCAAACTCTTACAGCATGAGGGTCGAATCTGCGGTGTGTTGTGCCTCCAAAACGGGGAGGTACAAGCCTTTCGATGTGCGGATTTGGTCCTCGCAACGGGCGGACCTGCGGGTATTTATGCGGACAGCGTATACCCTGCGTGTCACCGCGGCGCAACCGGTCTTGCCATTCAGGCAGGTGCTGCCATGCAAAACCTCTCGTTCTGGCAGTACGGTCTCGCATCAACCTCTCCGCGCTGGAACGTTTCGGGCACCTATATGCAGGCGCTTCCGCGATTTGTTTCGGTGGACGAGGAGGGGAGAGAGCATGACTTTTTGTGGGATGCGTTTGAAGACCGCTATGCAGGTTTGTCGCTGGTGTTTTTGAAAGGCTACCAATGGCCGTATGACCCGAAAAAAGCCGAGCACGGCTCCTCACAAATCGACCTGCTCATCCACCGTGAACGTGTGGAGAAAAAGCGCCGTGTCTATCTGGATTTCACCAAAAACCCGTTTGATTTGGATTTTTCCAAACTCTCGGACGAGGCATACTCCTATTTAAGCCAAGCGGGAGCCGTCTTCGGTACCCCGATTGAGCGCCTCGCCAAGATGAACACCCCCGCGATTGAGCTTTACAAAAACAAAGGTGTCGACCTTTCCCGCGAGTACCTTGAAATCGCCCTGTGCGCCCAGCATTGCAACGGCGGTGTTGCGGTGGATACATGGTGGCAGACCTCGGTGAAGGGTCTCTTCGCCGTGGGCGAGTGTGCAGGCACCCACGGGATCTCCCGCCCGGGCGGCTCTGCGCTGAATGCGGGGCAGGTCGGCGCGCTTCGTGTGGCGCAGTACATTTCCGCGCATCCCAACCCACCCGTCGAGGAAACCGTGTTTTCCGAGCTCGTTTCCAAAGAACAAATTTCGCTTGTCTCCCAAGCCGAGGAAATCCGCGCGGCACAGCGGAGAATGAGCGATTGTGCGGCGGCGGTGAGAAACTTGCCCCAAATCAAGGCATACTTAAAAGAGGTGGAAAACGCGCTTGCCTTTGCGCAAGACCCGAAATACAAAGACGTGTTGATTACACAGGCGGCGGTGCTGACCGCCATGGCAGAAGAAACCCGTGACCCAACCCTTGTGCAAGAGGTCAAACTGACCGAGCAAGGCTTTGCGGTCACCGTCCGCCCGACCCGTCCCATCCCGAGCGAAGATGCCTGCTTTGAAACCGTGTGGAGCGGATACCGAGAAAACCAAAACATTTTTTAAGGGGTGAAAACCCGTGAAAACAACCTATCTTGACAGCATGGAGGCGGCGCTTTCCGCTTACTCCCCCGCGCGCATCCGCGCCTATATCGACGAAGTCGCCCGTGACGGTCTCACCGAGCACGGCTTTCCGCGTTTGGGCGCAAACATCGGGATTTTGATGTTCTACGGCAGACGCCTTGACTTAAAAGACCGATTCATCGAAATCATGGACCTTTGCTGCGACGAAATGCCGCGCAAAAAAGCCGCCAACGATTTCTCGATCCGTGAGGTGTGCTGCTGTCTGATGCTTTTGGAACAAAGCGACTTGATTCCGCCCGCCATGCTTTTGAAATGGAAGCGCAAACTTTCCGAATTCGACCCGTGGTCGTATTACAACGAGGTGGATGACCGTTCGGGAAAATTCGTGGCAAACTGGGCAATGTTTGCTGCGGTCAGCGAGTATGTCCGCGGTGTGTATTGCGGCATCGACACAAGCGCGTTTGTGGATTGGCAGCTTCCGTGCCAGCTTGCAAACTTCGATTGCAACGGGATGTACATGGATGACCCGCCCTATAACAACCACGCAATGTATGACCTTGTTCCGCGCTTTTTGCTGTCGTTTTTGCTGTGCGCGGGCTACCGTGGGAAATATGCGGAGAGAATCGCGCAGGTGCTGGACTCTGCCGCGACCCTCACTCTGCAAATGCAGTCGGTCACAGGGGAACTCCCATACGGCGGACGAAGCAACCAATTCCTTCATAACGAGGCAATGCTTTGCTCATATTGTGAAATGGAAGCGTCCCGCTTTGCCGAAAAAGGGGATTGCGCCACCGCCGAGAAGTTTCGGGGTGCGGCGCGTCTTGCGGCAAACTCGTCTCGCGCCTATCTCGCACTTACCCCCAAAAGCCACATCAAAAACCGTTACGACGTCGCCTCCAAAATCGGATGCGAGGAATACGGCTATTTCAATAAATACATGATTACCGTGGCGTCCAACCTCTACCCATCAATCCTGTTTGCAAACGAGGAGATTGCGGTGGGTGTCGCCCCGACAGAGGCGGGCGGATATTTCGCGCAGACAAGCGAGCGCTTTCACCGTGTGTTCTTAAACCGCGCGGGCTACTTCTTGGAGTGGGACACCGCGGCAGACCCCCATTACGATGCAAACGGCTTGGGGCGTGTGCATAAAAGCGGATGCCCGTCTCCGCTTTGCCTTTCGGTGCCGTTTGCAAAGCATCCAAATTATGCCACAGAAGGGGAAAACCCCACCGCAATGTCGCTTTGCTGCTTTGCGGAAGACGGAAGACGGCACATCGGTGCCGAGTGCTATGCAGCGCACAAATTGGTGCATGGCGGCGAAGCGGAAGCGGTGTTTGAAGTCACCCTTGCAGCGGGACTCACGGTCACCGAGCGGTATGCGGTCGATGAAGACGGGGTGAAAATCACCCTTTCGGGCGCGGAAAACCTCGGCTTCTTCCTGCCTGTATTTGAGTTTGACGGGGAAGCGGAAACCGCCATCACGGTCGGAGAGACCTCGGTTTCGGTCACCTATCGCGGTGCAACCTGCCGCTACTTGTTTGACGGAACACTTGACCCCGAATATCAGCGGTATTACAACCGCAACGGCAGATACCGTGTGTATGCGGTGCATACCGAAGCATTGCACATTTCGATGGAATAAAGGAGGTACGATATGAAACGGATGTATCAAGCGGAGTTTTGGCAAGCCGTACGGGAAAACCCGGAATATGCGGAACTTGTTGCGCTTGTCAACCGGTGCTACGAAGAAAAACGGGAAACCGCGTTTTCCGTCATGCCGTACACAGTGCGAAGAATCTATTACGAAAACGGAAGCCGCGATGAATTTGAAGCCCTGTATTTCGCGCGTCGAAACGTGCTGGGCGCCGCGGCGATTCTCACACTTCTCTACCCCGAAGAGGGGCGGTATCTCGATGACGTGCAGAATCTGATTTGGGAGATTTCCTCCGAGCAAAACTGGATGCTCCCCGCACACGTGGACAATGACCTTGTTGCAAACAAAACCGTGACCGACCTGTTCAGCGGAGAAACCGCATTCTGTCTTGCGGAAATCTGCGCGGTTTTGGGCGAGCGGTTAGACCCCGTGGTGCGCGACTTTGCAAGAGAAAGCATCTTAAACAAGGGCATCCTGCCGTTTTGCGAGCGCAAGCATTGGTGGGAGGAGCTGGACAACAACTGGATTTCTGTCTGTACAGGCTCAATCGCAGGTGCCATGCTCTATGTCGCGCCCGAACTGTTCAAGGAGCAACGAAAACGGATTTTTGAAAATTTAAGCCGGTACCTTTCGGGCTTTCCCGAAGACGGCACTTGTCTTGAGGGACACGGCTATTGGACTTACGGATTTAGTTACTATTGCATGATTGCCGAACTCATTCTGCAAAACACCGGTGTTGACATCATGGCGGATGAAAAGGTGAAAAAAGTCGCCTGCTATCTGCAGCGCAATTTCTTAAAGGGTGATGCAACCGTAAGTTTTTCGGACGGCACACGCAACGGTACCGCGCACCTTGGCTTGCAGCACTATCTGCACAAGCGCTTTCCGAATGACGTCCGCATTCTGCCAAAGCGTCTGATGGAATTCTCGGGCATCAATGTGTGTTGGCAGAGCTTTGTGCGTACCTTTTTGTATTATGACCCGACCGCGCAGGAAACCCCTCCCCTCAGCGAGGATTTATACCTCCCCGATGCGGGGCATATGATTGTAAACCGTAAGCACTACTCGTTTGCCATCAAGGCAGGGCACAACGATGAGCCCCATAACCACAACGATGTCGGAAGCTTCCTCCTCGCAGACAAAAGCGGTCAGGTCTTCTGCGATTTGGGTGCGGGACGGTACACCCGCGAATACTTCCGACCTGCGCATCGGTATGAGTATTTCTGCAACTCCTCGTTTGGACACAGTGTCCCCATCATCGGTGGAGTGGGTCAAAAAGAGGGAAGAGCGTTTTCGGGCACTTTGCGGTATGAAAACCGAGTCGTCACGGTGGAAATGGAAAAGGCTTATGACATTCCCGCCCTGCGCCGCCTGACCCGTACCGTGTCCTTCGAAGAGGACCGCGTGTGCCTTTGCGATACGATTGATGCAAGCGGCGAGAGTGTGACCGAGCGTTTTATCACCTTAACAAAACCCGAGGTGCGGTCTGAGTGCGTCATGGTCGGAAATGTGGTACTGCACTTTGACGGGAGCCTTTCTCCGTGCATTTCCGAGGTGCCGTTTGACCCCCACGGCGGTTGTGAAATCCTCCCGGTCTACTGCATCGACTTCGCCCTTCCGCGGGAGATGACCTCTCCAACCTTTACCTTTGAGGTGAAACTATGAACACAATCTATCTGTGCGAGCGCCCCGAAGAGGTGCGGCGCGTGTACCAAACCGAAGACACCGTGTATCAAAAAGCCGATGTTTTGGAAAATCCCAAACGATTTTCCGATGTGGAGGCGGTGTTTTCCACATGGGGAATGCCCTGTTTTTCGGAGGAGGAAATCAAAGCCTGCCTCCCATCACTCAAAGCGGTCTTCTACGCGGCAGGCACCGTGCAAGCCTTTGCGCGTCCGTTTCTCGCGTGTGGGGTGCGTGTGTTTTCCGCGTGGGCGGCAAACGGAATCCCCGTTGCCGAATACACGGTCGCGCAAATCATCCTTGCAAACAAAGGCTTTTTCCAAACCGCACGTTGTGTGACCCGTGCGGAGGCGGAGGCGGTGTCAAAAAATTTTATTGGCAACTACGGTGCCAAAGTCGGCATCATCGGTGCAGGCATGATCGGGAAATTGGTCATCCAAATGCTGAAAGCATATCGCCTGCAGGTGTCGGTGTTCGACCCGTTTCTGACCGAGGAGGAAGCCGCGCGGCTGGGTGTCACCAAATGCTCGCTTGAAACCCTGTTTTCCGAGTGCAATGTGGTTTCCAACCACCTCGCCAACAATACAGAAACAAAAGGAATGCTGACCTATCAGCATTTTTCCGCTATGCCGCAGTACGCCACCTTCATAAACACGGGGAGAGGCGCGCAGGTGGTGGAAAGAGACTTGATTGCGGTACTGAAAGCGCGCGCGGACCTCACCGCAATTCTCGATGTCACCGACCCCGAGCCGCCCGCAGCAAAAAGCGAGTTTTACACGCTGCCGAATTGCATCCTCACACCGCACATCGCAGGCAGCATCGGAAACGAAGTGCGGCGCATGGGCGAGTTCATGCGGGAGGAAGCCCGCGCATTTTCGCAAAATTCCCCGTGCCGATACGAAGTCACCCTTGAAATGTTAAAAACCATGGCGTAAAAAGAAAGCATGGCATTTGCCATGCTTTCTTTTTATAACTTACAAATCTTAAATCCGAGCGGGAGAAGTCCGAGCGCCAAAAACACCAAAAGGAAGTAGCGCGCGGCATCAAACAAAAGCCCTTCGGGGAAGAGCGTGTCCAACCCAAGCTTCAGCGCGAGGAGCAGTAAAATCGCGAGGAGGACACGCAAAACCCGTTTAAACACCGCGGGCGGATATTCCATCTTCACAAATCGGGTCTCAAACCAATCCGAAAGCCAAAGTCCGAGGAGCATCCCGAAAATTTTGAAAAAATCCGCAAAAAACGGATCGTTTTTCAGCAAAAATCCGATAAAAAACGGAGCAGATGCGAGTAAAACCGCCGCGTACATTCGGGTGGGATTGCGCTCATACATCTCCCCGAATGTGAGGGAGATGAGGATGCCGAGTGCCGCCCCGACCACCACATCGCTCGGGTAATGCGCGCCCAGATACAGCCGCGAAAACCCCACCGCAAGCGTGATGAGTCCCGCAAACCACCAAACAATCGGTTTTTTCAAAACCCTTGCAAATGCAAAGCTCCAGGTCGCCGCGGTCTGTGTGTGGCCGCTCGGGAAGGAGTATCCGGTCGCGGTCTCGGGTCGGATACAGGTGACCGCCCCGGAAGCAAACGGACGCGGCAGCGCGACCAGATTTTTGATGATTCCGTTGAGGCTCAGCGAGGTCAGTGTCACAAACGTGATGCGCCGCGCCAAACGCTTGTCCAGCGCGAAGTAAAAAACCGCAAGAAACACAATCAGCAGGGTTTCTTCTCCAAAAAAAGTGACAAATTCAAAGACTTTGTTCAAAAAATCCGTGCGAACGGATTCCAAATATTGCAAAAATGAGAGTTCAAACGGTAACATATGCAATCTCCTTTGTCTGATACTGTTATCATAGAAGATTTTCGTGAAAAAAGCAACAGAAAAAGGGAGAATTCTGCTAAAAATTTGACTTTGAGACGGTTTGGATTTATACTGAACTCGGAGGGATTTTGTATGCAGAAAAACAAAAAGTTTGCAAAGCTGGACGCCTTCATCGAGGCGCACTATATCGGCATTTCGGTGCAGAAAAAATGTCTGTCCGATGCCTGTGCGGTAGGGCGCGCCGCCGCGCCGTGTATTCCGCGTGATTTGTTTGATGAGCTGGATGCAGGCTTTTCCGAAACCCTGCTCGCCCTCATCGATGCGAAAGGCAAAACCGATGCGGAAGTGTATAAAAAGGCAAATGTGGACCGCAAGCTCTTTTCCAAAATCCGTACCAATCCGCACTACCGCCCGTCCAAACCCACCGTGCTCGCCTTTGCCATCGCGCTGGAATTGAGCCTTGACGAAACACAAGACCTGCTGGAGCGCGCGGGCTTTACCCTCAGCCACAGCAGTAAGTTTGACCTCATCATTGAGTTTTTCATCCGCGAAGGGGTCTATGATTTATTCGAAATCAACGAAGCCCTCCTCGCCTACGACCAACCGCTATTGGGAAATTAAAATGTCGCTTGGGATGCGACCAAACCCTTCTTTGGATGTGTGATAATGAAGTCACAAAAACAAAGGAGGGTTTTTCTTATGACAGAACTGATTTTCATTTTGGACCGAAGCGGGTCCATGAGCGGCTTGGAGGGAGACACCATCGGCGGTTTCAACTCCATGATTGAGCGGCAGAAAAAAGAGGAGGGGGCTGCGGTGGTGACCACCGTGCTGTTTGACTCCGAACGCGCGATGATTCATGACCGCTTGCCCATCGGAGATGTGCCGCGCATGACCGAGCGCGAGTATTTCACCCAAGGCTGCACCGCCCTGCTGGATGCGGTGGGGAGTACGATTTGCCACATTGGAAATATTCACAAGTATGCGCGGCGCGAGGATGTACCCGAAAAAACGCTGGTTGTCATCACAACCGATGGGTATGAAAACGCGAGCCGCGAATACAATTACGACGCGGTGCGCCGCCTGATTGAAGAGAAGAAGGCGGCGGGTTGGGAGTTTTTGTTCCTCGGCGCGAACATTGACGCGGCAAAGGAAGCGGGGCGGTTTGGCATCGATTCCGACCACGCGGCGGACTATAAATGCGACGGGGAAGGAACAAAACTCAATTTCGAGGTCCTCAGCGATGCGGTCTGTGCGGTGCGCGCTTCCGCGCCGCTCGGGAAGGCTTGGAAAAAACGCATCGACGCGGACGTCAAAACCCGCGGGAAATAAAAGTCTTGCAAACAGAAAAGCACCGACAAAGTCGGTGCTTTTGCTTATGCATTGGAAAGCTGGTAGTACAACTCTTCCAGCCAATCAAGTGCTTCGGGAAGCACAAGGGATTGATCGGCGATGGCGGTTGTGACGGTTGTTCCGATGACGTCGCGGTAGTTAAACGAGTCGGTCTTTGCGAACTCATAACTGTTATACGGTGAGGAGAGTGCGGCGTGCAGCAGTTCGATTGCCGCGGTGTTCTCCGCCACGTCTTCATAGTTGTGAATCGAGCACTTATGACACAGGATGAGTGCCTGTGTATACGTGATGTGCGCGATTGAGATTAAGAGCTTTTCGTTGCCGCATTCATCGAAACGGTGCGAGAAAACTTGGTGCGCGACGTTTGCATCACGGTATGCACGGTCAAGGAATGCCAATTTCTCCTCGGTTTCTTTTGCATAGTAAGAGGATTTGATATAGCATTTCGAACGCTGGTGCATATAGTTCGGGTCGACCGACAAGCGGTCATTGAGACCTTCGTAAATCACGCGGATGAGTTGGATGCCGTTGTACCCGGAGCGCTTATACGGGAAGAAGATGCGGTTGATGTTATCAAACAAAATATACTCTCTGCACGAGATGTTTTTTGCACCGTACAAGAGATCCGGCACACCTTCCTGCGCGATGATTTGCTCGATGATATAGCGGAAGGCATCCACAATCAGTTTGTGATGCTCCGGGTTCTCGGCAAAGCGCTCAAGCTGACCGCACAGCCAGTACTCTGCATTTGCGACGTATTTCACCGGGGAGTTATCGTCGCGGTCCTTTTCAAACGACCAAGTGGATTCACAATCGATGAGCGGTTCGGTCGCTTTTTGCTGCAATTCCAATTCCACGTGGAAGTCCAACTTGGTTGCGCGGTTGGAATAAATCTTTCGCTCGATGCCGAGTGCAATCAGCGCGGCGAGTTCACGGATGCTATTGAATCTCGGAGTGACCTGATGGTATTTGTTCTTCTCGGACAGGTTTTCGCTGACCTCGATGATGTTATCCACAATGGTTTTCTTCTCGCTGAAGATACCTGCGTCAATGGCGGTCAAAAGCGGATTGAGCCGCGCAAGCTCACTCGCGGTGAAGCGGTTGTCGATTTCTGTTTTGGCAATACTTGAAACGTCAATTTTGCCCCGCATCTCTTGCAGTTTCAAAACAGCGTTGAAATCGCGGTCGTTCTTGTTGACCACGATAACGATGTTGACGCGGTTTCGCTTCAAAAGTTCGAAACTTTCCAGAATCATTTCAAACTGACCGGTTGAGAATGCGGTGCAGTCGGCAAGAATGACACAGTTTTGCTTGTTGAGAAGCTGGTTGAATGCGCGGTCGGACAAACGGTCTTTTGTTTCAAAATAGAAGACATCCTTGTCTCGGATTTTGCAGGCGACGTCCGCAAGCAAATACGATTTACCGCTGCAACGGTTACCGATGAGCAGTTGGAGATTGTATCGGCTGAGGTTGGCGATGATTTTTTCGCTCTCTTCCCTTGAAATGAAGAAATACGGCAAGGTAATGGTATGGTTTTTGTTAATCAGGCTTTTTCCGAACAGCAGATACGGTTTGTTTTGCTCATAGTCGGAGGATAAGGTTTCGATGGAGAAGCTTTTGTAGTTTTCCAAATCATCACAGCTGATTTGCTCCGCCTCCACGCCTGCGGCATACAAGTCCGCGTAAATGCTTTCAAACGAGTCGAACAGAATGCAATGCGTAATTCCGTAGCGCTCATATTTCAAAGCATCCAGTACGGACGGCTGCTCTGTGAGGCAAATGTATTTCGCGGTCACACTTTCGGATGAGCCGTTGTTCATCAAGGATGCCAGCAAGTCGATTTCATCGTCCAAGCTGCAACCGACAAACAAAAGATTCTGATAAATCCCGTCATGGGTCAGCTTGGTCAGGAGAGATGCGTTTTTCTTCAAGCTGGCAACGTACTGCAGCTGCGTGAAAACCTCGCTTTGCGAGTCTGCATAGGTGAGCATTTCATGAATGTCACCGTGCAGCTTGATGACACAGTTTTCGTCATCGAATACGCTATGGTCAATCTCGCGGTTTGCACAGACCACCTGCTTGTACTCGCTGCCGTTTTCGATGCCGTCATCAATGTTGAGTGTATACACATAGGGCCACGGAAGAGACAAAAAGTCCTTCTTTTCGTCTTCGATTCTGACTCTGGTGAAATTGTTTTTCAAATAGGTTTTTTGCTCTGCCGACGGTACCACGTCATGATAATAGGCGGAGACGTTCGAAAAAGACTCGCTTTGCAGCTTTGCCTTCTCCGCGTCGGGCAGCTGCAGGGTTTCTTGAATTTTACCGACCATGTACAGACGGTAGTCCTCGCCGGACGGAACGCGACCGTTGTACGCAGTGCAATCCTTGGTAAACCCCGAACCGATAATCGGGATGAGCATTTGTCTGCGGAAGTTGCTGATCAATTCGTTTTTGATTTCATGAAACGGAACTGTTTTCAAACTGCTTCACCTCGGCATTCTTAGACTGATTGGTTTTATTATACAACAGTTTCCCAAAATCGACAAGGGGTTGTACGAGCGGAGCCGTATATGGTAGAATAAGGGGAAAGATGTCGAAAGAGAGATTATTTAGATGTGTAAGTTTGTTGTTTTGGATTTGGAGATGTGTGTTGTGTCGCGCGGGCCGAAGCGCGAGGAGTACAGCTGGGGCAGCGAAATCATTCAAATCGGTGCGGTTGCGATAAATGAAGACCTTGAAATCACCGATGAGTTTATGACGTATGTATCCCCGGAGTATGGCGCGGTCAATACATTTATTGAGGAGCTTACCGGGATTTCAGCGCGTGACGTGGAAGGGGCTCCGCGCATCAAAGAGGCGTTGGAAGCGTTTCTGGCTTGGATTCCGGAGGGCTCGATTCTGGTGTCCTGGAGTGAAAATGATGAGATTCAGATTCGCACGGAGATTGAGGAAAAGGGGATTGTTATCGAGGGGTTGGATGTGTATTTCGAGGATTGGGAGGATTGCCAGTACACCTTTGGTAAGCGGATGGATGCCCAAAAGACCTACCGACTCTCGGAGGCGCTGATTATCGCCAACATCGACTACGATGAGAATATCCACGATGCATTGGTGGATGCGAGAAACACCGCGCAGCTGTTTATCAAGATGGAGCGCGAGGAGGAGCTGGTTTTGGCTTCTTACAGCGCGGAAGGGGAGGATGACCCGTCCGACAATCCGTTTGCCGCCCTGCTTGCAAGATTTGAGGAATAAAAAAACCAACGGCTAAGCCGGTGGTTTTTTATTCAAAAGAAACGGGTTTGGTATCCCCCGTTGCAAATGCATTGGGGCCGGGGTCCGACATGGAGAAATACATTTTCGCGGCTTTGGTGGTGCCGAAATCACGGTTAGAGCCGGAGTTCTGTACTTTGTTAAAGGCGTCGCGGAACTTTTGGTTGTGGGCTTCCTCGCGATTGAGGAGAAAATCAATGGTCTCACGTACCTTTTTGTCATCAATCTGACGGTAAAGATATTCGTAAACCACCTTCGCACGCTGTTCGGACGCGATGTTGCTGAGCAGATCGGCACACAGGTCGCCGGTTACCGTAACGTAATCAGCCGTCCAGGAATAGCCCGAGGCGTTGATCAGCCCCGGATTTAAGCCCAGAAGCACATGGGACTGGATTTCGCCCGAGGGCACTTTTGCGGCATCAACATCGTGACCGTTTAAGAGGTTGATGGTCTGCGCCACCATCTCCATGTGCCCCAGCTCCTCCGCAGCAATGTCAAGGAACAGATCCTTGATTTCGGGATCTTTGATTCGAAAACTCTGGGACATATACTGCATTGCCGCCTTCAGCTCGCCGTTTCCGCCGCCAAGCTGTTCCTGCAAAAGTGCCGCGTACTGCGGATTGGGTCTTTCTACCTCCACAGGATGAAAAAGCATCTTTTCGTGTTTGAACATTTCAATACCTCCATTTGTTTGATATCCGTTATTTTTGCCAATTCGGAGACGGATATTCAAACAACCCCCGCTCCAAAGATAAGAGGATGGGGAAGTGTCCCCGCTCGCTCGGGGATGACAGAGGATGCCGCAGATTCAACCGATACGTACAAATAAGAAAAGACCTATCAAAAGATAGGTCTTTTCTTTGTGGTCGAAGTGACAGGACTCGAATCTGCAGCATCCTGGTCCCAAATGGTAAAAGATACCTGATTTATAGACGTTTCCGGTTATTTCTAACCATTTCTGCTCAAAATCACATCCTCTTTGGTGCTTTTATTTCCGTTGTGTCCGTATGTTCCGGTTGCAGATGTGGGATAACATGTGGTCAAAACAATCGCGCAGTCATTGGTTTTTCTCCAACACTGCGCGGTTGTTTCAATTTCTATATCAAAATTTGATCCGCAGTAGACAAAGAAAAGGGATTGAATAATTTCTGCATTCAATTGTTAATTCAATATGCATTAGCCCTTGATTTTCTGCATATTATATGTTAAAATAATGTGCAGAAATGGAGGCTTAATAATGAGAAAATTTGATTATTCCTTTTTAAATAATGCTTTGTTGCCCGCAAACTTGATTACTCTTACCTCCAGTATTGCATCGTTAAAAACAATGGCAGGTGTAAGAAAAGAAGAATATGCGAAAGTATTTACCGAATTGGAAGCCGTAGCAAAAGTGCAATCGGTTAAGAGTTCTAACGCCATTGAAGGTATTGTTACCAGTGATGAGCGTATTGCAGCTATTGTAAATCAAGATAGTGCTCCTCTGAATCACACAGAAGGTGAGATCGCGGGTTATAGAGATGCTCTAAATGCGATTCATCTGCATCACGATACTTTGGATGTAAGACAGAGTGATATTTTAAGACTTCACGAAACTATGATGCAGATTGCCGGTTATGAGTACGGCGGTCAGTATAAAACGGGCGATAACTATATTATCGAAGAAGATAAAAACGGTAATCGAAAAGTACGATTCAAGCCTACTCCCGCTCACGAAGTAGCAGAAGCGATGGAGCAGTTGGAACTTGCTTATATGGAGGCAAGAAATGATGCAAACATCAATCAACTTTTATTGATCCCTTGCGTTGTATTGGATTTTTTATGCATTCACCCCTTCCGAGATGGTAACGGCAGAATGTCACGTCTTTTATCCTTGCTCTTGCTTTATAAAAACGGTTATGATGCAGGAAAGTATGTTTCCTTCGAAGAACAGATCAACAACTACAAAGCATACTATTACGAAGCTTTGCGTGAATCTTCTATTGGTTGGCACGAAAACCAAAACTCCTACATTCCCTTTATCGAGAACTTTCTCTCTACGCTCTATATGTGCTACAAGGAATTGGATAAGCGTTTTGCCGTCGTTCACGGTAAGAAGATTACAAAGACGGCGCGAATCGAAGCAACTGTTCTCAATAGCTTAGTCCCGATTTCCAAGGCGGACATTTGCAGTATCTTGCCTGATGTTAGTCCTACAACTGTCGAAGCAGTGTTGAGTAAAATGGTAAGAGACGGACAAATCAAGAAGATCGGACAATCCAGAATGACCCGATATATTAAAGTTTAGCATTATTTGAAATTTTATTTTTACACAAGGAAATGAGGATATTAAGCAGATGGGGAAACGGAGCAACATTAAAACAACGATTCAACAAGCAGTGGATTATTGGGCAAGCAGAATTGACGAGAGCGAATTAAGTGTAGATTGGTCTGAAGCAGATACGCATTGTTGGCGCTGTGGTTGCGAGAAGAACTTGCAGCGGTGTCATATTGTTCCAGATTCTCTTGGTGGACAGGATGCTCCATCTAATATTGTATTGTTGTGCGAGAGATGTCATATTGACGGCCCGAATGTAACGGATCCCGAAATTATGTGGGATTGGATCAAAGCTTATTCTGTTCCGTTTTATGATACTTTTTGGGGTATCCTTGGTGCAAAAGAATATCGGTTTATCTATAAGAAAAGTTTCACACAGGAAATATTTGATATTTTAGAAAAAGCACAAATTTCGTATGATGATAGTGTGAAAGACATAATAAACACAATACGTCAAGAAATGTTAAAAGAAGCCAGTGTTCACTTTGGACATCCATACTATAATGCAGCTACTATGGCAGGCATCAACCGTATGGTGTTAAAAAAGTTCGCATCCTATTATAGGGTGCCATTTCCTTTGAATGAAGGGGCCGAAGAACACAGAACGCCGTGGTGGCTTGAATAGAAAGAAGTGGACTAACTGTGGTCAAGTGCCAAAATGGTGATAGGTTCGAATAAAGTTCAAATGCCGAAATATCGCATAAAATAAGGGTTTTTCCTGGATTTGAACCTGTCAAAATCCGACTTTTTTCGACACTGTCCCAAAGAA
>JAZQIE010000057.1:0-2219 GCA_045540975.1 Eubacteriales bacterium
TACGAAAGGCGGAAACTGATATGTATCGCTATGCCATTCTGGGGTTTGGCGGACTCGGCAAACTCCATCTGACCAATCTGGTCAAACTCTCCGAGGAGTTTGATATTACCCTCGCCGCCATCTGTGCGGCAGACCCGAACGCAGTATTCCAAAACGTCAGTTTGAATCTGGGCGATGTGGATATTTCCAAACTGGACTTTTCCGAAGTCAAGATCTATACCGATTATAAGCAGCTGATTGACGAGGTCAAGCCGGACTTTGTTCTCTCCACCCTGCCCACCTATCTGCATGCGGAGGTCGCGATTTACGCGCTGGAGCACGGGGTACACGTCTTCTCCGAAAAGCCTATGGCACTCTCTCTTGAGGACTGCACCGCCATGATTGAAGCGGCAGACAAGGCCCAAAGAAAACTCATGATCGGCCAGTGCCTGCGTTTTGACCCGGTCATGCAGGCGGTCAAACAATACATCCAAAACGGCACCTACGGCAAGCTCTACCGCGCCGAGTTCCACCGCTATTCCCAAACCCCCACCTGGACCTGGCAGAACTGGATTCTGGATCCCAAGCAGAGTGGCGGTTGCATCTTTGACATGCATATCCATGACACCGATTTGATCAACTGGCTGCTCGGTATGCCGAATTCACTGCGGAGTGCGGTCACTCGCGGTAAGATAGAGGCGGAATCCGTCTTTACCCAGTACTTCTACGATGACGGACTTCTGGTCACCTCGGCGGCGGATTGGTCGCTGCCTCAGAAGTTCCCGTTTGAATGCCGCTCGCTCTTCAACTTTGAGCGCGCATGTATGGAAGCGAAGGACGGAGTCCTCACCGTCTACACAGACGAAGAGGTCCTCACCCCTGCACTTCCGGAAGATCTGCATTTTCTCGACGAGATGCGCGCTTTCTTAAATCTCGCGTTACGCGGCATCCCCTGTGAGCTCACCTCTCCCGAGTCAGTGCGCGATTCCCACCGTCTTGCCATGCTGGAAATCGAATCCGCCGAGCGCGGAACATCTGTCACAGTATAAAAAAATTCCTGAGTCATCGACTCAGGAATTTTTTTGTTATTCGATTCGTTCAAAATCCGATGCACCGTGTTTGCACAGCGGACACACAAAGTCATCGGGGAGCGGGTCGCCCTCATAGACATATCCGCAAATCTTACACACCCAACCCTTTTTGTTGGCGGGCTTGGGCTTGACGTGCGCGTGGTAATATGCGTAGGTCATGCTCGGCACATCCGAGAGCACACGCGCCTCGGTAATCGAGCAAATGAACATTGCATGGGTATCCAAATCCACGGTATCCTCCACCTTGAGCGAGAGGAAGGCGTTGATGTGGCGCGGAAGGAATGCCAAGCCGTTGTCCGAGCGGAGCGGCTCTACATCCGCAAACTTATCCGCGGTGCGACCGCTTCGGAATCCGAAATTCTCAAAGAGCGCAAACGGCGCATCCTCACTCAAGCAGTTGAGATTCATCTTACCGGTCTGGCGGATGACATGGTAGGAATAATTTTCCTTATTCACCGTCACGGTAACGCGCTTGGGATTGTCGGTCACCTGCGCAACCGTGTTGACAATGAGTCCGTTATCGCGCTTGCCGTCATTGGTGGTGACCACATAAAGTCCGTAGCCGATATTGAACAGCGCATTCATATCGTTTTTGTTGGCGGTCTCATCTCTTTGCGCGAGATAGGTTTTGCACAGCTCATCGCTGAGTGCTTCCACCTGCGCACGGGAATCGTCACCGAGTGCCGACTTTATCGAAACCGTGGTATCCGCAAACGTAAGATTCTTGGAGTTTGCGAGCATCTCGCGCATCACCTTTGCCGCCATGGATGCCCAGCTTCCGTTTTCCATCAGCGCCACCGTGCGGTTTTGGAAATTCCGCTCGGTGAGGTGGTGGATAAACTCGCGCATAAACGGGAAAATGCCCGCGTTGTAAGTGGTGGTGGCAAGCACCAAAGTGCCGTAGCGGAATGCATCCTCTACCGCCTCCGCCATATCGCAGCGCGCCAAATCGTTGACTACCACCTTCGGGCAGCCCTTCTCGCGCAGCTTTTCCGCCAAAAGTTCAACCGCCTTTTTGGTGTTGCCGTAAACCGAGGTGTATGCAATGACAATGCCCTCGCTCTCCACACGGTAAGACGACCAAATATCATACAGATTCAGATAATA
The DNA here is from genome assembly GCA_045540975.1 of Eubacteriales bacterium. GTDB lineage: Bacteria > Bacillota > Clostridia > Oscillospirales > JAAYXM01 > SIG510. Next base: position 2,178 of record JAZQIE010000057.1, read on the forward strand.
CCCCAGATTCTCGCTGAGCACGGGTCCGTGCAGCGGGCAGAT
>JAZQIE010000058.1:0-22506 GCA_045540975.1 Eubacteriales bacterium
AATCCGTGGAAGATTCAGTGCCCCGCATGTTCCCGTTACTTCCCGTCCAATGACTTTGAAAACTTCTACAAGTCCGGTATTGATGCAAACGGCAACTGGAGTTATGAGCTTTCAAAGAAAAACGGACAGGCATATCTTGTAAACACCTTGTATCCGGAAAAAGGCACGGGTTGGGGTGTTGATGACGGTTACGGCTACCGTACCGGAAAAACCATCACTTTGGAGAACTCTTCCTACGGTGCGACCCATGAAGAAATCCATACCTACATGGCGTATTACAACCATTGGGGTTCTTGGTACGGAAGCGGTAACACCTCCATGTACGGTCTTACTATGGTTGCAATCGATCGCTTGAAAAATGCTTATGTTCATACCGGCGATCCCAAATACGGCCGTATCGGTGCGATTCTGATTTCCCGTATTGCGGATGTTTACCCCGATATGGAGATTGCACCGTACTTCCCGTGGCACTTTAACAGTGACAGTACCTCGCCGTACGGAAAAGTCGTTGGATGTATTTGGGAGACCGGTCTGGTCAATCCTTGCCTGATGGCATATGACGCTTTCTATGATCTCTATGATGATCCGGAAGTTATCTCCTATCTTTCTGCGAAGGCAACCAAATACAATCAGACCAATAAGAAGACCACAGGTAATCTGATTCGTGACCATATCGAAGAAAATCTGGTCCGTGAAGCATACCGCTCTGTTCTCAACGGCAACATTCACGGTAACTTTGGTATGCATCAGTCGGTTGCAGCCAACTGTGCAGTCGTGCTTGACTCTCCGACCGAGAGTAAGGAGATGATTGATTGGCTCTTCAGAAGTGAATCCGGCTCCACAAAGGGAGATTGGAAGGGCGGTAACTTCACCGCACAAATCTTCGGAAACGTCAGCCGTGACGGTACCGGTATGGAAGCGGCACCGAACTACAACGGCTTGTGGATCAACTCAATCAATTCCATCATTGATACCCTTGGCGGATACAACGGTTACACCGGATCGAATCTCTATCAGAATCCCAAAATCATCAAGATGTATAAGATGCATTTCCCGCTTACTCAGACCCGAAAGGGAACATTCCCGATCGGCGACTCCGGTGCAACCGCAAAGCCGACCTTCCATTTGCCCGGTATCGCTGCTTTGGCAAATGCATTCCTTGAAACGGGAGACATTGAGCTTGCGCAGATGATTTACTTCCGTAACGGCAATTCCACTAAGAACTTAAACAGCGGTGTATTCTCCAATTCAACCGAATTGCGCACAAGAATTGAAGCGGTGATTTCGGAGCACGGTGAATATCCGTTTGATTCCAGTATGCAGATGTCGGGCTTCGGTATCGATATTCTCCGCTCCGGTACTTTGACCGAGGAAGCGGATACTCAGCAGGACTTCTGGATTTACTACGGCAAAACGAGTGGTCACGGTCATCCTGCGGCATTGAACCTTGGTATGGATGCTTACGGTCTTGATATCGCACCGGATCTCGGTTATCCGGAAGCGGCGGACGGTGCATACCAGAACATTTACTGGGGTAAGGCATCGGTAAACCACAACCTTGTCATGGTCAATGATGCGCGTCAGACTGAGATTTCTCCGAACGGCATTCCGCTCCATTTTGATGATGCGGGTCGTGTCAAGCTTTCGGATGTTCGTGCAACTGCCGCATATCCCGGCATCAGTGATTACCGCCGCGCGCTTGTTTCCGTTCAGGTAAACGATGAAATCAGCTACGGTGTTGACTTCTTCTTGGTTAACGGCGGTAACCAGCATGTTTACAGCTTCCATGCACTTTCCAATGAGATTGTGGAAGCATCGAGCAACTTGACCTTTGTTCCGCAGACAAGCGGTACTTATGCGGGCAGCAATGTTGCCTTCGGCTCCGGTACAACCACCAACGGCTATAACTTCCTCTATAACGTGCGCCGCGCGGCGAATCCGGGAAAAGAGTTTAGCGTAAACTTCAAGATTGACGATTTCCGCAACACAATTTCTGCTGACCGTCAGTTGTATTTGAAGATGACAATGCTCAATGACTTTGCGCTGAACGAAGTTGCGCTTGCAAAAGGCGAACCGCCACAGCGTGACGGTAACCCGACCGAGCTTGAATTTGTTCTCGCACGCCGTAGCGGAAGCAATATGCTCTCGCTCTTTACCACGGTGTTTGAACCGTATGACAAAACGCCGTATATCGCATCGCAGGAACAGGTTCCGATTGCAAGAATCGGCGGGGCAACCCCGGGTGCATCCGATATCGCAAAAGCGGTCAAGGTAACCTTGAAAAACGGTCGCGTGGACTATATTGTTTTCGCAACCAACAAGGCGGTTCAGTACCGTGTTGACAATCTGTTTGACTTCATGGGAAGCTTCGGTGTTTACACCTTGGAAAACAAAACCGCCACTTATTCCTACATCAATGACGGCACCCAGATTGGGCAGACCAAAACTTTGGATGCTTATACCGGTAAGATTGTGAATTTCACAAAGGAACTTTCCTTTGAGAATTCACTTACGATCTCACTCAATCAATCCATCGGTGACGTTACCGAATTGGTTGGCCGCTCGATTTACGTTAACAATGCGGGCGGAGGCAATGCGACTTATGTCATCAAGGGCGCAAAGAAATTGGCAAACGGTAATGTACAGCTCGATCTCGGTGATACCACTTTGATTCGTGCTCTCAGCAGCACAACCGCAACAAATACCTATACTTATGATCTTGCGGTAGGTAAGAGCTTCAGAATTCCGCTCTCACTGTCGAGTGACAATACTCCGATTTTTGAGGAGATTCCCAAACAGTCACTTCCGGTCAACCAGAAGAAGACTTTGAAGATTTCTGCAACCGACCCGAATGGACAGACCGCACTCGCTTACCGCGCTGTGTCCTTGCCGAGCGGTGCGACCTTCAATGCGTCCACACAAACCTTCACCTGGACTCCGAAGGAAAATCAAATCGGCACGCATACCGCGGTATTCTCGGTTACCAACGGTATTCGTACCGCGCAAATGACGGTTGAATTTGATGTTTTCTATAACACTAACGTCAGCTCGGTCAACATCTTAAACGGTGCGCAGATTCGGTTGAAGGGGAAGACCGGCTTGAGATTCATCTCGAAGGTCAGCCAGCACTTCCTTGCCGAAATCACAGAGAAGGGTGCAACCAATATCGAATACGGTACTCTCTTGGTACCGTCCGACGGTGTGGTTGACCTCGATCAGTTTGTGCTTGGCGGAACGGTTGGCTCATACTCGGTTGTCAAAGTGCCTGCAACACTAAACTACAGCATTACCGATGAATGGATTCAGTATACTGCAGTTTTGATTGACATTGCGCCGAAGAACTTCAAACGCGTGTATGCTGCTCGTGCATATGTCAAATACACCGATTCCACAGGTGAACATGTTATTTACGGCGATACGCGTGTGGAACGCTCGATTTTCCAGATTGCGGAGGCGGCGCTCAACGATAGCGGCCGTTACACCGACGAGGAAATTGCGGTGTTGAATTCCATTGTCCAAAACCGCAATCTCGTCTTTACCGTCACCGAACCTGCTGAAGGGGCTTCTACAAGTGACGTTGTCTGCAAAGAGGCAAACCCGATGTACACTGTGGAAACCTCGTGGACCCGTACCGGCGGATATCCCTTCACTGGTACATTCGTTGAGAGCACCGACTACACCGTGCATGTTGTCTTGACCGCAAAAGACGATTTTGCCTTCGATGAATCTTTCTCAATTGAGATTAACGGTACCGAGGCGGACACGTGTGTTGTCAGTGATGACGGAAGCACGCTGACCTTCACAAAAACTTTCGTCTATCGTGACCATGGCTTCACGGGAATCTATTGATTTCTGAAAAGATTGGTGATACGTTTGTATCACCAATCTTTTTTTCTAAATTATGCGAGAATCTTTACTAAAATCATTGTCAGAATCGCTTTTTTTTGTTATAATAAACTTTAACTAACGAAAGGAGGATGACACAGTTGAAAAACAAAGTATCAAACGTCTTTGAACCGCGATTCCGTTTGTGTTTTATTTCGCTGCTTCTGTTTGCTGTGGTCACATTCTTTTTTCAGCCGATTGTTGCGGCGGTAGAACTGGCTGTTGCGATTTTCGTGTTTCTTCACTTCCGCTACACCATGCTCAAGCGTAATAAAGAAATGCTTGCGCACATGGAAAGCGTGATGGATGAAGTAACTGCATCTACTAAAGACACGCTGATGAAATTTCCGCTTCCGATTTCGATTGTGAAGATGGATTCCAATGAGATTATCTGGTATAACGACCGCTTTGTTGAAATGACGGGTGCCCATGAGCATTTGTTTGAAACCCACTTTGAAGACATTCTTCCTGAGTTTGAAACACATTGGCTCTTGGAAGGCAAGCAAGAGTGCCCGACCGATGTTGTGGTGGGTGAAAAGACTTACCGTGTATTTGGCACAATGGCGCGTGCCCAAGACGGTGTCCGCGCTTTGATGGCAACCATCTATTGGGTGGATGTCACCGCATATAAGAAACTGTTGCAGGCGTATAACAACTCGCGTATGGTAACCGCAATTCTGCTCCTCGACAACTACGACGAATTGATGAAAGGTGTCAGCGATTCGGGTCGCTCGGTGTTGCAAGCGCAGATTGACTCAAAAATCGGGGCTTGGGCAGAGCCGGTGAGCGGTATTTTGCTCAAGTATGAGCGAAACAGATTCCTGTTTGTCTTTGAAGAACAGTATTTGAAGGAATTCTGCGACAGTAAATTCTCTCTTTTGGATGAAATTCGCAAAATTGTCAGCCAAACCGGTGTTACCGCAACCTTGAGCATCGGCATCGGAAAGGACGGCGAGACCTTCCTGGAGAATTATAAAAACGCGCAGCTCTCCATTGATATGTCTCTTTCTCGCGGCGGCGACCAAGCGGTTGTACGCGGGAAATTCAATTTTGAGTTCTTTGGCGGTCATGCGCAAGAACTTGAAAAACGTACCAAAGTCAAATCGCGCGTTATGGCAAACGCATTGTCTGAACTCATCAAAGATGCTTCCAATGTCCTTGTTATGGGGCATAAGAATGCGGATAATGACAGTGTCGGTGCAGCGCTCGGTATCATGAGCCTTGTGCGAAAATTCGGCAAGCAGGGAAATGTGGTGCTCAATCTTGAGGATACCCCTGCCGAACCTCTCTGTAAGCGCATTATGAAGACCGAGGAGTACCGTGATTTGTTCATTACCGCGGAAGATGCAATGATTGAAGCGGATCAGAACACACTTTTGGTTGTGGTTGATACCAACCGCCCTCAGTATGTGGAATCCGAGCCGCTCTTGGAATCGGTCAGCAAAATTGCGCTCATCGACCACCATCGCAGAAGTGCGGAGTTTATCCAGAATGCAACCTTCAACTTCCATGAGCCGTATGCATCGTCTACCTGTGAATTGGTGACAGAATTGATGCAGTATCTGTTGGAAGGAGGAGATATCCTGCCGTGTGAAGCGGAAGCACTTCTCGCGGGAATTGTGCTGGATACCAAGAACTTTACTATGAAGACGGGTGTTCGCACCTTTGAAGCCGCGGCTTTTTTGCGCCGCTCGGGTGCGGATACGGTTGAAGTAAAGCGCTTGTTCCAAAACGATTTGACCGCATATGTCGGCCGCGCAGATATTGTGAAAACCGCAAAAATGTACCGTGGAAATCTTGCGATTGCCGCATTCAACGGCGCGAGTGACCGCGCAACCGCTGCGCAAGCCGCGGATGAGCTTTTGAATATCACAAAAGTGCAAGCGTCGTTTGTGCTGTATCGAGCATCCGATACCGTTGTAATTTCCGCGCGTTCGCTCGGGAATATCAATGTTCAGGTCATTTTGGAAAAATTGGGCGGCGGCGGTCACCTTGCAACCGCGGGTGCGCAATTGAAAGATGTTGATATGGACACAGCGCTTAATCGGTTATATGAAGCAATTGACTCGGTATTAGAGAACGAATAAAGGAGAAACATTATGAAAGTAATCTTATTGGCAGACGTGAAAGGTCAAGGCAAAAAAGGGCAAATGGTCAATGTTTCCGACGGATTTGCGAGAAACTTCCTGTTTCCGAAAAATCTTGCGGTAGAAGCCAATGCAAATAACATCAATTTGATGAATCAAAAGAAGGCATCCGATGAACACCGTATCGCGTGTGACCGTGCTCATGCGCAGGAAGTTGCCGAGAAAATGAAGGATTCTCCGGTTGTGATTCCCGCAAAAGCGGGGAACGGCGGACGTCTCTTCGGCTCGATTACTTCTTCCGATGTCGCGGAAGCGCTGAAAAAACAATTCGGAATCGAAATTGACCGTCACAAAATCGTGATGGAGGAAAACATCAAGCAGTTTGGTACCTATCAGTTCAAAGTCAAACTGTTCACCGATGTTGCAGGTACGGTTACCGTCACCGTTAAGGAAGCATAAACGCTTAAGGAGTGTTTTTGAATGGATCAATTGTTAGGGCGTCAAATCCCACACAGCATTGAAGCGGAGCAATCCGTGCTCGGCTCAATGCTCATCGATCCGCGCTGTATCCCGGAGATGATTGAGTTACTTTCTCCCGAGGATTTTTATCTCACAGCAAACCGCCACATATTCGAGACGATTTCCTCCATGTTTGTTTTAAGCGAAATCATCGATGCGGTGACTGTCAAAAACCGTTTGGAAGAACGCGGACTCATGGATGCCGTGGGAGGAAATCAGTACTTCTTCCAGCTCATGGAAATTACACCCACCGCAGCGAACGTGCAGGTGTATGCAAAAATTGTAAAAGACAAAGCGATTTTACGTACACTCAATGATGTCGGAACCGAAATCAGTGAACTTGCAATCGGCGGTGAGGGAACTGCGGAAGAATTGGTGGAACTCTCCGAGCAGAAGCTTTATGCCATTCGCGATTCACGTGAGCATCGTGGCTTAATGCCCATCCATCGTGTGCTTGAAGGAGTCTATGAACATCTCGGTGTTTTGGCGAGGAACAAAGGAAAATTACCCGGTATTTCCTCGGGCTTCCGTTCTCTGGATTCCTTCTTAACCGGATTTAATGATTCCGACCTGATTCTTTTGGCGGCACGTCCGGGTATGGGTAAAACCAGTGCGGGTTTGAATTTTTTGGTCAATGCGGCGAAAGAGTGCGATAAAGCGGTTGTTATGTTTTCGCTCGAAATGTCCAATGCGCAGTTGGCGTTGCGCTTGATTTCAAGTGAAGCGTTGATTGATTCGAAAAAACTTCGTACCGGTATGCTCTCGGAAGATGATTGGGATGCCATCGCGCATAAATCGGGTGAGCTTTCTAAAACCAAAATCTATCTTGATGACAGTTCCGGTATCACAGTTGCGGAAATGAAGGCAAAATGCCGTCGCTTAGGCGATGAACTCGGGCTTGTTATTATTGACTACCTCCAGCTTATGCATTCGGGTCGAAGAATCGAAAACCGTGTTCAGGAAGTTTCTGAGATGACCCGTTCTTTGAAGATTATGGCAAAAGAACTCAATGTCCCCGTTATTTGCTTGTCGCAGCTTTCCCGTGCATCCGAAAACCGTAGTGAGAAGGAGCGGAGACCCCGACTGTCCGACTTGCGCGAATCAGGCTCAATTGAGCAGGATGCGGATATTGTCATTTTTATCCATCGTGATGAATATTACAAAAAGGATGAGAGTGAACATCGCGGCGAAGCGGAGTTTATCATTGAGAAAAACCGTCACGGTGAAACGGGAAGTGTTAAAGTGCATTGGGACGGTGAACACACCAAGTTCACCGATTTCGACCATACTCGTGAGCCATGAGTGAGGTTAGAAATGCCGTTTTAAAAGCAGTTTCCGAAAATCAAATGCTCGCGCAGGGAGACCGTGTACTCTGCTGTGTTTCGGGCGGTGCGGATTCTGTGGCAATGCTCCATTTGCTTTCCCGACTGGCAGATACCCTTGGAATCTCCGTGTGTGCCATTCATGTTAATCACGGTCTGCGCGGGGAAGAGTCAAATGAAGATGAAGCGTTTGTTCGAGACCTCTGTATATCTCTCGGGGTTGAACTCACAGTTCAAAGCCTTTCGCTTACTTTGGAACATTCTATTGAGAAAACCGCAAGGGAATTGCGATATCAAGCATTTTTTGATACAGCCGATTTGCTGTCCTGCAATCGTATTGCAACCGCGCATACCGAAAATGACAATGCGGAAACCGTTTTGCTTCATCTTGCACGCGGTAGCGGGCTTCATGGTCTTACCGGGATTCCCGCGGTGCGAGGTAGAATCATTCGCCCGCTAATTCTTACATCGCGTGCGGAGGTGCTGGCATATTTGCGGGAAAACAGCCTCTCTTACCGCGAGGACAGCAGCAACGCTTCTGTTGAATTTTCGCGCAATCGAGTCCGACATCGCGTGTTTTCCGAGCTTTCTGCAATTAACCCGGAAGTTGTGCGCTCGATTGCGAATACCGCGCATTTACTCAAGCAGGATGAGGATTATATTCTGCGTGAAGTTGAGCGTTCTCTTTCGTCTGCGACAGAGGTTGGCGGTGCTTGGCGAATTCCTTGCAAGAATCTCGGAAGTCTCCATCCTGCGATTTCTTCCCGTGTAATTCTTGCGCTCTCCCGCAGAGCGTTGGATGACCAAACATATAGCTTGGAGTCCGCGCGAATCTCCGATGTTACAGATTTGGTTTTCTGTAAATCGCCGTCCGCAGAACTGCATCTACCGTCCAATCTCATCGTTCGGCGTGTGTATGATTCCTTGGAATTTTCCGAGCGAACTGAGACCAAAGCCGTGCCATGCGAATTAAGGGAAGGTGGGTCTTGTCGGTTTGGGCGTTTTGTGGTAAGATGGCTGAGTAAGGATGAAACAAAAATTCATAAAAATTTCATTCTTTATGAGTTAGATTCTGCTATAATTGGTGATTGTATCACAGTGCGTTCCCGTAAAATCGGTGATTGTATCAAACGGGAGAACAGACCTAACCGTTCGTTAAAGCGTTTGATGATTGACGAAAAAATAGAGAAAAACATACGGGATGAACTCCCGGTTTTAGCAGATGACGGGAATCTGATTCTGGTGCATGGCATTGGAATTGATGAACGGTATCTTGCAAGAATAAATCATGAAAAAATCAGAATAGAGATAGGGTTGTGTTGTGATGAAACTGAAAGAAGTACTGATCAGTGAAGAGCAGATCAAGGTAAAAGTAGAAGAAATGGGGAAGGCACTTGCGCGTGAATATGAGGGCAAAAATCCGCTCATATTATGTGTATTAAAAGGCTCGCTTGTGTTTACCGCAGACCTCATCCGTGCGATGGATATTCCGCTCGAAATTGATTTTGTGCAAGTATCGTCTTACGGTAACAGTTCAACCACTTCGGGTGAACCGGTGCTGAAAAAGACCCCGAGCATCGATCTCAAGGGGCGTCATGTGATTGTTGTTGAGGACATATTGGACACGGGTCTTACCTTGCAGTTTCTGATGAAGAAGTTGGCTGAATACGAGCCTGCTTCTTTGAAAATCTGTACATTCATTGACAAGCCGGAACGCAGAAAAGTTTCGCTTGAAGCAGATTATGTCGGATATAAAATTCCGAATCAGTTTATTGTTGGTTATGGGCTTGATTTTGCCGAGCAGTATCGCGGGCTTCCGTTTATCGGAATTCTGTGCGAGGATGAGTAACGGCGGTCAAGCGGAAAGTAGGTGTTTTTAGTTGAAGAAAAACGGTAGCCGCGATGTGTTGATTTTCCTTGTGATTGTTGCGGCGTTGGTTTCATTTGCAACAATGCTCTGGGAAACCGAGCAGCCGGAAAATCCGACGTATGCCGAGGTTGTACGTGCATTTGAAAGCGAACAGGTCAAGAATTACGTCATCGATAGCGGAATTCTGAAAATGGAGCTTCGCGATGGCAAGACCATGACGTTTGATATGACCGACCCCCAAATCCGTGCGGACTTCCGTATCGATTTGAGTGATTTGCTGCGTGATCAACGTAGCCGCGGTATCATAGAAAACGATGACCGCATCCCGACGCAGGGAAGTCCGTGGTGGCTTGCAATCCTGCCATATGTCATGATGCTCCTGATTTTCGGCCTGATGTGGTTCTTCATTTTCAAGAAGACAGATGGCGGCGCAGGTGGCGCGATGCGCTTTGGTAAAGCAAGAACCAAGCTCGGCGCGGATGAAAAGAAAAAAATCACCTTTGCCGATGTCGCAGGTGCTGATGAGGAAAAAGAAGAACTCTCCGAGATTGTCGATTTCCTCAAAAATCCGAAGCAATTTACCGAAATCGGCGCGCGTATTCCGAAAGGCGTTTTGATGGTTGGTCCTCCGGGTACCGGTAAAACCTATCTCGCAAAAGCGGTTGCTGGCGAGGCGAATGTCCCGTTCCTTTCCATCTCGGGCTCCGATTTTGTCGAACTTTATGTTGGCGTCGGTGCATCCCGTGTCCGTGATTTGTTTGATCAGGCAAAGAAGAGTGCGCCTGCGATTATCTTTATCGATGAAATCGATGCGGTCGGTCGTCACCGTGGCGCAGGTATGGGCGGCGGACATGACGAACGTGAGCAAACTCTCAATCAGTTGCTCGTTGAGATGGACGGCTTCGGCAATAACGAAGGTGTTATCATCATTGCAGCAACCAACCGTCCCGATATCTTAGACCCGGCTTTGACCAGACCCGGACGTTTTGACCGTCAGGTGTATGTCGGTCTGCCCGATATTCGCGGTCGTGAGGCAGTTCTTGAAATCCATGCCCGTAATAAGAAAATTTCGTCCGAGGTTGACTTAAACGAAATTGCAAAATCCACCGGCGGTTTTGCACCTGCGGATTTGGAAAACCTGCTCAACGAAGCGGCGCTCCTCGCGGCGCGCAGCGGTCGCAAAGAGGTCTTGATGCAAGATGTTCAGGAAGCGATGATCAAAGTCATTGCAGGACCTGAGAAGAAATCCCGCGTTCGCACAAAGGAACACAACCGCAAGGTTGCATATCATGAAGCGGGGCACGCGATTGCAATGAAGTTTTTGCCCACGCAGGATCCGGTTCATCAGATTACGATTATTCCGCGCGGCATGGCAAACGGTATGACCATCTCTATTCCGCAGGAGGATGTCTACTCGCTTTATAAGAAGGAAATGAAAGAACGTATTATCTCCTTCCTTGGCGGTCGCGTTGCGGAAGAATTGGTGCTGGATGATATTTCTTCCGGTGCATCCAATGACATTGAACGCGCAACCGCGCTTGCGCGTGACATGGTAGTCAAATACGGTATGAGCGACAAGCTTGGCCCGATCAGCTATGCTTCCGAGCATGACGAAGTGTTCTTGGGCCGTGATTTCACATCGCGTCAGGGCTACTCCGAGAGTGTAGCGGCTGCGATTGATGCGGAAGTTTACGCGATCATTCGCGAAGCGCATGTGGCTTGCCGTAACATTCTGACCGAACATATGGATAAACTCCATGAGGTTGCGGAGTACTTGATTGAACATGAAGTGATGGATGCGAAGACATTCTACGGATTGTTTGGTGAAGAAGTTCCGAATTCGGAAGCTGAGGCATAAAAAATTCCCCCACAGGACTTTCCTGTGGGGGATAATTTTATATTTACGGATTCATCGAGTAGTTCGGTGCTTCCTTGGTAATGTAAATATCATGCGGATGGCTTTCCTTCAAGCCGGCACCGGTAATGCGGATGAACTGTGCATCTCTCTGGAGCGCATCCAAATTTGCAGCACCGCAGTAACCCATACCTGCACGCAGACCACCGACCAACTGGAAGATGGTATCGGATGCAGGACCACGGCAGGGAACACGGCCTTCAACACCTTCAGGAACCAGTTTGCGCTGATTCTGCTGGAAGTAACGGTCACGTCCGCCTCTGTTCATTGCACCCAAGGAACCCATGCCGCGGTAGACCTTGAAGCGGCGACCCTGGAAGGTCTCAAATTCACCCGGAGCTTCGTCGCAGCCTGCAAGCAGGGAACCGAGCATAACAACGTCAGCACCTGCTGCGATTGCCTTCGGAAGGTCACCGGAATACTTGATACCGCCGTCAGCAATAATCGGAACACCGTGTGCGTGTGCGACTTTGGAAATCTGCATAACCGCGGTAATCTGCGGAACACCGATACCTGCAACAACGCGGGTGGTGCAGATAGCACCGGGGCCCATACCGACCTTCAAAGCATCCGCGCCTGCTTCAATCAAATCCTTTGCGGCAGCAGCGGTTGCAATGTTACCTGCAATCAGCTGTGCATCGGGGAACGCTGCTTTGATTTTACGAACTGCAAGGCCGATGTTTTTGTGATGACCGTGTGCGCTGTCCAAAACCAGAACATCAGCACCTGCCGCCAAAAGACGTTCCGCACGTTCCAAAACGTCCGGAGTATCACCGATTGCAGCAGCAACCAGCAGACGGCCGGAAGCATCACGAGCGGAATTCGGATACATGACACATTTTTCAATATCCTTGATGGTGATAAGACCCTTGAGAGCCATGTTCTCATCAACCAAGGGGAGCTTTTCGATTTTGTGACGGCGCAAGATTTCACTTGCTTCTTCCAAGGTGGTACCAACAGGAGCGGTGACAAGGTTTTCCTTTGTCATTACTTCGTGAATCGGGCGAGAGAAGTCATTTTCGAACTTCATGTCGCGGTTTGTGATAATACCGACCAAACGGTTGTTTTCACAAATCGGAACGCCGGAAATACGGTACTTGCCCATGAGGTCATCAGCATCTGCGAGGGTGTGATCCGGGCTGAGGAAGAACGGGTTGGTGATAACACCGTTTTCGGAACGCTTTACCAAATCAACTTCGGCCGCCTGGTCTTCAATCGACATATTTTTATGGATTACACCGATGCCGCCTTCTCTCGCAATTGCGATTGCCATGCGAGATTCGGTAACGGTATCCATCGCAGCACTCATAATCGGAATGTTGAGAGAAATCTTTTTTGTCAACTTGGTGGTGACACTTGTTTCGGAGGGAACCACCTCGCTCTTCGCAGGAACGAGGAGCACATCATCAAACGTTAAACCTTCGCCAACAAACTTATTTTCCATATTGATATCAACCAAATTTGTCACGCACCTTTCATATAAATATTAAAATTTATGATACACCCATTTGCAAGTTTTGTCAAGTTACGAACGCGCGAAAAACATTGAAATAATGAGAAATTTTCGCGTGTCTATCTCCTTGACTGGAAAAACACGATGTGGTATCCTTTAGATAGAAAAATATTTAGGGGGAAGCATTATGATCAGTAATGTAATCGAATTCGGAGCATTGCCCAACGGGGAATGCGGATATGCATATGAAATCAAGAATTCCAAGGGCATGACCGTCCGAATTTGCAATGTTGCGGCTGCGATTGTGTCGGTTTTTGTGCCGGATAAGAACGGAAACACCGAAGATGTGATTTTGGGATACCGCAATGCGGCGGACTATCTGTCAAAGGGTCCGTATCACGGTGCTTGTATCGGTCGCGTTGCAAACCGAATTGAGGATTCTGTCTTTACTTTGAACGGAAAGACATATCACTTGGAACCGAATCATAAAGAAAAACACGTCTTGCACGGTGGATTGCACGGCCTTGATAATCATGTCTTCGATATTGTTGCACTCACGGGTAACTCGGTTACTCTTGAAACCGAAATGAAAGACGGAGAAGACGGCTTCCCGGGGAATGTCAGCCTCAGTGTCACCTATACGGTAACCGAAGACAATGCGCTTTCCATCGTTTACCGTGCAACCAGTGATGCGGATACCGTATTGAACTTGACCAATCATGCGTATTTCAATCTCGCAGGTCAGGGAAGTGGCACAATGCTCAATCATGAACTGCAGATTTTTGCCGATGAGTATTTGCCGCTCAATGAAATCGGTATGGTTTATGATGAGGTCCTTCCGGTTGATTCGGTCATGGATTTCCGTGAAGCGAAAGCAATCGGGCGTGATATCGGAGAAGATCATCCGCAACTGAAGATTGCCACAGGCTATGACCATAACTACATTTTGAAATTAAACGAAAACGGTCTCACCCATGCCGCACACGTATTCGAGCCGGAATCGGGACGAATGATGGATGTCTATACCGATATGCCGGGCATCCTGCTTTACAGCGGAAACTACCTCGAAAACCATGATGTAGTCGGAAAAGACGGCCGTCTTTACAAAATGCGCGAAGGCTTCTGCCTGGAAACCAACTACTATCCGAATGCACTCAAATATCCGCAATATCCGCAGCCGATTCTGAGAGCAGGTGCGGAGTACAAGCACGAAACCGTTTACAAATTCAGCGCGTAATCACTGCCGCTCCTTGCGATACTGCCCCGGAGAAACACCGACCGTCTTTTTGAACACGCGGTTAAAATAAGCGGTATCGGTAAAGCCTGTCTGCTCCGAAATATCCATAATCGAAAGATCGGTATCAACAAGCAATTTTTTGGATTTCAAAATCCGTTTGTGTTGCAGGTATTCGGTGAAGGTACTTCCTGAGGATTGGCGGAAAATATAAGAGAATGAACTGGGGGACATCAAAGCCATTTTGCAGATGTCCTCCAGATATATTTTTTCGGTAAAATGTTCATCGATATAGCGAAGCGCAGTGTCGATTGCGGCACGGTACTTGGAAAACAACGCGTTTTGGCTTTCTGAAACGGTTGTGTTGAACTGTTCGATAATCAAAGTCAGTAATTTCACCACATTGCCTTTTATCAGCGAGGAGTAGAAGGTCTCCTTTCGATTGTAAGCAATGAGTAATTCCTCCAAAATCGATTCAAGTTCATTTGCCCTCTCACCGTGAAATGAGAGCCACGGCTGACTCAACTTGCAATGGATCAGGAGAGGCTCCAAAAACGCGAGATTAAAGAGCGATTCCTTGGTATCCGGATCGGGGGACTTGGAAATAAAATTCTCTGTGAATTCGCAGGAAATCAAGCGCGAGCCGGGGAAATCTTTTGTGTCAAGCGCGTGGTTAAAATACGGTGGGATAATAAACAAACTCCCTTGTTCCAACTCAAATGTCTGCCCCTCGTAATGGTGCAGGCATTTTCCTTTTGCAACATACCACATTTGCACATATTCGTGACAATGGTCTTCTTGACGAACGGCAGACTCGTCTGCATACATGTTAAACGGGAGAATATCATTGTCAAATGCACTGTTGGTATAGATATTTTGATACATTCCAATCACCTATGGTTCTTTTGATACGTATTACAGTAGGGCGAGAGTGTACATTCGCCGCATTTTGGACTCCGCGCGTTACAGACTGCGCGTCCGTGCCACACAAAACGGTGACACAGCATGCATTGTTCTTCGGGCGGAACAATGTCGCGCAACTCAAATTCCACCTTTTTCGGGTCTTTGCTGTGCGCCAAACCCAGCTTGTTGGAAAGACGGATACAATGTGTGTCCGCAACAATTGCGGGTTTGTGGTAAATGTCGCCAAGAATCAGACTTGCGGTTTTTCTGCCGACGCCGGGGAGCTTCAAAAGTTCCTCCATGGTATCGGGAACGATTCCGTTATAGACTTCCAAAAGCATTGCGGCGCAGGCCTTGAGATCACGCGCCTTGAGATGATAAAACCCGCATGGCTTTACATCCTGTTCAAGTTCTTCCAAATCGGCA
Organism: Eubacteriales bacterium; assembly: GCA_045540975.1. Lineage (GTDB taxonomy): Bacteria > Bacillota > Clostridia > Oscillospirales > JAAYXM01 > SIG510. Next base: position 15,615 of record JAZQIE010000058.1, read on the forward strand.
TCCGCAAATGCTTGCAGAGTCGGATACTTTTGATACAAATCCTTTGTAACAATATTTACACGTGCGTCCGTGCATTGCGCAGCCAAACGTGTTGCAAAGAGCAGTTGATACGGCTCTGCATAGTGTAGGGCACATTCCGCTGCAGGATAAAGCTTTTTTAATTCATCGATAATGCCTTCAACTTGTTGCTTCAAAGTCATTTTTCGTCACCTCATGACAAAATCTTTTCTCCATTATAGCACACATTCACATTCCATGCACGGGTTTTACAGAAAAAATGAGTCTAATTTTCCTGATTTTTGCATATGTATTTCTGTGATTTATCAAAAGAAAAGGGGGAACGGCTTTGGAGGTGCGAAAAAACAGAAAAATCAAGCAGTTTCTTGTTAAGACAACCATTTCACTTTGCTTGTTTCTTGGCTGCTTTGTTTTGAAGCAGCAATCAAAAATGCAGGAGCTTCCTGTTTGGAATACAGTCGAAACCGCAGTGCATAGCGGAATTGATTGCCGTGCAGAGTTTGAGGAAATCGGAAATACAATCAAAAATAAAGGAGATGTACTCTCGGCATTCAAGGTCTTTTTGAAGAAACTGTTTTTTCAATCCGAAGAGGAAACGGTGCAGAACGAGGAAGAACTTCCTGTCATCAGTGCAGCGGATTTATCGATAGAGCGTTTGAGTTTTAAGATGAGTCAAGAAGAACTCTCGGACGATACCTCGTCTGAGCCTTTCGTACTCCCCGGTGCAACCGCGGATACCACGCTGAACTTTTCGCATACAACACCGCTGTACGGAGTCATTACATCCCCGTTTGGATATCGGGAGCATCCGATTTTGCAAAGCCGCAGTTTCCATACCGGGATTGACATCGCGGCACCTGAAGGGTCGGCCATCAGCGCTTTTGCGGATGGGACTGTCCTGCAAGTCGGATATAATCAGATTTACGGAAACTATGTATTAATCGAGCACAGCAATCACTACCGTTCATTTTACGGGCACTCTTCCAAGCTTCTTGTGAAAAAAGGACAAAAAGTTTCAATTGGACAGGAGATTGCCAAAGTCGGCACAACCGGGCTTTCCACGGGTCCTCACCTTCATTTTGAGGTGCGGCATGGGGACAAACGTCTCGATCCCGCAAAATTCGTTCGCCCGAATCTATGAGAAGAAACATTGTACAAATTGATTATGGGTTTATTTGTCTTGTTTGCCTGCTCTATTTGTTTGATAAACAAAACCTGCTCCCACTCACACTTCTTGCGGCAACCGTACACGAATGCGGGCACATTTTGATGGTTTACCTTGTGGGACACCGAATCTCACAATTGCGACTTACGGTTTTCGGTGCATGCATTGAACTCAATGAATCCCACCGAATCTCTTATCGGAAAGAGCTGCTGATAGCGGCAGGAGGTCCGCTGTTTGGCGGTTTGTGTGCCGTGCTTTTTGCAGCACAATTTCCGATTTTTTCGGGTATCGGTTTTTGCTTGTCGCTTTTTAATCTGCTTCCCATTGCACCGCTTGACGGAGGGAAGATTCTCCGTTGTGTACTGTGTGCTGTTTTTGATGTGGATCTCGTGGATGTTTGGATGAAGCGGTTTGGGGTCGCATTGGGGATTTTTCTTGCAATTGCAGTGATATTCCTATCCGGAAGTGTGCATTGCACGGTCGGAATGATTTTATTTTCTGCATTCCTGATTCGTATGTGTCTCTTATAAATTTTTGTTTCACTCTTGTCATTTTGCAAAATTTCCGATATGATAAGTATGATCTTTAATTTGGAGGCGCAGCATGCAAAAGAAGCTGAAACGAATTTTATCCAAAGTGACAAAACCCGCGCGCTATACCGGCGGCGAATATAATTCGGTCATGAAGAATCGGGAAGACGTCAAAGTGCGTTTTGCATTTTGCTTTCCCGACGTTTATGAAATCGGAATGTCCCACCTTGGGCTTCGGATTTTATACGGTGTTTTAAATCAACGCGAAGACTGCTGGTGCGAGCGCGTATTTGCGGTGTGGCCCGATATGGAAGAAGAGATGCGCAAGAACGACATCAAGCTCTTCGGTCTCGAAAGCGGCGACCCGATTGATACATTTGATTTTGTCGCGTTTACCTTACAGTATGAAATGAGTTATACCGCGGTTTTGAATATGCTCGACCTCGCAGGGCTTCCTGTATTTGCAAAAGACCGTGATGACAGTATGCCGCTTGTTGTTGCGGGCGGTCCGTGTGCTTACAATCCGGAGCCGCTTTGTGATTTTGTTGATATTTTCTCGCTTGGCGAAGGAGAAGAGGCACTTTGCGAACTTGTGGATGCATACAATGTCGCAAAAGCGGAAGGAATCTCCAAACGTGAGTTTTTGATTCGTGTCGCGCAGATTCCGGGATTTTATGTCCCGTCTCTTTATAATGTTGATTATTTCCCTGATGGAACAATTCGTGCGGTGACTCCCACCGAGGGCGCGCCCAAAGTGGTTACCAAGCGCATTATTGAGGATTTGGACAGCGTTTATTATCCGGATAAAATGATTGTTCCGTCAACGGAAATTGTCCATGACCGTGTGGTCTTGGAGGTGTTCCGCGGTTGCATCCGCGGTTGTCGTTTCTGTCAGGCAGGCTATGCATACCGCCCTGTCCGTGCAAAGCGCGCGGAAACTCTGGTAAAGCAGGGAATCGCTCTTTGTGAAGAAAGTGGGTATGAGGAAATCTCACTCGCATCACTTTCCACCAGCGACTATAAAGAACTGCCCGCACTTTGCGATGGGTTGCTCGAATGGTGCGAGCCGCATCAGACAAGCCTGCAACTGCCGTCTTTGCGCGCAGATAACTTCTCGCAAGAACTGATGCAGCGCGTGCAAAAAGTGCGAAAAAGCGGCCTCACATTTGCTCCGGAGGCGGGAAGTGCCCGCCTACGCGCGGCAATCAATAAGAATCTGACCGAAGAAGAGATTCTGCATGCATGCCAAGTTGCATTTGAAGGCGGCTGGAACTCGGTCAAACTTTACTTCATGATTGGCCTTCCGACCGAAACCGATGAGGATATCGTCGCGATTGCAGAACTTGCGCAGAAAGTACTTTGGACTTGGAAGCGCCATGCGGCAAACAAGAGCCGCGGTGTGAAAATCACTGTCAGCGCCGCGTGCTTTGTTCCGAAACCGGGAACGCCGTTCCAATGGTTTGGTCAGAATACACGCGAAGAGTTCCGTCGAAAGGCATATTTGCTGCGTGATTCCATTAAATCCAAGGCGATTACATACAACTGGCACGAACCGGATACCAGCTATCTGGAAGCGGTGCTTGCACGCGGTGACCGTCGAATCGGTGCGGTCTTGCACGAGGTTTGGAAACGTGGCGCACGTTTGGACGGGTGGAGTGAATTCTTTGATTTTGATGCCTGGATGGATGCCTTTGCGGCGTGCGGCATCAGCCCTGAGTTTTATGCAAACCGTCTGCGCACACGTGATGAAGTGATGCCGTGGGAACATTTGTCTACCGGTGTTTCACGCCGTCATTTACTGCATGAATGGGATGCCGCACACGCTTCCTGTATTTCTCCCGACTGCAGAAAAAAATGTACCGGTTGCGGCGCTTCGAAACTTCTTAACGGAGGTGTTTGCGATGCATAAGTTCCGTTTCAAATTCTCTAAGACCGGACGCGCCGCGTATATCTCGCATCTGGATACCATGCGAACCTTCCAACGCGCAATCGCGCGCGCAAAACTCCCGGCTAAGCATACCGAAGGCTTTAATCCGCATGCCTATATTTCCATTGCGTTGCCGCTCTCACTGGGGTATACCAGCGAATGTGAATATTTGGACCTCGTTTTGTTGGAACTCATTCCCGAGGAGGAAATCGTCTCCCGAATGAATGCGGTGCTTCCGGATGGGATTCGTCTTCTCGGTGCATACGAACAGAAGATGAAGCCGAAAGAAATCTGTGCGGCACGTTTTCTTGTGACAATGGAGTATGATAATGGGCTTACCGACGAAATCATTTCGGGCGTGACCGCGCTGTTGAGCTCGGCATCACTCACCGTGCTGAAAAAAAGTAAGCGCGGGGAAGTAGAAACAGACATTGCACCTATGATTCGAAATCTTGACGTTTCTGTTTGTGAGAATCAAATCAAACTGGATGCAACCCTTGCTGCGGGGAATACCGTTTCGCTCAATCCCGACTATTTACTTCGTGCGATTGAGCGGTATCAACCCGAATTATCTCCTGATTTTACCGAGTTTCACCGTGTTGAAGTGTTGTGTGAAAACGGAGAAGTCTTCTGCTAATCAAGAGCGGTGTCAGAAACCTGACACCGCTTTTTTGAAAAAACTCGAAAAAAACAGTTGACATTTTCAAAATATCGGGTATAATAACTAATGTTGTTTAGCCGGATTGTGTAATGGTAGCACGACAGACTCTGACTCTGTTTGTGAGGGTTCGAATCCTTCTCCGGCTGCCAAAAGAAAAAAGCACCCCTTTGGGTGCTTTTTTCTTTTGCATTCTGATGACGGATTCGAAAGGCGGCTCTTGGAAACAGTCCGGCGGACTGTTTCAACCGCCGTGGCTTTTCCGCAGAAAAGCGAATCCTTCTCCGGCTGGCATAAAAAAAGACGTCCATCAGGGCGTCTTTTTTTTATGTTTTTTTATATTAAGGGGCTTGAAAATGTGAACTACATGCTCTAATTTACGCTAAATTGACTTTCTTAATAAATTTCGAATATGTTTTTATTATCAATATATTTTCTAAATTTGTCCATGCAACTAAAATAATATGAATCTTTTTTCCATACAAGACTTGCATCGGCATACATGGGGTTTTTTGTAGGAATTGCGATGAAATCCTTTTTTGTTTCGGCAAGTTCTCTGAAAGTAAATCCAGCAGCAACATTGTTTGAAATCATGGTTAACATAGTAGAGAGTTGTTTTGTTTGCAGAATAATATTCGGAGTTGCCTTTTCGCGCGCAAACCATTTTTTTATTTCTTCGGTTTGGAAAAAACTGTTTTCAAATAGTACCAAAGGCGCGTTTTTTAAAAGATGAGGTGTAACCGATTTATATTTTGCAATTACATTATCTTTTGACGCACAACATACAATTTCGAGACGGGCTACTTTTGCTGAGGTAAATTTTCCATCAAGTGAATTGTTGTGAAGCAAAAATATCATATCCAGATAATTTTCAGAAAGTTTATTTAAAAGACTACTGCGTCCATCTTCAACAATTTCAAGAGTGATATCGGGATAAAGTTTGCAAAAATCACGGTAAATATGTGGAAGTATTATGGAACCAATCATAGGCGGAACACCAAGCCGAAGTTTGTTGCGTTCATTACCTAGATCTTTCATAATGTCTTCTAACTGCTCAGTGCGGGAGAGTATATCCTTACACATTTCAAACAGTCGCTTTCCTTCTGCGGTTAGTTCCATTCCTTTGTAACGGCGATTAAAAAGAGATACACCAAATTCTTTTTCTAGTGATTTTATCGAAGATGAAAGTGAGGGCTGTGATATATAGAGACTTTCGGATGCGGAAGAAAGAGATCCTTGTATGCATACAGTATAAAAATACTTTAACTGATTTAAGTTCATATGAATTCACCTCATAATCATTGTATAGTTTCAATCTATATTTGTCAACGAAATATGTATTTTACAAATATAAATATTGGTGTTACGATATAAATGGAAATGGAGGGGAAACAAATGAACGTACATAAAATAGCCGTGATAGCAGGAGATGGTATAGGTCCTGAGGTAATTAACGAAGGTGTTAAAGTATTAAAAGAGATTGCAAAAATTGATGGTAACTTTGACTTTGATTTTACATATTTTCCGTGGGGTTGTGACTATTACAAAGAAAACGGAAAAATGATGGCGGATGATGGGATAGAACAGTTAAAAAAGTTTGACGCAATATTTTTAGGTGCTGTAGGTGCACCGGGTGTTCCTGACCATATCTCACTTTGGGATTTACTTTTAGTTATAAGAAAAAGTTTTGACCAGTATATAAATCTCCGTCCTGTAAAACTTTTAAAAGGAGCACCAAATGTCTTAAAGGATGTGACTCCGAAAGACATTGATATGATTTTCGTCCGTGAAAATACTGAGGGAGAATATGCTGGTAGCGGTAGTTGGCTGTTTAAAGGTAAGCCAAACGAAGTTGTCATTCAGGATGGTGTGTTTTCACGGAAAGGTTGCGAACGAGTTATTCGCTATGCATATGAACTTGCCAAATCACAAGGCAAGACGCTTACGAGTATAAGCAAAGCCAATGCACTTAATTACTCTATGGTTTTTTGGGATCAGATTTTTAAAGAAATAGGAGAGGAATATCCGGAGGTTAAAACCTATTCTTACCTGGTAGATGCCGCAAGTATGTTTATGATTAAGGATCCAAAGAGATTTGAAATTGTAGTAACCTCGAACTTGTTTGGCGATATCCTTACTGATTTGGGTGCTGCAATTGCAGGTGGAATGGGACTGGCTGCCGGTGCAAACTTAAATCCCGAAAGAGAGTTTCCTTCGATGTTTGAACCAATTCACGGTTCTGCACCTGATATTGCAGGTCAACAGAAAGCGAATCCTTTGGCAACCGTGTGGTCAGCAAGCCAGCTGCTTGATTTCTTTGGATATGCCGATTGGGCAAAGAAGATTATCGATTGCATTGAAGAAGTGCTTTGTGAGGAAAAAGTGCGTACAGCAGATTTAGGAGGAAATAACACCACCAGTGAAGTTGGTGACGAGATCATAAGAAAAATTAAAGCTAAGAGGTGTTGATATGTTCGAAAGAAGAAAAATAGTGAATCCTTGGGAAGGGAAAATGGAGCCTTTCAGAATCATAGGAAACACTTATTTTGTTGGTACGTTTCAGGCTTCATGTCATTTGATTGATACCGGTGAGG
>JAZQIE010000059.1:0-39229 GCA_045540975.1 Eubacteriales bacterium
TACAATTCCAAAACACAAAGTAAAGACACCCCAAAGGGTGTCTTCCTTTTTGGCGGAGATGGTGGGGTTCGAACCCACGTGCCCGGTTAAGGACAACTCGATTTCGAGTCGAGCTCGTTATGACCTCTTCGATACATCTCCGTATATAGCAACCCTTCAAACGAAGGAGTTTGCCGCTTGTTATCATGCACGAGCAGGGACGCTCGTTATGTCCTGTTGCGGTGCCCGAAATTTCTTGCACCGTATGAGTGAATACGGCAAACCGTACTCAAACAGTATACACGAAATTTTCGCGCAATGCAAGTGTTAATCCGCAAATTGGGAGAAAAGTTGCTCCACCTCACGCGTTCCGATGGCCGCGACCGAATTTGCGAGACTTTTTGAGCGGGAGGAGATTTCGGTAAACCGTTCCACCTGCGCGTGTGTCAAATGCGGACGGTTGGGGAAGAGGTCTGCGAAATAAGCGCGCATTTCATCGGTGGAGGAAAGCCCGAGCGCGCGAAGCACCGTATTTGCCTTGTCGGGACGCATGGATGCCATCACCTCGACAAAATCGGATAAAAACCATGCATTCGCTTCGCCGTGCTGTACCCCTTCAAAGAAGGTGAGCATATACCCCAGCACATGGGCAAAGCCTGTCCCGGTCTGCGCGATGACCTGCCCCGCCATGGTGGAAGCCATGAGAAGCTCCTCGCGTACCGTATCCGTTAGCTCGCCTGCGCGCAGTTTCCCCAAGTTATTTGCGAGCATCCGCAGTGCGCGGAGTGCAATCGCGTCGGTATACGCGCTCGCCCGCACCGAGCAGTACCCCTCGATACAATGACTCATCGCATCTACCGCGGTGGAAACCGTGAGCGGTAAGGGAAGGGTTGCGGTATATTTCGGGTCCATGAGCGCGACTTTCGGGAAGAGCAGGGGACTTTTCACGGTCATCTTGGTCTGCGCCGAGCACACGGTGAGGACCGCGTACTGGGTCACCTCACTGCCCGTGCCCGCGGTTGTTCCCACCGCAACGATGGGAAGCGCGGCATCCACACCCCGATAAATCTCCTCGGGGGAGGAAAATTTCTGCGCGGCAAATGCAGAAATCGCCTTTGCGGCATCAAGCGGCGAGCCGCCGCCGATTCCGACCACGAAATCCGCACCCACATCCCGCGCAATCGCCCCGCCTTCAAAGCAGGTCTCCACACGCGGGTTATTTTCCACACGGTCAAACACCGTGTAATCCACACCCTGCAGAACAAGTGCCTCGCGCACATCGTCGAGCGCACCGCAAATGCGCGCGGAGGTTTTGCCGCACACCAAAAGCGCGTGACGTCCGAGCGCGCGGAAATTGTATCCGCGTACCGCACCGTCTTTCATGATGATTTCGGTTGGATTCAAGCAGGTCCAAGTCATGATTTCACTTCCTTTAACAGTTCCGCGAGTTCTTCGGCAAGGGGACGTGCCGCGCGGAGTGCCTCGCTGAGTGCATTTGCGCTCGTTCCCACCTCGATGAGGAGCGAGCCCTTTGTCGCGTGCATATTGAATCGGTCTTTGCGCAGGTTGATCGGGCGCATCAGCCCCGGGTACTTGTCGGCAAGGCGACCTTGCAGCTTGATGCCCAGTTTGAGATTCTCCTGCCAGTTGGGATGGGAAAGTCCGCTCTCACCCGTGCTCATGACCAGCATCATCTGTGCCGCGGTCTGCCCGTCCACCACCGCCGAGGTTTTGTACTTCACCCCGTTCTGCGCGGTCATCGCGTCGCGATGGATGTCGAGCACCACCGCGATGGTGGGATATGCTTGAAGCGCGCGGCGAATCCCGTCCAGCGCGCGTGTGTACGAGCCGTTGTACGAAGGGGAATCGTATAAATTCGTATCATGCACCACCGAAATCCCCCGACTCTCCAAAACCTCCTTGATTTCGCGCCCCACACGCACCACGTTGTAGTTCTTGTCGCTTGTGCGCTCCACATCGTCGGGCGTGTACGTGTCCCGCCCCTCGGGGAAATAGGACTCGCTCCCGTGTGTGTGGATGATGAGGACGTGCGGCCCGTCTCCCGAAAGTGTGAAGGGGAGGGGCGCCGCCAGATAGGATTTGAGGTCAATGGTTTTGGTGGAATCGTTTTTGAGGTAAATGTTCCCGTGGGTCACATACCCGCTCGGTGAGGTGGGATTGATTTGAATTGCCTTGATGGGATGCACGTTTTCCGCAATCGGTGGGGAAAATTCCCACGCGGAAATCGGTGCTTCCTCCTCCTCATGCGCGGGGATGAGCGAGGGCGGAGTGAAGGGCGAGGTCTCACCCAACTGGGAGCGGAGGGTCTCCGAGAGAAATTCCTCCTGCGCGCCGATGCGGGAAAACACCTGCGGAATCGAGCGCACGGGCAGAGCGCGAAGCCCCACCGCAAGGCATAGAATCAGAATGATTTGAGTCTTTGGTAATTTCCGCATCGCGCATCCCTCCGTTTTCAAAATTCTATGAAAACGGAGCGCGGATTATTCTTGCTCGAACAAAGTCCCCGCAATCTCGCCGTCCACAATCTCGTAGAGCGCGTCAAAACGGGTGCCGTTTGTAATCACCATGGGAATCGAATGCTTCATTGCGATTTCCGCCGCGTGCAGTTTGGTGGTCATACCGCCCGTACCGAGGCGGCTTCCCGCACCGCCCGCAAGGGCGTAGAGCGCATCGTCAATCTCGGTCACACGCGGAATGATTTTCGCATCGGGGAATTTGTGCGGGTCTTTGTCGTAAAGCCCGTCAATATCGGAAAAGAGCACCAAAAGGTCGGCGTTTGCGAGTACCGCAACCTCCGCGGAGAGCGAGTCGTTGTCACCGAACAGGATTTCTTCCACACCCACCGCGTCATTTTCGTTGATGACCGGGATCGCGCCCACCTCAAGCATCGCCTCAAGCGTATTCACCAAACTCTCGCGACGGGTGATGCTGTCAATGTCGTCATGGGTAAAGAGAATCTGACCGCACACCGTTCCGTAGTCCAAGAACAGCTTATCGTAAATGTGCATGAGTTCGCATTGTCCCACCGCGGCGGCCGCCTGCTTTAAGCGGATGTCCTCGGGACGTGTCTTCATCCCCAGTTTACTCATCCCGACCCCGATTGCGCCCGAGGTGACCAGAATGATGCGGTACCCCTCGTTTTTCAGGTCGGAAATCGCGCGGACAAGTCTGTCCATATTCCGTAAATGTAAATCACCGGTCGGGTGCGTGAGCGAGGATGTGCCCACCTTCACCACGATACGGTTGAGTGAATTCGGATTCATATCGGAAACCCCCTTGGAGTTTTTTCTTTATTCTACCAAAAAAACAAGGCGTCTGTCAATCGACAGACGCCTTGTGGGTTTGAACTCTTAATGGGTGGTGAAGAACATGACTGCAAAGAGCAGTGCGATGATCCAAGTGGTGAGCTTGGTCTCTTTGATCTTACCGGAGAAGAGCTTGATTGCGATGTAGGAAAGCATACCGAATGCGATACCGTAGGAAATGTTGTAGGTAAACGGCATGATTGCCAGAGTCAGGAATGCCGGAACAGCGCTGTCCGCAGAGATCCAGTCGATATCCTTAACACAGTTCATCATCAGAACGCCGACATAAACCAGAGCAGCCGCGGTAGCAGCACCCGGAATGAGGGAAGCGACCGGAGTGAAGAACATTGCGATGAAGAAGAACAGAGCGGTGAACATCGCGGTCAGACCGGTCTTACCGCCTTCCGCAGTACCTGCGGAGGATTCAACATAGGTGGTAACGGTGGAGGTACCGAGGATTGCACCGGTGGTGGTAGCAATCGCGTCCGCCAGCATTGCCTTGTTCATGTTCGGGACTTCACCTTCCGCAGTCAGCAGGTTGCCGCGAGAGCAAGCGCCGTACAGGGTGCCGATGGTGTCGAACATATCAACCATGCAGAATGCAAGGGAGGTGGTGATGATGGTGAGCCACAGGTTTGCACTGCCGTGGGATGCGATGTATGCGGAGAAGTCGAAGCCTTCGGTAAAGACCTTGCCGAAGGACATCTGGCCGAATTCCTGGAATGCAGCGAGCGGATTTGCGTTTGCAAGGGAGATGCCCGCAAATTCCATCCAGCCGAGACCGCCGAGGATGTAGCCCAGGACATAGTAGAGAACGGAGCCGCCCAGGATACCCCACAGAACAGCACCCTTGACCTTCTTAGCGGAGAGAGCCGCCATCAGGATGAGGGAGAGGAGGGTGATTGCAACCGGGAACAGAGTGCCGATGGAAACTTCCGGCTTCATCAGGTTCATGGAAACAAGGTTGACCTTGGTTGCCGCATCGCCGACAACGATACCTGCGTTCTGCAGACCGATGAATGCGATGAACAGACCGATACCTGCCGGGATTGCAACGCGAACAGCCTTCGGGATGGACTCGAAGATGATTTTGCGCAGACCGGTGACGGTCAGCAAGATGAAGAGGAGACCCTCAGCAAAAATCAGAACGAGTGCATTCGCGTAGGAGAGGCCGAAACCAAAGCAAACCGTGTAAACGAAGAATGCGTTGAGGCCCATGCCGGATGCCTGAGCAAGCGGCAGATTTGCGAGCAGGCCCATCAGGACGGTGCCCACGATTGCGGAAAGTGCGGTTGCGATGTAGATTGCGTTGTAAGAAACAACGCCGAGTTCAGCAAACATACCCGAGTTGACAAACAGGATGTATGCCATTGCCATGAAGGTGGTCAGACCTGCCAAAAACTCGGTCTTGACCGTAGTGTTGTTTTCCTTGAGCTTAAACATAGCTTAGAAAACCCCTCTCTTTAAATTTTTGTTTTCCCCATATGTTCTGTTTTGCAATGTTACAAAACACAACATGTGGCGAATCCTACACAAATACAATACATGATTTTGACAAATTTTGCAAGAGGAAATGTAAAAAAATTATGAACAAGCAAAAAAAACCATGCGCAAGCGCTTATTCGTAGAGTGCGATATTTTCCGAAAGTTTTGTTTTCATGCCGTCGCGCACGTGCGCGGGGGAGAGGACCTCCACCTCCCGACCAAATCCGAACAGCCAGCCGTAAAACTGCGGAGAGACCACCACATCCAGATAGACGGTGAAATGCTCCTCCCCGTCGGGCGTGATGACGATTTCCTTCCCGAATCGGTCGATGACCGCGCTCACAAGATGGTTTGAAAAGCGAAGCTTTACCCGTGTCTCCTCACCGCGGAACATCCCGAATACCTTCTTGGAATATGCGGACATATCCACCGCCTCAAACGCCTCACTCCCCGCCCGCGGGGTGTCGAGAATGGAAATCTGGGTCATCTTGTCCACACGGTAGTGCTTCAAAAGAGATGCCTCGGAATCCCATGCAAGCAGGTAGTAATTCTCATCGTCCCACATGAGTGCATAGGGGCTTGCGGTGTAAAACCCGCCGTCCTTGCGAAAGCGCCGCTCCTTGTTTAAGTCATACTCAAAATAACGGAATCGGATTTCGCGGTCGGTCGTAATCGCGGCGGAAATATCGTCCACATTGTAATACACGCTCTCGTTCATGCTCTTTACCCGATTGCGCACAAACACCTGCCGCTGCAGAAGTTGTGCGTCAAACTTGTTGGCAAGCGCCTCAATCTTCCGAATCAGCGAAAGGGTCTTTTTCTGTGTGATGAACTTGGAGGATTGCACACTGTCCACCAAAAGCTTGAGTTCGGGCAGTTCAAACTCGCGCGCACCCTCGTAATATCCGCCGACCTTCCCGCGCACCTGCACAATGTCAAGCCCGAATACCCGAAGTGCCTCAATGTCATCGTAAATCGCCTTGCGCTCCGCCTTGATGTCAAGACTCGCAAGATACCCGATGATGTCCCCAACCGATGCGGGATGCTCCTCGTCGGTCATCTCATGGAAAAACTGCGCGAGATACAAGAGTTTCAATTTCTGATTTGCACTTCTGGGCATAACCCCACCTCCGTTTTCTCCATTATATCGGAATTTATTTGGTTTTACAACAGTATCTGTCCAAAAAATAGGACAAACCCCGAAAAATCGCAACCGTCCGCTCTTGCCACGGTGGTTCTTGGTATGGTATAATGGTGGTGCGAATGGCTGATATTTCAAAGTTGTTGTAGTTCCCTGGTGGTTCTTGGTATGGTATAATTCAAGGTCTTGTTCATTGTGGTCATCATGTAGTTGTAGTTCCCTGGTGGTTCTTGGTATGGTATAATACAATGATTTACGGACAGAGCGGTACGGGAGTTGTAGTTCCCTGGTGGTTCTTGGTATGGTATAATTTATACTCCGCAGACAAGCGTTGACCCGTATGTTGTAGTTCCCTGGTGGTTCTTGGTATGGTATAATGCGAGGTCGTGCTCAACCGCGTGGCGTCGAGTTGTAGTTCCCTGGTGGTTCTTGGTATGGTATAATGGCTTTCCTTTCCACTCCCCGTGCTTCACTGTTGTAGTTCCCTGGTGGTTCTTGGTATGGTATAATAGACCACCGAAAAGTCCCCCGATTGCAATGCATTTGGGGGACTTTTTCTGTCCGAAATTCTTGTGTAAGGGGCAAAATCTCTGCCGTTTCGCTAAAAAATCGAGAGTTGTTCGCAATGGAACGGCTCATCCGCAGAGGTAAGTGCACCAAACAAGATATCGATGGATTCATACTGCTTTTCGTCACAGACAAAAACAGCACAGCCGCACTGTCCCAAGTAGGACAGTGCGGCTGTTGTGATGGAGCTTTGTCTGTTTTCCGGCAAAATCGCAGAGAGATCCTCGACCGCAACCGAGTGGATGCGGTCGGTTTCGATACAGAGTTGGGTTTGCTTTAAGAAAATGCGAGCGGGGCTTTCAATGATCACATTGCGAAATGCCATCGTTTCTCCCTCACTTTCGAACGAAGCGTTGTCTCGGTTCTTTGGAAACCTTATGATAACGCCCTAAAACATCCACCGTGTATTTCTCGAAATTTGCGAGTGTCTTGATGCCAAGGCCCCTACTACGGTACGCACCGTCATGTGTATAGGTGCTTATACTTGCAGTTGCAATATCAGCACCAGTGTAGTACAAGAACTCGGATTCGGTCTCGTAACAATCGGGAAGGTCGCTCTCCGGTTGTGCTTTGGTGAGCTTTAGCATACGGGAAGAGGTCACCCGAATCAAATCGTTCGGGTAGAGCGAGAAGAGAAAGTCCTCTTCCTTCATTTCTTTCCAATCGGCGTATGCATATCCACGTGTACACGCCTTGTTCGGAAGCTCCGCCTTCAAGGTATCCGCGGTGTAGATGGGGATGAAATAATACCCGTCGTTTTCCACGTGGAATACGTCGATGCGCACCATACCGCCATTGTCTGCAATGCCGAGTCCGTCATGCACCTTGACGTTCAGAGTGGTCGGTTCGGTAAGCTTGACCTTGCGGACGATGGGACCCGGGCTTCCGTCCGCCTTCGGCTTGCGGAATTCTTCCGCAAATGCTTTTTTTGCATCTCCGCCGAATGCGATGAGGCGGGAAAGAAGCGCTTCATAGAGCAGACGGTCGCTTTCCGGCATATAATAATTTTCGATTTCGCCGTCTTTCAGCTTCAAATCGGTGAGCGGACGCTTGACCACCGCAAGCCCTTCCGAGAGCGCCTTTGCGCTCTTGATTGTTTCCTTGTGCGCCGCACCGGTGACTTTTCTCTGCGGCATACGGGAAACGAAGAGGGGAGCGGGGAATCCCACCTCGCGATACAGCGGAATCTTCAAATCATTTAAGACACGGGCGGGGTCATCGGTCAGCCTTGCTTCCAATTCCTTGCGGAACCATTCCCACGGATAGGGGAATCTGCGGAGTACCTCGCCGGTTGCGGAATTCACCGCGAAGCTGCCCTCCTCGGTCTGCAGATACTCACATTCGCGAAGTGCGGCATAGCGGCTGATTTCCTGAATCATACGGTCGGTGGTGCAGGCGATGACCACCGCATCCACCGCATGGTGCAAGTCTCCGTTTGCGCGGACCTTTGAGATGCCCCAACGCTTGCGGATGTATGAGGTGATGGCGCCGTTTACCGCGGTCACGCGCTTTTTCCGTTTGTCCGACGGTGCAAATTCCAAACGGTCATTGATATAATTGAGCAGGAAACGGGACATGGTCTTGGTGTCCTGCAAATTGCGTTCTTTGAATTTGTTGCGGTCTTCCTCGGTAATCCGCTCTTTTAAGAGATTGCGGCGCTTTTTGAAATCGCGGACACACGCATTGACCCAAACGATGAAACGGTCACGCGCTTCACCGCTCAAATACTGCATCGGAAGGCGGTTTCCTTTGTCACGGTTTTCCTTGGAAAGCACGAGCACCTTGTTTTTATACGAATCGTCAAAGCTGATGCTGTACGGGATAATGTGGTCAACCTCCGCGTAATCCGTATCGAAGATGCGCTCAAGTGACATTTGCTTCTGCGAATAGGCACAAACCCCGCCTTGCTCCTCGAATAATTTGAGCTTGACCAAATCAAGACCGGTCGGGTTGCGCTTTCCGAATTCGGTTTTGATACGCTCAAGTGCGCGCTCGTTTCGTGCGCGGTTGGATTCCATATCCCTGCGCAGCTTGGTGCGCTCGCCGAAATCCTTTGCCATTTCGCGCGCAAGCTCGATGTTGATAAAGGTCGGCGCGCTTCCGCGCTCACGGACGATGGCGTTGAGCACCTTCACGGTCTGCGAGATGGCACGGCGCACAACCGGACTGGTAACCGATTCCAAATCCTCATCGGTCAGGTGCAGACGGGTGGAACGCTCCTTGCCGCTGTGACCCTTGAAGTCGTATCCCGCCGCCGCGCAAGCATCGTTGTAATTCATGCCCGCTTCGAGATGGGGGATGAGCTTGTCGCAGGCTTTGACCGACAAATGCCCGAATTTGGAAAAACTGCCGATGGAGATTGCGCACGCGATTTCCTCTGCGGTGAGTCCCGAGTCTTTCAGCGCATCGCAGATTTTTTCCTCGGTTTTGTAGAGGGAAAGCGCGCGCCCGATTGCATTCTTCTGCGCGGTGGAGAGTGTGGCGATATGCCCCTTTGAGAGCTTGTCGAACGCTACGCGCATTTCATGGTACGCCTTGAGATAGCAGAATTTTTCCTTCTTTTCCGCATCTTCGGGTGTCATCTCCGCGGTGTAATGCACCATGTTGAAGGAAAATTCTTCGGAAATGCCGAGCTCCTTGCGGAGCTTTGCATAGGTCAGATTCGCGCTTTTGTGCGCAAGAGAAACGATAGCGGCGCGCTGTTCTGCCGTGAGCGGGATGCTCGCGGTGTTTGTGACCAGACGGATGTGATTGATGCGCTCCAAGAGATTGAAATACTCAAACGAGTAGGTGGCTTTTGCCGCGCGCATCTCTTCGGGCTCCAACGTGCATTTGCCCACCATGTTCTCAATTTGGTTTCCGCCGTACGGACTCTCGCCGCCCGGACCCTCGTCAAACGAACGCTGGCTGAGTAAAATCTCCAAATACGCGGCTTCGATTTCCTCACTCGCAAAGGAAGAACCGAATCCGCGCTGGGATTTAAAAATCGCGCGCACCTCGTCCGCTACCATATCGCGGCTCACGGTCGAGATGTACTTGCCGCCCTTGTTCCGTTTGTTTTCACGGTAGATTTCGTCTTTCAAGAACAGCTCCGCAACCGTGCGGTAGCCGTTTTCTTTTATCCGCTCCAGGTTTTCGTTTACCGCACTCAGCAGCTCACCGTCTTCTTTGCTGACCCCGGATTTACGGTTGGAACGAAATCCGCGGCGCTGAGAGATATGGATGAGAATACGCGCAAATTCCTGCGCGGAAACCTCCTCGTCAAGTGCGCGTACGCGGAGCGCATAAATGTCGGAGAGCACCCCGTCATACAAATGCGTGAGTTCTGCCTCTGTGAGAATCCCTTGCGAGAGCAGAAGATTGCGAATCCGCTCGTTGCGATGCTTGTGGCGGCGCAGACGACGGCGCGCGCCACGAGCCTCACGGCGCGGAAGCGCCAAGGAAGCCCCGTTTTTCGGGTGCTCCGCCGAGGGGAAAATACGGGAACCCATATCGAGAATCCCGCAAGGATGCTCGGATTCGTCAAGGGCGACAGCCGCCCAACCAACAGAGGAAACGCCGATGTCAAGACCGATTGCATACGGATACATACGAAAACCCCTTTCAGTTTTTGAATCTTCGAAGGAAAAGAGATAACGCCCCGCAGAAAGCGGGGCGTTAGTGCTCTGCGGTGTACTACCTTATCATAGTAACCTGCATAGTTCTTGGTATGGTATAAGAACTATGCTAAATATACCATAATTTCCCCGAAAAGTCAACGGTTTTTGAACAATTCAAAGTATAACAAAAAAACTGTCCGATAAAACGGACAGTCAGTTTGTATACATCCCAAGCAGGGAAATCATCTGCTCGCGGTCGTGCGCGCCGCTCTCGGTCACAAGGCGCTTTATGTGGTACTTCACACTTCCCGATGAGAGGAAGCACGCCTCGGCAATCTGCTCGATGGTCTCGCCGCGGCGGAGCCCGTCGAGAATCCTCTGTTCGGTGGGGTCGGAAACCGAAAGCAGGCGTTCGGCAATCAGCATTTCCGCAAGCTCGGGGTCTTGGTAGAATCGGTCCTTCGCCTCAATCGGGGCGAGGGAGACCGCCTCCTTTGACGGTGTGCGCGCATCTTCAAAGGTCCACGCCACCTTGACCGTAAGCTCGGAAAACGAGGGGTGCTTGGCAAGGGTTTCGTAGAGATACACCGCGGCACGGCCGAAGCGGTCGAAATTCATACGGAGCGAGCGGATTTCGGGGTAGGCGTCCGAAATTTTAGACGCCGAGCAAGACACAACGGTCAGCCGCGCACGGTCCTCTTTCGAGAGCCGCCGCACCAAACTCACCGCGGCAAAGTCATTCGAGCAGATAACCGCGTCAAACACGTCCGTCTGCTCGGAAAATGCCGCATAGCACGCTTCCAGCGAGCCTTCATTCGGAAAAATCTGCAGCACGGTATCCTCGGTACGCCAAACGTACAGACTGTCCACACGCCCAAGGTCGGAAACCGAGTCGGTATTGACGCCGTAGAGTGCGATGCGCTTCTTTCCCACACGGGTCAGACTCTCAAGCACCTCCTTCATCGAGGCGTTTAAGTCCGAACACACCGAACTGTAAATACAGCCGGGCAGCTGCTCGGCTTGGTTGCAGAGCAAAATCGGACGGTGTCCGCCCGCGTTTAAGCGCACCAAAACCGACTCGATCCACTCCCGTTCCGCGGCGATGACGAACACGCCGTCAAGGTCGGGCGGGCAGACCGAATCAGGCTCGCAAAACGCGATGCGCTTGTCCTTGAGCGCACGCACAAGGCTCTCGTATAAATGCATCCCCCAAAGGCTGCTTGCGAAATTGGGATCGCGCAAAATTCCAACCATGCTATCACCTACTATGCCTATTATACCGCATTCGCAAGCGCACCGCAATCAAAAAAATCCGTATTTTTTCACACGTTTTTTTGCCTTGCCGAAGGGGGATTTCCCCGCTATAATAAAACCGTATTACAATTAAAAGGAGAAATTTGTCATGAGCGTTTCTGCCGAAAAAACAAAACAAATCATTCCGACTTATCTTCCCAAGCCCGCAAATGACCTTCCCATGTTCTTCGAGAACAAGCCGTATCAGGGCGCATCGGGAAGACTCTATCCGATTCCGTATTCGGATGGCATCACCGATGAAAAGCGGGATGTGGAATACACCGTATACAATCTGGAAAACGAATACGTCAAAACTCAGGTGCTGCCCGAAATCGGCGGCAAAATCCTGCGTGGCTACGACAAGGTCGGCGCGCATGACTTTATCTATTACAACGAGGTGGTAAAGCCCGCGCTGGTCGGTCTTGCGGGCGCATGGATTTCGGGCGGTATCGAATTCAACTGGCCGCAGCACCATCGCCCCACCACCTATATGCCGCTGGAAGCGGTCATCGAGGAAAACGAAGACGGCGGAAAAACCGTCTGGACGGGTGAAGTCGAGCCGTTTGGCAGAATGAAGGGTATGGCAGGCATCACACTCGATGAGGGCAGAAGCTACATCAAGGCAAAGGTGCGCGTGTATAACCGTACCGCAATGCCGCAGCTTTTCATGTGGTGGGCAAACCTCGCGGTCCCGGTCAACAACGACTACCGCACCATCTTCCCGCCCGACTGTGAATGGGTCAATGACCACGACCGCCGCGCGGTCATGTCCTGGCCGATTGCAAAGGGTGTGTACAAAACCGCACGTCCCTATGATTTCGGGGAAGGTACCGACCTGTCCCATTACGATGCGGTCAAGGTCCCGTCCTCTTACCTGATTTCTCAGGGTCAGACCGATATGGACTTCATCGCAGGCTATGACGTGGGCATCAAGAAGGGTATCGCAACCGTCGCAAACCATCACATCTCCCCGGGTAAGAAGATGTGGCACTGGGGCATCGGTGACTTCGGTGATATGTGGTGCAACAACTTAACCGACGAAAACGGCCCGTATATCGAGCTGATGACCGGTGTTTATACCGACAACCAGCCCGACTTTACCTGGATTGCGCCGTATGAATCCCGTGAATTTGAGCAGTATTGGTACCCGATTCGTGACATCGGTGAGGTGAAAAACGCCACCATTGATGCGGCAATGAATTTAGAGCCGCGCGAGGGCGGAATCTTCTTCGGCTTTAACGTGACGGGCAAGTTTGAAAACGCGACCGTGCGCGTCGCCGCCAAGGACAAGGTCCTCTTTACCGAGACCTGCACCATGACCCCCGACGTTTCCTATATGAAGACGCTCGATACCGATGCAGCCTTTGAAGACATCACGGTCTCGCTCATGAGTGCGGAGGGCAAGCTGCTGGTTTCCTACACCCCGTACGTCCGCGGTCAGAAGACCCCGATTGAGCCGAGACTTCCGGTCAAGCGCCCCTCGGAGATTGAAACCGTGGAAGAACTCTACATCAACGGCTACCATCTCGAACAGTACAAGCAGCATAACTACCGCCCCGAGGATTATTACATGGAAGGCATCCGCCGTGACGCGGGCGACATCCGCTGCAACACCTCCATGGCGCGCCTCTCCTTCAAAAACGGACGCTTTGAAGACTGTGTCCGCTTCTGTGATGTGGCAATCCGCCGTCTGACCTCCCGCAACGAGCATCCGACCGACACCGAGGCATTCTACTTAAAAGGTCTCGCACTTTCCTACCTCGGGGAAGAGAAGGAGGCATACGACATCCTCTACAAAGCGGCTTGGAACTATGCGCACAGAAGTGCCGCCATGTTCGAGCTTGCCTGCATGGATGCGAAAAACGGCGAATATACGGAAGCACTCCGCAAGCTGGATGAATCCTTGGGCCTCAACTACGGTCATACCAAAGCGCAGAACCTCAAAAATGCAATCCTGCGCAAACTCGGATGTGTGAAAAAGAGCGAGAGCGACGATAAGCTCGACCTCTTTGCAATGATTGAAAACTCCCATGTGGAGGATACCTCCGCGCTGATTTCCCAATTTGCGGTGAAGGCGGAAAACATCCTCGACGTGGTGCGCGACTATATGCAGGCAGGACTTTTTGAGGATGCCCTCTACGCGCTGGACTTCTTTAAGGGCGAGTCTCCGCTGGTCGAGTACTACCGTGCATACCTCACGGGTGATGACAGCTTCATCAAGACCGCAGAGGGTATGGACAGCGGCTACTGCTTCCCGTCAAGCTTAGACGACATCGCGGTGCTGAAGGCGGCAATCGCGCGCGACAACACCGCGGCAAACGCGTGCTACTATCTGGGCAGCCTCTATTACGACCGCTTCCGCTATGAAGAAGCGGCGGAAATCTGGAACGAAGGCATCCGCCGTGACAGAACCCACGGCAAGATTTGGCGCAACCTCTCGCTCTACTACTTCGACAAAGCGGGGGATGCAGCCACCGCGAAGGCGTGCATGGAAAATGCGCTCAAATACAAGCACGATCCGCGCCTCCTCCTCGAGTATCAGCAGCTTCTTAAAAACATGAACTACACTCCGGAGGAGCGCCTCAAAGTTTATGACGAATACCCCGACCTGCTTGCGGAACGCGATGACTGTTACCTCGACCGCCTCACCCTGATTTCCCAGACGGGTGACTTTAAGCGCGCAATCGACCTTGCAAAGGCAAAGCGCTTCCATATCTATGAGGGCGGCGAAGGAAAACTCACCAAGCAGCATGCTTGGATGCACGTGCTGTACGGCAACGTGCTTGCGGCTGAGGGCAAAACCGATGCGGCAAGAAATGCGTATCTGGACGGCGTGAATATGCCGAAATCCTACGGCGAGGCGAAGACCTTCTTCAATCAGGAAGCGCATATCTTCTACTTCCTCGGGAAACTCTGCGAAACCCTCGGTGAGGATGCAAGCGTGGCATACGAAGAAGCCGCAATCTACAAAGCCGCGGTCAGCGAACTCTCCCTCTTCCGCGCACTCGCACTCCAAAAACTCGGAAAAGTCGAGGAGGCAAATGCGGTGCTTGATGAAATGCTTTCGGTCGCGGAAAACTTCCTTGTAAATTCGGACCTCCGCACCTATTACGGTGTCGGCTCTCCGTCTCCCATGCCGTTTGAGTATGACATTGTCAAAAACAACACCACCGACGGCGCAATCTTAAAGGCATTCGCACTCCTCGGTTACGGCAAGACCGCGGACGCCGAGGCAACCATCCGAGTTGCACGCGAATACAACCCCTATGACTTCCGCATCTTCGCGTTTGACTCGGTCAAGGGGAGCTTGTAATGATTCTGTATACCATAAAAAGCGGGGAGTGGTGCGCGCAGGTCGCACCCGAGTTTGGCGGCAACGTGGTAAAACTCACCCATCGCGGTAAGGACGTGTTTGTGCCGCTTGTCACCCCCGACCGCTTGGATATCGATCCGTACTTGCAGGGCGCACCCATCCTGCTCCCCGCAAACCGCACCCGTGATGCGCGCTTCACCTTCGAGGGCGAGGAGTACCACCTCCTCAAAAACGAGAAATTAAACGGCGCGCACCTGCACGGACTTGTCCACACCAAGGAATTTTCGGTATTGAGCCATAGCGAAAACTCCATCACCCTCGCCTTTGAAAACAAAGGCGAGGTTTACCCCTTTCCGTTTGTTTTGACGGTGGAGTATTCGTTTGACGGCGGCTTTGTGCAGACCTACCGCATCCGAAACAGCGGAAGCGGACGGATGCCCGTCACCTTCGCGCTCCACACCACATTTGTCGAGCCCGACCGCTTCACCGTCCCGATTGACGCGTGTCAGGAAAAGGACGAAGTGCATATCCCGACAGGGCGCTATGTCCCCCTTTCACCGCAGGAGCAAGGATATGCAAAGGGGAGTGCCTCCAAGGGGAAAATCATCTCGGGGTACTACCGCGCGTGCGGAAACGTGGCAACCGTGGGGAAATACACCTACACCGCAAGCGAGGAGTTTGACCATTGGGTGCTCTTCAATGCCCGCGGGGAGCGAGGGCTTCTCTGTGTCGAGCCGCAATGCGGCGCGGTGGATGGGCTCAATAACGGCGCCTGCCGTGTCATCGAGTCGGGCGAGACCCTCACCTTACAGACACGCCTTGACGAAACAAAATAAATACGATATGCTAAATTAAAGGAGGGAATCTCTATGGTATGGACAAAAGAAAGAGCCTGGGAGTGGTATAACGCGCGCCCGTGGATGCGCGGCTGCAACTTCATGGGAAGTGACTGCGCAAACCGTATCGACCAGTGGCAGTCGCTCCATTGGGAGGAGCATCTGGAGACCGCGGACCGCGAGCTCGCGCTTTGCGCGGAGACCGGGTTTAACACCATCCGCATCATTCTGGAATACACGGTTTGGGAAGAAGAGCATGACACCTTCTTTGACCGCTTTGACGAATACCTCGACACCGCGGCAAAATACGGCATCTCCGCCATCGTGGTGTTGGGCAACGACTGTATGCCGCCGCTTTCCCCCGAGTGGAGAAAGCCCGCTCTCGGCGAGCAGCATTACGATTGGGGCTACCACGGAGGCAGACGTGTCTCTCAGCACGGCACCTTCTCCACGGTCGGCTATCATCTCATGGACGAGCCCGAACTCGCACTGCGCCATTACGAAATGGTGCGCGAGGTGGTCGAGCGTTATAAAAACGATGAGCGCATCTCGGTTTGGGATGTGTACAACGAGGTGGGAAACAGCAACCGCGGGGATCTCACCATGCCGCATTTGGTCAAATTCTTTGAAATCATCCGTGAGATTGACCCCATCCAGCCGCTGACCTGCTGTCTGTGGAGCTTTGAGGGTTTGGATTCGCTCGAAAACCTTCCGCCGCTGCAGAAATACGCGATGGAACACTCGGATTTGATTTCTTATCATAACTATAACTCCTATCAGGAGAACATCCGCATCATCGCAATGCTCAAAGAACTGGGCAGACCCATCTTGAACACCGAGTGGCTTGCACGCTGTATGCACAATAACGTGCAGGAGATGTATCCGCTCTTCTACCTTGAAAAAATCGGATGCACCTGCTGGGGCTTTGTCGCAGGCAAGTACCAGACCTATGAGCCGTGGAACAATATTTGGGACAAATACGAAGCCGACCCCACACTCGATTGGGACTTCACCAAATGGTTCCATGACCTCTACCGCCCCGCACTCCGCCCCTACGACCCCAAGGAAATCGAACTCATCAAAACATTCTCCGCATACGCGGACGCCGACTTCAAAAAACAGTAAGAAAAAACGGCACCGATTGAAATCGGTGTCGTTTTGTGTTAAACTAAAACCATCCTATCCGAAAAGAGGGAATCCATTGCACTACTTAAAACAATTCGGAATCATCCTTGCGGTTTCGTTTGCGGGTGAGATTTTAAACCACCTCATCCCGCTTCCGATTCCCGCCTCCATCTATGGCATCATCCTGCTCTTTTTCGCCCTGCAGTTTCGCATTGTCAAACTCGAATGGGTGCGGGATGCGGGAAAATTTTTAATTGAAATCATGCCCGTCATGTTCATTCCCGCCGCGGTCGGGCTGATGGATTCGTGGGAGGTTTTGCGCCCCGCGCTCATCCCCTATGTCTCCATCCTGGTCCTCACCACCGTCATCGTCATGGCGGCATCGGGCTCTGCCACGCAGGCGGTCATCCGCTTAAAAGAGAAGGGGGGCAAGAAGCATGACTGAGTTCTTCCAAAACACCGTGTTTTTCGGAAGTCTTGTGAGCCTCGCGTTTTACGGGGTGGGTGTCCTCCTCAAAAAGAAACTGAAGCTTGCCGTCTTCAATCCGCTTCTGGTCGCAATCGTCCTCACCGTAGCCTTTCTTTTGGTGTTTCGAGTTGATTTTGAAACCTACAACGCGAGCGCGAAGTATTTAAGCTTCCTGCTCACCCCCGCAACCGTCGCCCTCGCAATCCCACTCTATGAGCAGTTTGAAAAACTCAAGGAAAACGTGGCGGCAATCACGGTCGGCATCGTCACGGGCGCGCTCACGAGTATGACAAGCGTGCTCATCCTCTGTAAACTCTTCGGTCTGGGTCACGCCGAGTACGTCACCCTGCTTCCCAAATCCATCACCACCGCAATCGGCATGGGTGTCTCCGAGGAGCTTGGCGGCTATGTCTCCATCACGGTCGCGGTCATCATCGTAACCGGTATCGTGGGAAACATCCTCGCGGTCGGCGTGTGCCGTCTCTTCCGCATCACACATCCGGTCGCAAAGGGGATTGGAATCGGCTCCTCCTCCCACGCCATCGGCACCACCAAAGCCATGGAGCTTGGCGAGGTGGAGGGCGCAATGAGTGGTCTCTCCATCGCTCTCTCGGGCATTCTCACCGTCCTGCTCGCAGGCATATTTGCAAACTTTATGTAAAGGAAAAGACCAACCGTTCGGTTGGTCTTTTACAATATCATCTCACATTTGCTTTGAATCTCAAATTCCTTGAAATATTCCTCCTCCATGGGAATCCATTTTGTGAAGAAATCCTCTGCATTCGGGCGGTTTAGAATCCGTTTCCTCTGCACGTCTTTCTCCACCGTGAGAAAGAGCGAATGGGTGTAAAACCGCTGAAAATCGGGGTGCATGGAATACGCGCCCTCCACAACCGCAAGCGGGGTGGGGGAGATGCGAATCGGGGCGCGGAAGGTCTGCGTTTTGCAGTCAAAGGCGATATAGTCAAACGCCTCGCCTTTGGAAAGCGGGAGGAGTACCTCGCGTAAAAACCGCGCACGGTCGATATTCCCGTCGCCGCGCCTTGCCTCAAACGGCAGGAAAAAGTCATCCATATGCACCACCGCGCAGCCGAAACAAGTGGCAAGCTCCTGCGCGAGTGTGGTCTTGCCCGACGCGCTTCCACCCTCAATCGCGAGGATGCCGCGCATCGATTCAAACCGTGTCATACCGAATCACGCTCCAATACCAGCACCAAAATCGGCACCAAAACAAGCTGGATCACAATTCCGGGAAGCGCGTTTGTCACCGCGCCCGCAAGAAATGCGGAAAGCCCGAATTCCAACCCCAGACACACCGCCATTGCCGCGCCCCATACCAGCCGCCCCACAATCATGGCGAGGATGAGCGAAACCCAAAGCATGGGTTTGGTGCGCGGTAATTTTGCGTGCAAAAGCCCCGCCGTTCCGCCATATGCCATGAGTTCAAACGCCATGCACAGCGCGGACGGGAAGAAGACGGGAATCCCCAAGGTGAGCGAGCGGAGAAGCGGTGTGAGAATCCCGACCGCAAGTCCGTACGCTCCGCCGCACACAAATCCGCACAGCAGCACGGGGATGTGCATCGGGCAGAGCATTTTTCCGATTTCGGGGATTTGCCCGGTCACAAACGGGAGTAAATATCCAAGTGCCAAAAACACCGCCGCATAAACCAAACGGCGAGTCGGACGCATCTGTTTCATCAAAATCCTTCCTTCCGCAATCAGTATATCACGATACGTTGCGGAAATCAATGAAATATGATATACTGAGCCTTGGTGATTGTTATGAAGATTTTGGTTATTTTTACGGGCGGCACAATCGGAAGTGTCGCAAAAGACGGTATCATCGGCACAGACAGTCGAACAAACTACACCCTCATCCGTGCGTCGCGCTATGATGCCGCCGTGTTTGATACCTGCGCGCCCTACACGGTTTTGAGCGAGCAGCTCTCCTCCCGTGAACTAAATCTCTTGCAGGAGACCATTCAAACACGGTTGCATGACGGGTACGCGGGCATCATTGTCACCCACGGCACCGACACCTTGCAGTATACCGCCGCCGCGCTGGAATATGCCTTTGGGGACACCCTCCCCATCGTGCTGGTCTCGGCGGATTTTCCGCTCGACCATCCGCGCACCAACGGTCACCAAAATTTCGAAGCCGCGGTGGAACTTATCCGCGCAGGGCAAAACGGGGTGTTCGTCAGCCACCGCAACGAAGGTGCGGAGAAAACCGACCTCCACATCGCCTCGCGTCTCCTCGCGCATGGGGAGTGCAGCGCGGAGTTGTTCTCGCTGGACGGTGTCCCGTATGCCACCTATGACGGGCGCATCACCGTGCATGGGGAGTATCCAAACCCCAAGCCGCATGGAGTGGTGCGCTATTCCGAGACGAGCGGGATTTTATTTCTCACAAGCGCACCAGGAGACAGTTTTTCCTACTCGCTTGAGACGACTCGCGCGGTCATCGTAAAGCCCTACCATTCCGCCACCCTCAACACCGCAAGTGTCCCCTTCAAAGCCTTTTGCGCACGCGCCAAAGCGCGCGGCATCCCCGTGTATGCGGTAAACGTCAAGGACGGAGACGTGTATGAAAGCACAACCGCCTTCTCCGACCTCGGAATCCGAGTCCTTCCGTATTCCACCGCCATCTCGGTGTATATGACCCTCTGGGCAGAGTGTTCCAAAACCGAAGAAAAAAACGCTGTGTGAAAACACAGCGTTTTTAATTCTTCATTCAACAAGTTGATTGTGCTCAAACCGCACCGCGTAGGTCTCTCCGCTTTGGACGGTGAAGGTTCCCGTTCCGTGGAAGTCTCCGTTTTGGAATTCCCCGACATACACTCTCCCGTCGGGGAAGTTGTAGACTCCGCGGCGGTGCCACACGCCGTCTGTCCATTCGCCCTCATACACCCCGCCGTCGGGATACGTCATCCTGCCGCGGCCGTTTTTTTCGTCATCTGCCCAAGCACCCTCGTAGACCGCGCCGTCGGGATAGGTCATCTTGCCGTGGCCGTGGAATAAATTGTTTTGAAACTCACCCTCGTATACAGACCCGTCGGGGAAGGAGAACGTGCCGTGACCGTTTCTTTGGTCGTCTGCCCATGCACCCGCGTACACCGCCCCGTCGGGATAGGTTATCCTGCCGTGACCGTGGAACAAATCGTTCTCCCAATCGCCCTCGTACACAGACCCGTCGGGGAAGGTGAATGTGCCGCGGCCGCTTTTTTGGTCGCCCTTCCACTCGCCCTCGTAGACCGCGCCGTCGGGATACGTGAACGTGCCGTGACCGAGCATTTCGTCATCCACCCATGCACCTCGGTACGAAGCGCCGTCGGGATAGGTCATTACGCCGTAGCCGTGGAAGGAATCGTCCTTCCAGCCGCCCTCGTAGACCGCCCCGTTCGGGAAGACGAGGGTCCCTGTTCCGTTCTTTTTATCGTCCTTCCACTCGCCCACATACGAAGCGCCGTCGGGGAAGGTGAATGTGCCGTGACCGTTAAACGCGCCGTCTTTCCACTCGCCGGTGTAGGCCGCGCCGCTTTGATAGGTCATCGTACCGTGTCCGCTAAACCGCCCGTCTGCCCATTCGCCTTCGTACACCGCGCCGGAGCGAAATTCAATCACACCGTGTCCGGAACGGAAGATGGCACCTCCGAAATCAAACGGATTGTAGTTCGGGTCAATTCCGAAATTGACCCCAATCTGCTGCACCAAATCATCTTTGTGGTACGGGTTGGAGAAGGAGAGATAGGTCGCCTTGTCGGGAAATGCTTCTGTGAGGAGCTGCACCCAATCGTGCTGCGCCGACATCTCGTCCTCGGTGTCCGAAAATTCCTTGATCGGAAAAACCGATTTTAGAATCTTGGACGGGGATTTCTCGGTCAGATTCACACAAAAATAGTTCCGCTTCGTTTGTGGAAGGGCGGTCACCTTGTCTTTGCCGCAAGCGATTTGGATTTCGGTCTGAATCGAGCGGCTCAAAAACAGATTCTCGCTTAAATAAAAGATGATCCCTTCGCATTTTGGGTCGGTCATCTTCTCGCGTACCACATCGTCCCAGTTTTTGCCTGCGGGCAGTCCGCTGTCGTACCAGAAAGGAATGTCGCTTTCGTAAAGGTCCGCCAAATCACTGTAAACCTTCTTGTAATCCTTGTGGGAATAACTGATGAAAATGTACGACTCATTCGTTTCCCGCAAAGGCACCTTCGCACAGGTGTCGCAAGAGGTTGTTTCTTCCAAATACTTTTTATACTCTGCCGCAACAAATTCTGCCATGCTATCACCCCTCTAAGCCTGTTGTTTCTTCAAAGCCTCCGCCCACTCGTACGGAATCGCCAAATTCCCCGTTCCGCGCCCGAGTGCAATATGCGGTTTGTTGTCCCCGTGATAATCGCTGCCGCCCGACGGTAAGAGCCCAAACCGTTTCGCGAGTGCAAGGGCATCCGCGGCGGTCGTATCGTCATATTCCGAGTAGAAGCACTCCATCCCCGCAAGACCGCACGCCTTTGCGCGCGGAAGGAGGGTCTCAAGCGCTTTTCGTGTTAAATTGAGAAACGGATGCGCCAGCACCGATACCGCGCCAAGCCGCCCGAGAAACCCAAGCATCTCAAAAAAATCAAGGCGTTCGGGCTCCTTGTAATGCCCGAATTTCGGATGCAGCAGCGTGTCAAACGCGGCTTTGGGCGACTCGGTGTATCCGAGCGCGACAAGACGCGCGGCAACGTGCGCGCGGTTGAATTTCCCATTCGGCGTGGCAGCGCAAAGCTCGTCATAATCCAGTAAATACCCCGCCGCATTCAGCGAGGAGATGAGTGCCTTGTTGCTCTCGCGCTTGCGCGCCTGCACATCCTCTGTCAGGGCGGTCACCTCGGAAAACCCCTCCTCGGGGATAAAAAGCCCCAAAAGATGTAACTCGCGCCCCGCATAGTCCACCGAAAACTCTGCCCCCGCAATCGCCTCAATGGGGGAGTCCTTCGCGGCATCCAAAAACGCGGGGAGTCCGTCCGCGGTGTTGTGGTCGCACAGCGCAACCGCGCTCAGCCCAAGCGCGACCGCCGCGTCAATCAGCTCGCGCGGTGTGTCCGTCCCGTCCGAATAGATTGAATGTACGTGTAAATCGCAAATCCTCATCCGCTCACCTCACCACCATCATACCACATTCCGCACAGAAAAGCAAAGCCGAGTTTTTGTTAAAAAAGTAACGCAAAAGTGTTTATTAATTAACAATTATTGCGTTTTTTGAAACTATTTTGTATAATAAGGAAGGTTTCGTTTTTTCGACGGAATACAACAATGATTAGGAGGCACATCCCATGTATTATGCAGTCGTGCTTTCCGTTATCGTGCTCGCCCTTTTTTATGTGGTGTTCAACTACGTGCGCATTCGCCGTATGAACGAGGGGACAGCGGAGATGTCGGAAATGGCAGCAATCATCCGAAGCGGCTCCAACACCTTTATGAAAACCGAGTACAAAACAATTTCGGTTGTTGCGATTCTTGTCGCATTGATTTTCACCCTTTTCATCGAAAAAACCGCAGGGATCACATTCCTGTTCGGCGCGGCAATGAGCAGCGCGGTCTGTGTTCTCGGTATGAAGAGCGCAACCTATGCAAACGTCCGTACCGCAAATAAAGCGCGCGAATCCCTCTCGATTGGCGAGACCGTCAAGGTCGCGCTTTGCGGCGGCAGTATTTCGGGCCTGAGCGTGCAGGCATTCGGTATGCTGGGTCTTCTGGCAGTCCTGCTTCTTTGGGGCGGCATTGACCCGAACGCGGTCGGCAGCGGCTTTCTGGCAAATCTAACATGCAACCCGAGTATCATGCGTATTTCCACCTACTCGCTGGGCTGCTCCATGGTTGCAATGTTCAACCGTGTCGCGGGCGGTAACTATACCAAGGCGGCAGATATCTCGGCAGACATCCTCGCGAAAATCCGTCACGATATGCCGGAGGATGACAGCCGTGTTCCCAACGTTGTGGCAGACTTCATCGGGGATAACGTAAACGACATCGCGGGCAACTGCTCCGACCTGCTCGAGAGTTTTGTTGCTACCATGGCGGCGGCAATCATGATTTCGGTCACCAACTTCGCAAATGCGGGCGCGGAAATCATGAGCGCGACCTCGATGTTCCCGATCGTCCTCGCAGGCGGCGGACTTCTCGGCTGCCTCCTCGGTCTTGTATTCGCGGCAATCCGTAAGATGGGCAATAACCCCTCCCGCGAGCTCAACCTCGCAACTTGGATTTCCGCGGGTCTCACAGTTGTTATCGGTCTCGCGGCGGCATATCTCATCTTCGGCGGACTCACGATTGACGGCTTCCGTCTGGGTTGGCTCAGCCCGTGGATTGCAAGTGTTTTGGGAATCGTCTGCGGCATCGCAATCGGCTCTATCACCGAGTACTACACCAGCGCAGACTTCAAGCCCACCAAGGTTTTGGCGGACATGGCAAAGGAAGGCGAAAGCTTTGTCATCACCAAGGGCGATGCAATCGGCTCCCGTTCCTGCCTCGCACCCATTCTTCTCATCGGAATCGCGCTTGTGGTCTCGGGTATCATCTGCGGTACTTACGGCATCGCGATTTCCTCTCTCGGGATGCTCGCATTCGTCGGAACGACCGTTTCCATCGATGCATTCGGCCCGATTGCGGATAACGCGGGCGGGCTTGCGGAATCCTGCCATCTGGATGCGTCTGTCCGCGTGATTACCGATAAGCTCGACTCGGTCGGCAATACCACCGCGGCAATCGGAAAAGGCTTTGCAATCGGCTCCGCCGCATTCGCAACCGTCTCCCTCATCACCGCATATGTCGGAAACTATTCCTCGGGTACCCCCGTACTCAATATGGCATCCTTCATCGTGGTTGCGGGCGCACTTATCGGCGGCGCGCTGGTCGAGTACTTCTCCGCACTCCTCACCGATAATACCATCGAATCCGCGCGCCTCATGGCGGCGGAAGGTGACCGCCAACTCTCTGTCCCGGGCGTTTTGGAGGGCACGGTCAAGCCCGAGTACAACCGCTGTGTTGAAATGGCGGCACGTCATGCGCTTAAGAAAATGCTGCTCCCGTCCATGCTCGCACTCCTCATCCCGATTGCGGGCGGCTTCCTGTTCGGGGTCGAGTTCGTGGGCGGTATCCTGGTCGGTGCAACCGTCTGTGCAATCCCGCGCGCGATCTTCATGGGAAACTCGGGCGGCGCATTCGATAACGCGAAAAAGCACATCGAAAGCGGCGCAATCGAGGGTCACGGCAAAGGCTCCGCCGCGCATAAAGCCGCGGTCACGGGCGACACGGTCGGTGATACCCGTAAAGATGTGGTCGGCGTCGCACTCGATATCTTCATCAAGATGATGTCCACCGTCGCAAATACCTTGGTCGTGGTCATCAAAAACTTCACATTGTTTCGATTCTAAAAAAACAGCGGAGTGGGGTTTCCCACTCCGCTTGTTGTAAAAAAGAAAACCACGCGATAGTCGCGTGGTTCAAAAGAGGTTCATCGGTGAACAAAAAAATCCTCCAATGTGTTAGAATACCTTGACCGCCGGTCAAGAATAAAACACATTGGAGGATTTATCTATGAAAAGAGAAACCATAGACAAAAGTAGTTTAGCACACACAAAATGGATTTGTGAATATCACATCAAATATTTTGACCTAATCAATATTATTTCGCCATGCCTGATTGATGCGGATATTGTGATGGTGTTGTTCAGCATGATGGATAGCACTTTTATATTTGCTTCCTCTTGCAAATAAATCGATCTTAAGTTTATCACCAAAGGTTTGTTCCATTATGCATTCAACAATACCGTCATCTAAAAAACTACAAGAAAAAATATCAATGTTCGCAGTGCGTTCCAAAATGTCGTAATGAAAGGCAATGTGACTTTGAGCAACTACAAGGACACCTGAAATAAATTTCGGGGATTGTGTTTTGTCGTAAATAACATACGGACGCGAAATAGGCAACATATTGATTTTGGGGGCAATGTTATCAAGCCAGTTGAATATTTGCTCCGCGGTCACGTCGAAATCCTCTATGGTTATCATATAATGAGGCCCGAAATCTAAGGAGGAATTGATTGTATTTGGAGGACTGTTGTCATTGCGTCGATCAACCACAATGGTGTTTATGTTTCTTGCATATATCTGCTGGCTGATAACACGAATCGCTTCTTCTTCCGTGCAAAAATTGTCCGTTAGAATGTCTACGAAATAACAGTGGCGATACGGGAATGTATGAATGGTTACATGCGCGCCATTTTCACAAATAACAAATGCACTGATACCACCATCTTCGGTGTCGTCACAATAATAGTAAGGAAGTAAAAAGGGCGGCATAACCGGACGCATCCCCAACTCGTGAGTCAAACTTACAAGTAGGTTGTTAACAGCCATAAAACTGTTAGATTGCGCCAAATCACAATCATATGCATCCATCATGACATGTCTGGTTGCTTGCATTAGATTTCTTCCTTTCTGGAATCATTGAAAAGATTATTGAATCTTCTAAAATTAATTAAAACAGGATCGATCCACCACTTGTAGTTGGAGCGAATCACATTGGGCAAACAATAATAAACTTCGCTTCTCGGATAAGAGAATTCTGACAAAACGTTAATATTGGTTTGGTACTCCAGCTTGTTATCGTTATCGATGTCAATATTTAGCGAAAAGTTAACTGTCTTGTAACCGTCCGGATTTTCTTTGCTGCGGTTAAATGCTGCGGTAAATGGGTAAATCGTATTAAACAGATTGTGGTCGAATGGCGTATTACCGTAACTTCCTGTTTTGAAATATTCAAGTATTTCAATCGTTGTATTTACCCAAGTTTCTGCGTGTTGGTAGGGCGCATCACTTACTGATAGCAGACGCATATAATGCTTTTTTAACACGCGTTTATCAATGATTTCGTATTTGCCTACTGCCACGTATAGATTGTGTGGGTTAGGCATGTTAGAGTTGTTGGATAAATCGCAAAAAGAGATAAAAGCATCAAATAAGCGAAGAGTTCCTTTGGGATGATCGGTTTCATAATTCTCTTTCGCAAGTTTTTCGGCTTTTCCTTGTGCAGCAGCAAAAAATTCATCTTCAAGCTTTTTTTGCGCGTCGGCAATGATGTCCTCGCTTAAGCACTTGTTGCTTGCCTCGTTGTCATACTCTGCTTTGATTTCCCCGTATTTATACAAACCGGAGTAAAAACACATAAGGTGCTTGAATGTTTCGCTAAGTATGATACATGCATGACGAATCCGCTTTTCACTCTCTGTAGAAGAATCCATGCTTTTTAAAAGCGAAATATTACTGTGGAGGTTTCCTGTGTAGATCAGGCTCTCATTCTGTTTGTTCTCCTGAAACATGGAGAGGTGGGAAACGATTAACATCGCACGCGCACGCGCTAATAATCTCCCTGTTGGTTTTGGTTTTGTGATTTTGCCGAAACCACCCGCTTCACCTACAACAAGTTTTGTGTCGTGAATTCGCTGCACCTCTGCATTTAATTCAGCCTGCTTTACGTTGAAACAAGGGAGGTCTGTGCGCTTGTATAAATTGGATACTATGTCGTAAAATGTCTGCGGAACACTCCACATAAGACGCTCAAGGACTGCAGTGGGACTTGCTTCGATGAGTAACATGATAACAATGGTATCCCAGTCAAGCGAATGAATGTCATTTTCGTAAACCGGTTGTTTAGACTGCGCCCCGCTTTTTTGAAAAACATACGGATATGCCGCACCGAAATGCTTATGAATTGCCTCTTTGCTTCCCGCGTTGGCACTGATTGCATCGGAAATTGCCAATGCCAGATTCTTGATATACTTATAATTAACAGTATGTATCTGATCAATGCTGTTAGAGTTTTTGATGGTTTTGTCTGATTGTGACGAAAAAGGCATTTCGAAGCCGGTCAGTTCCATGTATACTTCGTTTGGACGCTGATTAATTAAATGTGATGAATTGTTGTCATCGTCAGGGAGCGTGAAAACAACGGAATTGTTGCCGGAAAAGTATTTCAACACAATTAACGGTTGAGTGGATTGATTTGCGTCTGCAATATCTTCTCGCAATTCCACACTAAACAGATGATAAATTCCGCCGAACAGATTTGAATCGCGGAAGAAAATATGGTTTAACGGTAACACATCGAAGTCACAAGAGGAATTGTTTGTGCAGACAAAACGAAACATATCTGCACTCAGTTGTTGTAATTCATAATTGTGCAAGAAGGTTAATGTCTCAAGCAGTTCTTTTAACATTCTAAGCGATTCGGCCTTGTTTTCGCATTGATAGCGTGAAGGATTTTTATCATATGCGGAAATGAGTTTAAAATAAGGATTGAAACTAAAACGACTCATATCCCTATTGCTTAAATCACCAAATACATCCTTTAATTCCCCACCGTTTTGGGCCAAGTCAAACTGAATATCTGTCAACACATATTGAATCAGTTCTTGGGTGGCAGGATATCGCACGAAGACGTCTTTTAAACTCTTGATTACCCGTTTAGCATTATGCTTCCCCATTTTTTGAGAGAACATACCGCCGAAGTCCATATCATAACGGTAACATGCATAAGAAAAATAGAATGTCAACAATAAAGCATTTTTCATGAAAACAGGATAAAGCCTATACTGACTCAATAAATCCTCCAAAAGTTCATCTATATCGTCCGTGCCGAAGATGAAACTACGGATATTACTGTCGACGATTGTATCCTCTAAAAGATGTTCAAGCAGTCGTCTTTGCTTTTTAATCTCGTCTTGGACCCTATTCTCCATAAACGTTCCTCCGTTGACTAACAGTTGCTGATAATTGCCGCAAGCTTCCTGTATCTTTCCAGTGCAAGTTTCTCGTTTTCATTCAGTTCAGCTTGGGTGGCCAGTTGACCTTCGCGCCACATGAAACTCTTGACCGCCGGAATCCCAAATTCGTTTTCGTCTAACATACCGGTTTCGTAAGAAATATCGTCGTCAGCGTTTTGAACCAGCATTTCAAACTGAGATGTAATACGTTTAACTGCATAATCCGGGTATTTCTTGTCATCTACAATTACTTCTTCCTGGGGAATAACATTTGGCACAGCTATAATCTTCTTTCGTCCGTCAAACGAACCACCCTGTTCCAAGGATTTTAAAAATCTAACGGTTCCGTTGACAAATTGGATGGTAGGACGCATGCAGCAGACAACAATGTTGGAGACCTGATTTGTAGCATTCGCTGTTGCGTTGTTGCCAACAGCAGCATCTAAAATCACCGCAGGAACTTTATAATACTTGCAAACGTCAATAAAATCGCGCAGTTTTTCGGTGAAAGGATTGTTGGAATCGTTATAGTTTCCCTGGTCATCAACGTTTTTTACATCTTTTGCAGCCAAGAATAAAATAGATTCTTTATCGTAGCCGAAATGGTCTCCGACAGCAAAGAGATCTTTGAAATTAGGATGTTGCCAAATGAATTCCGGATAGTCTAAGGATTTCAATCCGTTCTTCAACAAGTCCTGTGTACAACATTCGTCGGTTACTTCGGTATCAACCCCTAATAAATAAGACATGCCGCAACTATCTAAGTCAGTATCAATGATGATTATGGGATGGTCTTTGGTAGGATGAAGATGTTCTTTGGCGAGAATCGGAATCGTATTATATGCTAAAGTACTTCTGCCGGCACCACCCTTGTATGAAAAATAAGAAATTACTTTTAACCTTGCCATAATATCCTCCGTGAATTGTTATTTTAGCCTAATTTGGTATACATGTTGCTTCTGTGATTGACATCGCTTGAGATGTCATCAATGTTATGGTTGATAATTGCACGCACATCTTCTTTGAAATATTTGGTTTGTTTCTCATATTCTTCAGGTGTGCAACGCTTGAATGAGGAACTGTTTGCATAGCATTCGGCAACTACCATTTCCGTCATAGCGCCAAAAAGTTTTGCATACGTGCCGTTTTCATCTTGTGTGGGATTAACTGTATCGGGTGCAAAACATGCCGCTGCCTGAGAGAATGCTTGTGTAAGAAGTGCAACGAATTGTGTGCTCAATTCCTTCTCTATCAGTTCACAGATGCTATCCTCAACAGTTGGCTTTTTCAACCTTTCCTCTTCTAATAATTGTTCAAGTAACGCAATGCGGCTGTCACGCTGCGCA
This sequence comes from Eubacteriales bacterium, assembly GCA_045540975.1. Classification (GTDB taxonomy): domain Bacteria; phylum Bacillota; class Clostridia; order Oscillospirales; family JAAYXM01; genus SIG510. The sequence continues at coordinate 29,284 of JAZQIE010000059.1, forward strand.
ATCAGTCTGTCTTTTTCCTCTTCTGCTTTTTCGTGACGAGCTTTCAACTGCGTGATTTCGCCGTTGGGACCGGTAAGTCTGCTGTAATACTCTTGCTCTCTTTTTTGATTGTCGGCACCAACTTCGATATACTTTTTTTCGTATGCTTCGTAGTATTCGTAAAGCTCTTTCAAAGCATTAACATAATAATAGTTACTACCGCTGAAATATCCGTCTTTTTCCCAAATCCACTCGGTGGTCTTGCCTTGCTCGGAACTTTCGGTGTATCGGTTTTCTAAAATAAAACCGGTGTACTTCTGCATGTTGATTTGGGGGTATTTCACCAAATATGCGTTAATGATGTTGTTGGTGTGGATGAGCATGGGAAGAAGAGAGAAGACCCTCATGCGCAGTTTTCTTAAATCGTTAACACGTTCCTTATGGAAAACGAAGCGTTCGTTAAAACCGATAAGAAATTGGTCAACAATATAGTCCTTGCCATCGTTTTTTAAACTTTCATATGTACGGAAAGCTCGTTGTACGGCGAGCTGACAACTCTCGAGGAGGTTGTTGTATTCTCGCGATTTTTGGACGGAAAGGTTCCTTTGCTCTTCACGTTCTTGAGGAGTAATACTCTCATCAGCGCTTTTTATTTCCGCCTGACGCATTTGCAGTTGCAATAACTCATCCATGCCACCGTCAATCAGGATATTAACAATATATACGGTGTTAAACAGAACGTCACTGGTAGTACTCATGCGAAGTTCACTTTCGCTAAGTTTTGTAGCTAGGTCATTATAGAAGAAACTGTCTGCCAAGTCGGTGTTAACAAAACTCCAAATTGCGCTTGCAACATCTTTTAAATGCTTTTCCAAGAGTCCGTAGCGATGCGTAGAATCTACTTTGATTTCCTCGTATGGATCTTGCTCGCCGATTCTATCGTTAGAGTTAATCATTCTAAATAAACGAACAAGTTCATTGTAGGTATCGTGACGGGCAACATCTTTGGGCTTGTCAGCGTTCTCTGCTTCTTCGAACTGGTATTTTTCTTTCTGTTCGTCAAACTTCGCTTTGGCTTCTTCGTCAATTGGAGTGCCAAATTGTGCGTTGTTAAATAGGCTATACGGATATTTTAACACTTCCTCAAATGTTGCGAACATATCCAGGAAACATTCACCGACTGTAAAGGTAAAGTATAAAGAAGGTTCTTCACAGTTCTTTGCAAAGTTCCAGCCGATTTTCAAGCCTTTGCCATCCGGATTTTTGCTACCATCGATAAATGCGTTGTTGATATAGCGGAGACCGTATCGAATAATGCTAATTAAGTTGTGCTCCCATTTGCAAATCTGTCCGGCCTCAGCATGGATGGTTAAAATCTGGAAGAAGGTAGGAAGTACCCAAGTGATGGTTTCAATGCTTGCGATTTCGGTATCAAAGTGATCAGAATCATACGGAGAAGCATCAAATATAAAGAGTTCCTTAACGCTCTCCTGTTCGTTTATATCCTCGTCAATTTCAATGTCGCTCACACGGAGTTTGTTGATGATATCTTTCAAAATCGCATCCATTATATTACGGATAGACCGATGGTGAATGGTGTCATACTCGGTATTGTCAAACTCCAAGCCAAAGTCGTTAACCAACGAAACCAGTGTTTGAAGGCCTTGACACTGTGACAGCAAACCAACCTTCTTTTCGGCGTCGTCCATTGGAATACCCAGTTTACCGTTGCCCAAATCGATTAGACGTGCATTGATCGCTTTGAAGATATCACGAGCAACTTCGCCTTGCGCTTTGTAAATCGGAAAGATGGTTTCAATATGCTCACGCTCATGACTCTGCATTGTTTTTTTGTCCAGTATATCCTTTAAGGGGTTGTTTTCAAACTGTTCCATGGTTTTCCTCCTTAATTTTCTAATTTGTTTAAGAGTGAATAGAGTATAACTGAATCAAGTGTTATTACCGGGCGGATGCCTTTTTGATATAATTTGTGATTGTAACCGTTTTTATATATTGTACCATCCTCACGAATAACTGCTTGAAGATGACCGACTGTTTCGGTAAGCCACCAAATCTTATTTCTTGACAGTTCTTCTTGTGTCAATTGCTCGGCTTCTTCCAAGGTCAACAATCTAATTTTCCCCTGTAATTCACGCTGCTCATTCTCCGAGAAAGATTCCTTTGTAAATTTATTCAGCCAATCGCTTAGCGCTTGTCCACCTAAAGTGTCGGTTAAAACATCTTGACAGAGCAAGGTGGATTGATTGTTTTCATCAGAGATTTTACGCCAAAGAATAGGTTTGTTGTCGTAAATCCCGAGCCTAAAAATAACATCCTTATTTGCGTTCGAAAGGTCTACAAGTTTATCGCGGATTAGTTCATGTTCGTCTACTGTTTGAGCTGCAAGGCTTTTTATGTTTTGGAATAAGCTTTGCTTGTCCGCTACATTGGTTGCGGAATAGAACAAATGATCTTTTTTTCCGAAAAGGCTGCGAAAATCATCGTAATCATCATCGGAAAAAAGATCCTCTCGTTTTTTGACGAAATTCGTCAAAAAACGATAATCAAAATCCTGATCGTCACCTATCATAATAATTTGCGGATAGAACATACCTTTAGGACGAGATTCCTTCGTTTTAGCGGCCGCGCGCCACTCCTTTGCGACGTTAGGACTCTCAATTGCGCTTTTGCTGCAAAAGAATAGAATTCCGGAACAATTCTCGTGTGACAACAAGTCTTTTGCGATGGTTTCCCAATCGTCGCCACCCATAAACGCTGTGTCCCACCAAATGCGAACACCCTTGTCAATCAGATAATTGGTCCAATCTTGTACAATTTCCTTGTCATCATGTGCATAACTGACAAACAAAAACTTGTCTGTTGTTGCTTCGGCAGTTGTGTAAAAACTCCGCATGTCGAATGCCCCTCCAAAAAATAAATCGCAATACTAATATTCATTATAATTATACGATTTTACAATGTTTTTGTCAATGTTCCATGGGTCTATTATTTGTTTTCTAGGAATAAATTGTCAGTTTTTGTTCTGCAGATGATAATCCTATCTTGTTTTCTAAAAAGCAGAAATGACACAGCGAATAAGTAAATATTTATTTTGTAAAAAACTGAAGTTTGCAAAAACCCTTTATTCACTCATGAACACCATCTTGTTTGATCCCCGCGTGGCATAAAAAGCCCTCCTATGGACGTTGGCTCAAGTCGACCGTAGGAGGGCTTTTTTTTATTGTGAAACAACAAGGTTCCGGGGCACCCGACCGCAATCTATGATTGCGTGACGGGTCGGGTTCTTATTCCGCGGTTTTTACAATGGTTTCAAGCGCAGTTTTTTCGTCGTCACTCATGTTTTCGCCGTTACGAGCGAGACCGTTTTCCGCAACCTCAAAGATGGAACGCTCGGTCCAGGTGTCACCGTAAACCGTTTGCTCAACGCCGTTTTCATCCACATAAATGACATACGCTCTTGCGACAAAGACACGTTTGTAGTGTCTCGGCTCAAGGTTAATCAAAACCGCGGTGAAGGTGACCGAATCCAGCGAATCACGGTAGCGATTCTTTGCGACAACCTTCGCGGATTCCGCACCGTTCTTACCGACATAACCCAAGGTCAAATCCGAGCCGTCATGACCGTCTAAGAGGAAATCCTTCGGCAGGAGAACCGTACCGAATTCCTTCACCTTGGAGGAGTCAACGTTGTACTCACTCTTATAGATGGTGGAGATGAAGCGGAGACCCTGATCGCCTTTGGTACGAACCTGCGCACCCTCAAGTGTGTAGAACGCATCACCGGTGCGGTGCAGGGTCAGTCCGTGGAGCGAAATCAGACCGCCGCTTGTACCTTTGTAGTTCACTGCGGTGGATTTCACGGTCAGAATGTACTCGCCCGCATAAAGCGCACGTTCGCCAAGCTCCAAGCCGTAGGCCAGGTTGCTTCTCTTGGTGATGTGATGGGAGCCAACCTTCCATCTCTCAGCGGTCGGGTCGGTCGCATTAATGGGTGCAATGTAAACATCAAAGTCGTTGGCTTTGCTCCAATCGGAGATGTTGAGCACTGTGCCGTAGTTTGCATCCTGATCAACCTTGAACTTGAGCTGAGTGTAAGTACCCACGGTTTTCGAGCTCATCACAAACAAGCCGTAGCCTTGGGAGGTGGACTTGGTGTAATTGCAGTAGTTTTCGCTCGCGCTGGTGCTAAGCAGCATCCACGGTGCAGAGCCGCCGTCGGTCGATGCGGTGTATGAAGTCGCAAAATCCGTAGTAAACAGATTAAACGCGGTTGCATCGTTAAATTCGGTCGGGAAATCACGGTATTTCTCAACCGGTGCCTTAAAGTCAAAGGTGTAGGAGGAATTCTCCTTCTGTCCGATGATGACACGAACCTTGCCGACAATCGTTCCGTCCGCGGTGGAAATCGCGGTGATGAGCGCGGTACCTTCGGTTACCGCCTTGGTGGTGATTTCACCGCTTGCGCTAACCGTTGCAACCGCTTCGTTGTCGGAAACCCAGGTCACAGTCTGTTCCGCCAAAAGCGGATGAATCATCGGAATGAGCGTATGACTTGCATTTGCGCTTAAGTACAGCGCTTCGTCCACATGGTTGATAAAGCGAATATCCTTCGGCTTCGGCTGGACATACGGACCTGTTTTGTGCAGGACAAACGCGTGCAGATAGATGTAACGGCCGATTGATTCCGCAGACTTCAGCACCATGTTGTATTTGCCCTTTGCCAAATGGATTCCGTCAAAGCGCTGGCTGTCAAGACCGAGGTCTGTCACAATCACATCGCCGTCTGCTTCGCCATCCAATTCCGTGGTGCCGACGTAATATGCCTCATGCATCAAGTCGTCGGTCGGGCAAGAAATCGGGGAGATGTAGAGTTCCACCTGACGGGAGCCCTGTGTATCGGACGAATTCAGCGCCAGATACTGAAGGATTTCCGGAGTGTAGTAACCGTCTTCGGTGATTTCAATCTCAAAATGTGCGTAAGAGTCGTTGTTGTTGCCGAGGAGGAAGAGACCGTATTTGTAGTTCGGGTCGGTCTTATCTCCCTCGCCGTCCTCGATTGCGGATTCACCGGTATACGCGGTGGAGATGGAATCGTATTTTTCAATCAAACGCCAGCCCTGACCGAAGTCATGGTAGTTCTTCCAGGAATAAGCCGCATCGGTGAAGGTGGTGTCATCGGCAATGTTGACTCTGAGCTTACCGGTGGACTCCGCGTACTTCTTGATAACCTCGTTGAAGGCGTAAACCTGTGCGGTGGAGCCAACCTGAATGACCACAGTCTCCGAACGAGCATCACGCGCGGTCGCGGTAATGAGTGCGACACCTTCGCCCTTCGCGGTCACAAGACCGGTATTCTTATCAACCGTTGCAACGTCGGTGTTCGACGAAGTCCATGAAACGATATCCTGCACCGCCCAAATCGGCTTGACGGATGCGGTAAGCTGCACGGTATCACCAATCGCCAAAGGCGCCATCGCCTCAGACGGTTTTGTGATGACCACAGCCTTCGGGGTGAGGGGGTCAGCCTCGGTGTCGGTCTCAACCAACGCGAGGTGATACAGATAGAGGTAACGCGCGGTTTTTTCGCCGTTTGCATTCAGCGTACCGTTGTATTCGCCAACCTTAAAGGTGAGGTAATACTCACCCGCTCCGAGGTACATTGCCTCATCGCTTCTCTTTGCCTTGATTGTGCCTGCACCCGGAGCATTCGCATCGGGAGTCAGCGTCATTACATGCTTGGTGTACGGGTCCTGACTAATCGGGGAAATGTAAACCTCGGACTCGCGCATATTTCCGGGGCCGTTGTCACGGTACAACACTTCGGGGGTGTACCATCCGCTTGTATCCACGCGAATCTTAAAGCGCACCCACTTGTCACTCCCGTTGCCAAGGTCGAGGAATACGCCGTAGCGTTCGTTGTATGTGGCATTGCCGTTGTTGTCTACGTGCGCCTGATACACGGTGGGGAGGATGGTGTTTGCATCCTGACCCACGAAAACCCACTTGTCACCGACAGTGACCTTGCTGTAATCGTTAAAATAGTCAAATGCAATCGAGGACAAAGACTGCTCGGCAAGATATTTCTTTGCCACATTGTTAAAGGTATAGAGCAGAGCACCGGTAGATACCGAGGTGACCTCCTCACGTCCGTCAACCGTTGCGGTAATCACATTACTGCCCTTGAGTGTTCCGCTTGCGGTGAGAACGCCGTTATTTACGCTGACGTATCCGTTCTGCCCTGCCGCAAAGCCCCAGGTAACGGTTTGATCCGCGGTACTCGGAAGCGCCTTCACGCCCAGCTTGTAGGTATCGTTGCCTGCGGTCATCTTCGGGGTCGGGTTATCAATCACAATGCGGGAAGCCTTGTTCGCATTGCTGTATGCACCTTGATACAAAAGTGCGATATGATTGACAAAGACATATCTGCCGCTAGTCGATGTTGTCTTGAAGGTGACGTAATATTCACCCTTGCGCAGAGCAATCACACCGCCTTTTGCATGTTCCATAGCCATGTTTGTGCTGCCGGCTTGTGTCTGTGCTACATATGCCTCTTCCGGGCAGGAGCCTGCCGCATAGGTGGTCGGATAAATGTAAACATTGGAAGTGACTGAACTGGTGTGATTGACATAAGCAATATCCGGGATGTAATTGCCGTCGCTTTCAACGTTGATTTTGAAGGTGACGGTTCGACCTGCCAATTGAGTATCCTGAATATCAACAAATGCACCGTACCAGCTGTTGACGTCACTGCGATATGCGGCAACTCGGAGGGGGGAGGTAATGGTACTGTGCGCAAAGCACCACTGATCTGCGCTTGTGCTGTTCGCATAGGTGTTTTTGAACACATTGTCAATTTCCACTGTCTCGGATTCATTTGCACGCATATAGTTCTGCGCATCCTCGTTGATGGCATACAACTGGGATTTGCTGTTGCCGACAAGGACAGAAACCATTTCTCTGCGTGCGCTGGTTGTTGCGGCAATGACCGCACTTCCCGTGGTACTGCCTGCGGTCACAAGACCGGTGCTCGCATTCACACCTGCAACAGAAGCGTTAGAGGAACTCCAAGTCACGCTGGGCTGATGAACATAACCGCTTGCGACACTGTGCGGAATCTGCAGCGCACGAAGCTGACGGGTAGCGCCCGCGCTCAAAATCGAGCCGCTGTTTCCGTAAATTGCCAGTTTCTTTGCGGCTGCCGGTGCGGCATCACTGTTTTTGGTCAGCTTCACATTGTGAAGCATAAAGTAATTATGGTTGGCTGTTTGATTCGTATTCGGTCGGAACGTAATATAATAGTTGCCGGCTGTCAGCGGTACACTGTAAGCTGCCCCCTTGCTTTCCAAAACACCGGTCGTCGGGTACTGCATATCGCCGCTGTTGATGGAAACAATCTGTTCGGAAACATCAAGCAAAACCGGCTGATTGCCGGATGCCGAGGACAAATACACTGCGCACTCGCGGGCAGATTCGTAATCATAGTAGGTCACCGAAATACCGTAAGTGCCTGTTTCCGGGACATTGATTTCAAAGGTGGCGTAGTTGTTTAGTCCTTCACTGCCGGAAAAGAGAAACACACCGTATTGTTCTTGCGCGCTGCCGTTGTGCTGAATCAAGCCGGTATTGGTCCGCCCACGTACAAAGCGCCATGCGGCAGTACTGCCGGAATAGGTATTTAACGTATCAAATGTGGTGTCAGTCGTAAGACTGAGTGGGTTGCTGCCGAAGGAAGCAGAATTGTTCGTATGATGTGTCTTCAAGCCTTCCGCAAAGTTGTAGACATATGTGATGTCTGCCGCACTTGCGGAAAACATATCGGCGGGCAAAAATGCCACCAACATACAAACTGCGAGAAGAAGGGAGGTGAGCCGTCGAATCATTGTGTACATGATATCATTCCTCTCAATATGTAGTTTTTTTGTGTAATGATGGAAATACACAGAATAATCATAACATAAATATGAGAAAAAGTAAATACTTATCGAAGTTTTTATAACAAAACAAGAAAAAAGGCAGAGCCATGATTGACTCTGCCCTTTGAATGAACCTGTTATGCCCACGGATCGGAGACATCGTTGTCGCCGTAAGACGCGGTCATTACATCATCGGTCAAAAAGATTTCAACCTTCAGTTCGGGGGATTCGTAGAACTCTTTCATAGGAAAGCTCCTTTCTTATGCTTCGGAACCGACAACCGCATCCACAATCGTCTGGAAGACCGCCTTGTCGGACTCGGATGCACCTGCATCTGCAAGACCCTTGAGCGCGACTTCGTAGATGGAGCGCGACACTGTGTTACCGTATGCAACGCGGGTCATACCGTTTGCATCCTCGTAAATGACATATGCGCGTGCGGTGTATGCACGGGTGTAATTCTTTTCTGCAATGTTGGTGATAACAGCGGTGAAGGTGACGGATGCGTCATCCTCTGCATAGAGGACAGCGGCAGGTACCTTTGCGACCTTGTGACCGTTGTTTTCATAGCCGATGACCAAATCATCCGCATTGCTCAGGTCAGCGGTCGGAAGCAGGATGGTACCGTATTCAATCACCTTTGCAAATTCTGCACTCTTGGAAATCGAAGAGATGAAGCGGAGACCCTGAGTACCCTTGGTGCGAATCTGTGCGCCGTTAACCGAGGTCGGATTCAACTCGGTGCTGACCGATGCGAGTGTACCGGTCTTATAAAGCGAGAGATCGAAGATACCGATGAGGTGGGTATCGTCACGGGTGGAAACGAAGGTGACGTAGTATTCGCCTGCCTGCATTGCCATCTCGGAAGTCATATCCGAAAGAGTGATGCGAGTGGAGGGGTCAGAGCTCTTGAAGGAGAGGACCTTGTATTCCGCGGCAACCGGGTTTTTTGCAATTGCAGGTGCGATGTACATATCAAAGTCGTTCGAGCCGACCCAATCGGAGAACTTCAGCATTCCGGTGTACTTGCCGTCTTCCGCAACATTGATTTTCACACGGCTCCAGCCCGGAGCACCCGCATCAACATACAGCGCAAAGACACCGAAGCCGCCGTTGGAGGAAGCGGTGTAGTTGAAGTATGCTTTGCCGCCTGCACCCGACATATCGGAATCCTCATACATCCACGGGGAGGAACCTGCTTCGACGGACGGAGCGTAGCTGTTTGCGTAGACGGTCTCGTCAATATCGATTTCCTTTTGACCGTTGGACTCAAAGATTGCCTTAATCGGATTGTAGAAGTCATAGACATAGCTTGCGCTCGGAGCACCGACCCAAACTCTGAAGGAATCGGCTGCGCCTTCACCGTCATTTGCGGTTGCGGTGATGGTTGCAACGCCTGCCTTTGCTGCGGTGATGGTGTTGCCCGAAACGGTGACCACATCACTCGAGGAGGAGAGGGTGTAGGTCAAATCGTCTGCGGTTGCGGGGAGTACGGTTGCGGTGATGTCGAGGGTGTCGCCCGCGTTCATCAAAACCGTGCCGCTTTTATTCAGCGCGATGGACTCGACCGGAATGACCTGCTCAGCATCGGAGAGCTTGAGACCCTTGATGAAGTAACCCTTTGCATTCGGGCTGCGATAGATAATCTGATATTCGCCGGCCGCTTCTACGGTGACCTCACCGAGGATTTCTTCTACCTCATAGTTGGTAGAGGACTTGTGGTTCTTGGTTGCGAGCTGATACTTTTCAGCAAACGGGTCTGCCGCATCCTTCGGAGCGAAGAATGCTTCGAGCTCGTCGCCCGCGGTCCAAACGCTGTGGATAGAGGAGACCGTGTAGGTACCTGCTGCGGGAACAAAGAGATCCATTGCTGCCCAGCCGCCGGTCGATGCCGCAAAGTATGCGCCCAAAGATTTAGCGGAGGAGGACCAAACCCATTCGCGGGTGGTGTTGGAGGTCTCGCCGGTCTTCCAACCGAAGGACTTGGTGCTGCCGATACAGCCCGGAGCACCCGAGGTGGTGAGGGCGTAATA
>JAZQIE010000060.1:0-10166 GCA_045540975.1 Eubacteriales bacterium
TGGGGCGAAGACGGAAAACCCTTCACTCCGGAAACCGAGATTTCCGTTGTTGTCGGCTCTCATGCAAGCTGGCCGTACAACGCGGAGTGGAAAATGTGGCAGTACCTGATCGAAGGCTCGGGCGCTACCGTTGATGTCGACGCAATCGTCGGCAGTGATTACGGAACCAAAATCAACCTGATGTTTGCGGATTCGGACAGCCTTCCGGACCTGCTCCATATGGATGACAAGCAGCTGCTCGACCAGCACGCAAGTGCGGGCGGCCTCATCGCAATCGACGAGCATCTCGATGAAATGCCGAATTACACCAAGGCGCTGAATGCATATGACCCCGAAGTCCGCGCAGGTTTGGAGCGCGAACGCAAGAGCGCAGACGGTAAGGTCTACTGGCCGGTCGTTCTGGGCACAGGTACCGTGCAGAATGCACAGGGCTGGCTGTACCGCAAGGACATTCTGGAAAAGCACAACTTGGAAGTTCCGAAGACCTTGGACGAATTGGTCGAGGTTTGCCGCGAACTCAAGAAACTCTATCCGGAATCCTATCCGTTCTGCCCGCGTGGCGGCGGCGGTGTCTACACCATCTTTGGCCCGATGTTCCAGCCGTATCTGGACTATACCTTCTACTATGACTTCACCGATGAGACCTGGAAATTCGGACCGATGGAAAACGGTACCCGTGAACTCGTCGAATTCCTCATCATGATGCAGAAGGAAGGTCTTGCACATCCGAACGGCACCATCATCGATACCACTACCTTCGATGAATATGTCACCACCGGCAAACTCTTCTTCACCAACCACTATCTGGTGCGTCAGTCCTACTACAACGTCCCGATGCAGGAAACCGATCCGAACTTTGAATTCATGGCAATGGTTCCGCCTGCTGCAACCCGCGGCGAGCAGAAGATGGCAAAGACCACCATCGTCCGCTCGGGTCTCACCATCCCGAACACCAAGGATGAAGGCAGAATCGGCAACGCAATCCGCTTCCTCGACTATATGTATTCCGACACCGCAAAGGAACTCCTCTCCTGGGGTAAGGAAGGCGAGACCTATCAGGTCGATGCGAACGGCAATAAAACCTTCATTCTGCAGGGCGAAGAAACCGTCCAGCTCAAGTACGGCGCGGCGACCGCGGGTCTCTTGCAGCGTGTAGATGAGCTTGCATACAACGAAATCGTTGCATCGGGCTCCCCGATTGACCCGGCAATCTTCGCGTACACCGAAGACAACGTCAACCCCTCGAAGTGGCTCTCCTTCAACGATGAAGAGCGTGATGTCTACAACCAGTACTTCGATGCGGTTTCCAACTACGCTTCCGAATGGATCGATAAATTCGTTCTCGGCATCGAGCCGCTCACCGATGAGACTTGGAACGCAGGTGTTGAACAGCTGAAGAAACTCGGCGTCGAAGAACTCCTCAAGATCTACGAAAGTGCTTGGGCACGCGTAAAATAAGAGTTCTCTGTTTCATTTTTTCCTTCTTTTCCCCGATGGCAAGTGGTTGTGCATGAAGCCGCTTGCCACGGCGGGAAAACCCTCTCAAAGCAAAACCTCCCGACTGTGTTTCGATACAGTCGGGAGGTTTTTTGTTATTGTGAAACAACAAGGTTCCGGGGCACCCGACCGCAATCTTTGATTGCGTGACGGGTCGGGTTCTTATTATGAGAATCCAAAACGGTGGAAGAACAACGCAAATAAGTTCTCGTTATTGAGCGAAACGCTTGTTTCAATCTCGGCTTTCGCTTCGACGTCGTTTTGTATATAGGCTTTGCAAAGCGAGACAAGATAATGGTATTGCGCCTTCCTCAGCCGTTTGGGAGAGTCCACAAACGAGAGGAAGAACGGCGTTGTTGCGAAATAGCCGTTGTCCTCGGTGTGCTGAAATTTTTTCCATTCGCGCAGATACTTTGTAATCAGGTGCTGCGCCTTGGTGGGCTCGCCGAGACGGTCAAACGCTTTTGCCTGCCAGTACGGTAATTCCTTTAAGTGCATATTGCTGAAATACTCAACTGTAACGGTTGCGATATACTCAAAAATCGCTCTCGCCTTTTCGGTTTCACCCAAAAGCTCCAGACAAACCGCCTCATGGTATTTCAACGGAATCAGTTTGCAATGATTCCAAATGCCTGCACCGAGTGATTGGGGAAGTGTTTGACCTGTTACAAACAGCGCAAGCGCTTCGTCTGTATTTCCGTTGTCCAGTGCCTTCTTGCCCTTCACAAGATATGCAAACATATATTGGTCGGCAATTGCGTGCTCACCGCCCTCGCAGGGGACAAACTCGTGCGAGAGGAGGGTCTCGATTGCCTTGTCGGGCAGAAACGCCTGATTGTACGCTTTTGCAAGCTCGGTCAACACATCGTCACGGTGTACGTTATGAGAAGTGATGAGTGCGATTTTTTCCTCGGGGTGCAAAGTCATCTTGTCCATAAGAACAACCGTTTCGTAGAGAAGCTGCTCATCGTCGGGTCTTGCAGCGAGGACTTCCCGCATCAGTCTCAGCGCATCCTCACCTCTGTTTAAATGGCTGAAGTATGCAATGGCGAGGTTTCGTTTGGCGATATAACTTTCCGTACACGTTTCCCAAAGCGCCGCTGCCTTTTCGTAATGAAGCTTGTGATACAGGAGACAGCCCAAAAGCATTTTCGCCTCTTCATCTTCGTTTTTCGCGATTGCATCGTTTAAAATTGCAATCTCTTCAAAACGCGAGGGATAGCACTTGCCGAGTTCTGCGGCTTCGGCGTTTTTATAGTGTGTTTTTCCGTCGAAACCGATTAGGTAGGTGAAATACCCCAGCGCATAATAAAGCGGTTTTTTGCGGCAATCAGGTCTCTTTTCTTCGAGGTTTTTAAGGAGTGTGACAACGTCATCGTATCTGCCCATCGCCGCCAAATCAAACGCGATATCCAGACAAGTCTGCACAGGGTCGCTGTCCATAACGTCGTACAAATCCTCCGCACCGCAAAGAAACCGCATCATATGGTCGAGACTGTCTTTTTGGAGCTGCGCGGTTACAATGCGGTCAACCTCCTCGCCAAGCTCTCGCTTTGCAATCACAAGACAGGAAATTGCAAGGTTGTTGTTTCTACCGTAATCAAGGGCGGTCTCCGCGTGGCGAATTGCCTCCTTGTAATCATGCCTCTTGATATCAATAACGGCAATCCTCGTCATTGCTTTTGCGACACAGTCTGCCGCCCAAAATGCCTTGTAATAGAAATCATACGCGGCGTCTGTTTTCCCCATGGCTTCGTAAATCCTGCCCATTGTGTAGTAGGCTTCGCCGCTTTGGAGTCTTTCGTTGTAGAGGGTGAGTGCTTCAATCGCGCGTTCGGCATAGCGTAGGGCGGAATCCAAACTGTATCTGCCAAGCTCGTATTTTGCCATGGCAATCAAAGACGGGGCATGGTTGACGTTTCGTTTTAACGCCTCTTTCCAATAGCGGTCGGGCAAAACGGCGGGGTCTCGGTATTGGTCCACATGGACACCTGCAAGGTACAATTCGTCAGCGTCGGTCATCGTCGCGGCAGACGGCATGTCGGTAATCACCTCAGGCATATTGCATTTGTTGAAGTTCTTTTCGGTATACCGCGCAACCGTCTTACCGTCGCAAGAAACCTCCACCGTAACAAACTCGTTCGGAAGTGTTACCGCCTCTTCCAAGATACGGTCGGGCGCCAAATCGCAGGTTGTTTCAAAGATGACGTTGTCGGCGGACAGTTTCACGGTCGCATTTGTGTATACCTTGGTTGTCTGCAGCTTCAAGACCCCGTTTTCACGGTCAATCCGAAGCGCGCAGTTGAGGTTTGCGAAGGTGGGAGTGCCGATTTTTGCGATGGGATACCAATGCTGGGAGAATTCCTTGGTTTCATACGGTGCAAGCCAAGCGAAATTGGGCTGGTTATCCGAATATGAGCCTGCCATGAGTTCCGCGTATTCCCCGTCTGTGTCGGTGAGCGCTCTTTCCCATGATTTGGAAAGCTGGCAGTACGCCCAAGTAAACATCTTTTTGCCCGGGGAGATGTGATGGTCACCAATGTGAACCACACCGCATTCCTTTCCGTGGTCGTATCCGCCGAAGAAATCATAATCCGATGCACAAGCGAAATACGAGGTGGCTTGTCGGGTGTTTTTGTGCCAGGAAATATCGCGGTCGGTCTCCATCGGGATGCCGTTGAACACACCGTTTCCCGCAATCGGGTATGTGGTTCTGGATTTCAGATAATGGAAGTTTACATACGAAACGTCTTGGGGGAAGAAAATTTGATAGCTCTCATTTACGGGCACCGCCGCATTTTCCCACCAAAGGAAGGATTTCTCCTGCGGTGTTCTGTTATACAGCCGCATTCTTGTTTCAAGACTTGTTTCACCGGGGCGAAGGATGATGCTTACCATCCCTTTCATACGGTCGATGGGGTCATGCTCGGAAAGATGGCAGACCGCACTTCCGTCGGGCAAGGTTTCCACGGTAAAGTCACACGGCATAAAGCCCGATGCTCGATGATGGAACGGCCAATTAAACTCAACACCGCCCGAAATCCATGAGCCGAGAACACCGATTAAAGCAGGCTTTATCACATGCTGTTTATAAAAATAATCATAGCCGGTGGTTTTGTCGTATGCGGAATAGATTCTTCCGCCGATTTCGGGGAGAATCTCGATTGTTACATATTCGTTTTCGAGTGTGACCAGCTTGTATTCCTTGTCTTCCTTGTGTGTGCGGTCAACCTCCAAAACCACCTTGTTGGGGTAGGGTCTGCCGCTTGTTCTCTGGTGGACTCTGTTTTCGGCAAACATGGGCATATCCTCAGCCTTTGGCTCGGGATAGGTGGGGATTACGATGCTGCCGACTGAAACTGTTGCCTTTTCCATAAAATCCTTCCTTTACTTTTTATCGTATCTTATGGTATCATATATGAAAAAGCGTTGATTTTATATACGTAAACTTACTTATTTTTTAACATATCTTACTGTGAGGTGTTGTTTGTGCTTACATTACCCCGAAATATCACCTGCGGGTATTGCGATTGCAGCGAATTTGGGAGTAAAGCCGTTTCTCCTAAACGAACGGTAACAAAATTTGAAATTGAATTTTATCTGGAGGATGCAAAAACCACAATCTGCGACGGCAAGGTCTATGCAATCCGAAAGCACCATATTCAGATTGCAAAACCCGGTCAAATCAGACACAGCGAACTGCCGTTTCGAACCGCATATCTCAAATTTGATGCGGATGGCGAAATTGCGGAGCGATTATCAAAGATTCCCGAGTATTTTTGCAGCAGCCATCCCGAACGCATCTATCATAAAATTGACGAGATTATCTTGCTGCGTGAAAGTGAAAACTCCCTTCTTCTTCATAGCCGCTTGCTGTCTTTGTTAAACTTAATCTTCTTTGATGCGGAAATCCCGCAAAACCGAAGCGGTAAGAATTACGAAACGGTGGCAGATGCAAAAAGATTCATCGAAGAAAATTTTGACAAACAAATCAAGCTGAAGCACATTGCGGACAGCGTGCATTTAAGCGAAATATACTTTCATACCGTCTTCACCGAAACCATTGGAATTTCTCCGCATCAGTACCTGATTAACTGCCGTATTGAGCATGCAAAGCGCCTGCTTTGGAATCCCGATATTCCGATTTGCGAGGTTGCGGAAAAATCAGGCTTTGGATGTCAGCAGTATTTAAACAAGGTCTTTAAAGCGGAAACCGACATGACCCCCAATGCATACAGAAAACTGTGCCAAAAGAATTATACTTTGGCGTAGAACATGGGACAATTCCGAATCACAGCTGCTTGGATGAGAAAAATCTCAAGATACCGAAAAATTTTGACGAAAAAAGAGGGATTTGAGAAAACGCGCGGTAATTATTAGTTACAAGAAAATTTAAGGAGGAACAAAATGAACGATTTCCGCTGTGAAAAGTTCGATTCGGTTGAGGGCAAAGTGATTTGCAACATCGCCAAAGGCTGTTTTGTTGAAGGTGATTGCGGTGAATTCTATTTGCCTAAATACAACTTCCCGACAGGGACATCCCTGCTTGGTACGGTGATGTATGTTCCAAATGATGTCGGAAAACTTCCTGCAATTTCTTTGGATGCTGTCGCTTATGCGACAGCCGCGTAATCGTAGCAGATGTGTGTTAAGGAGGAGAGTTTCATGAAGTTTTTGAGAAAGAACGCCCCGATTTTACTGTTGTTTGCACTGCTGGTGAATGCAGGTGTCATCATCCATTTCCGCTATGTGATGATTCTGGCAATCATTGATGCAGCGCTGGCGCTAATCCTTCTGTTTCCGATAGCAGACGATCTCATCCGCAGTGTGGGACAAGACTCGGAGGAGTAAATTCAAACGGAGGCTTCACAACCGTGAAGCCTCCGTTTTTGTCTTAAAATAACTGCTTTCCGTCCGAGAAAGCATGACCGACCACATCACCGAGTTTGCGGTAGGTGTGATGGACAGGGTCATAGGTAATGGGTGAGAATTTGGCAAGGTCGATTTTTCCGCTTTCATCCAAAATTCGCTCGTCTGCGCAGACGTTTACGATTTCACCAACTAAACGGCAGGTTTCCTTATCGTAGCTTATGAGTTTGCATTCAAGCGCGAGGGGTAATTCATCAAAAATCGGAGCGTCTACGAACTCACTCTTGGTTGTGTGCCAGCCCGCTTTTTCAATTTTATCGGGCGCTTTGTTTCCCGATGCAATCCCCACATAATCGCACGCAATCACGTTTTCCGCATCTGCGATGCTCACGGTAAACGCGCCGCGCTTGACCACGTTTTCCGCGGTCTTGTGTCCATCATCAATGCAAATTGAAATCTCCTTTTCCTCACTGATACCGCCCCATGCGGCATTCATCGCGTTTGGCACTCCGTCCTCGTCATATGTCCCGATAATCAGTACCGGCATCGGATATAAAATCGCCTTCGCACCAAAATTCTTACGCATAATTTTACCTCCATTTTATTGAGTATATTATCAATCAGTATGCTCAATCATTCCAAGCCAACTTTCCAAACTTATCCCCTCAATACTTATTATCCGAACTTCCTCCCATCTTTCTTTTAACGATTTACCGTCATATATTTTTGCATTAACAAGCTCATCGGCGGTGTTAAATTCTGTACCATTTGGTATGTCACAATAGCCAACCCAATACGGCATATCATATTGAGGTAAATATCCTAAAAATCGCTCAACCCGATTAGGATCGTCAACAAAATAAAAGCAAGTTTCGTCTATCCAAATCCCTTTTAACAATTGTTGAAAGAAACACTCAAAATCTAATGTATCTTTTCCATCTGAACTGCTCTTCATAGTTTCTTGCTCCATTCGCTTTCTTTGAATCCTACCAAAACAAAGTCTTTTCCGATTATAAGGGGGCGTTTGACGAGCATTCCGTCTGTCGCAAGGAGTTTTAACTGCTCTTCATCGCTCATTAAAGGAAGCTTGTCCTTGAGTTCCATTGACTTATACAAAAGTCCGGATGTGTTGAAAAATTTCTTGAGCGGGAGTCCGCTCAACTTATACCAAGCAGTCAATTCTTCAAGACTCGGCTTATCCTCTTTTATATCGCGGAAGGTATATTCGATTCTGTTGTCATCCAGCCACTTTTTCGCCTTTTGGCAAGTCGTACATTTCGGGTAACAAATAAATTGAATCATGGTACTTCTCCTTTTATTTCTCTACCTCATATGGCCAGTCGATGATACCACCGAATTCTTTTATGTTTGTGTAGCCGAGTCTTGCAAGAGCCTCGGCTGCAATTTTGCTTCGTCTGCCGCTGCGGCAATATACTAAAATCTGCTTATCCTTATCAGGAAGCATTTCTTCTGCTTTGTTCTCAATTTCGGTGTAGGGGAGGAGTATTGCACCGGGGATATGTCCTGCGTCAAATTCGTCCTGCTCACGTACATCGAGGATGATGTAATCATCACTTGAATCCATTATCTTCTTTGCATCTTCTGCCGTAATCTGCTCGTACATAGCGTTTTCTCCTTTGTTTGTATTATCGGTATCGTTTCCGCAAGCGGCAAGCAGTATGCAAAGCAGAATCGGAAGTATAAACAATAGTTTTTTCATAAGCTTACATCCCATACTTTTCTAAATCAATTGTACCGTCGGGCTCAAAAACAATGCCCTCGGATTCAAGCAAGCCTCTTTGAACTCCTGCACCACCAAATGCAAATGCAGGTGCTACCTTACCCTCGCGGTTTACCACTCTGTGGCAGGGGATGACTCCGGGCGCGGGATTGACGTGCAAGGCATAGCCGACAACCCTCGCAAGACGGGGGTTACCTGCAAGCGCTGCCACCTGACCGTAGGTTGCAACTTTGCCTTTGGGGATGGATTTTACCACCTCGTAGATTTTTTCAAATGTGTTCATTGTTTCACCTTTATTTTTTTCTTCGGCTGATACAGTCCAACCGTCTCGCGGTTTCTATACTCGTGCTTTTCGTAATAGCCGATTAAAGTGCCGTCATCATCGCGGAGTGCGACCATATACACATCTTTGTTTTCCTTGTCATTGCGGAAGGTGTACATGATGTTGTGGTCAACACTTTCCCGAAACCATGCAACAACTTTATCAATCATCTCATTGGCTTTCGGTGGATGGCAGTCTTTTACGCTTTTTCCCGTCAAATCCTTGTGATAATGCTCGATTGCGGACGGATTCATGTATACGATGACATCGTCCAAATCACAGATAACGACGGGTGCCGTGTCCTGATCAAGTACACTTTTGAGTAATTTATTTATCATTTTCTATCTCTCAATTCCAATATTTTTTCTTTGATTTTATCGGCTGTTTTTATAAATTCGTCATCACTTTTACCTGTGGGATCGTCCAGTCCCCAATCATAGCGTTCCTTACAGGGAATGTTCGGACAATGCACATTACAGCCCATTGTAATAACAATGTCGGGCGCAGGAATCGCAGAAATCAGTTTCGAATGTTGACCTTTCATATCAATGCCGAAATGCTTATTCATAATCCGCACGGCATCTTGATTTATCACGGGCTTTGTTTCTGTTCCTGCGGAATAACAGTCAAACTTATCTGCCAGATACTCTTTCCCAAAAGCCTCTGCCATTTGACTGCGGCAGGAGTTGTGAACACAGATAAAGGCTATTTTAGTTTTCATATCTTCACCTTTTTACAATATAGTTGATAAGAAAATCTCATTCAAATTATCCCAACAGCCACTTTCAGAACTTTTTACCGTTTCGGCATAGTTTTCAAATTCTTCAATTTTCTTTTCAATATATTCGTTAATGCATAATATTTTTTTACCTTCGCCGAGTTCAGAGGTGTTTGCTTTTAACTCCAACAGTTTTAAGACCGCGTTTTTTACATCTCCATATAAATAGCATAGCAGTTCATCAAACATCATAGGGGGTGACTTCTTGTTTTCGCGTATGTATTCACACGCCAGCAGTGGACGTAATACATAAAAGTATTTTTTTACTCTTACCGCTTCACCTCTAAGGTATTCACGGTAATTTGTTTTAGCCATATTCAGGTAATGATATATTCCTGATTTTACATTGAAATAAGCATCAATTACGGCTGAAACTTTAATCCATTCATCTGTTGTTTTGTATATGATAGGCGAATTCTTCCATTCGAAAACAGCAGGGTTAGAGTTATGCAATAACCTCAGCATTTTCTGTAAATCCCAACCATTTATGTCAAATATATCATCAAGTTGCCACTCAATAACATCTCTTGTTTTTTCAAGCTTTAAATAGAACTCTTTTGGACGAACATAAATAAATCTTACATCATAATCACTATCCGGCGACGGAAATCCCCACGCACGACTGCCTGATTCAACACAATGCAGAATTTTAATATTCTCTCTTTGCTCTATATCGATAAGTTTTCTTTGTATTTCACCAATTATATACTTCATTTTTACCTCGCAAAATCTATCATCTATGAAAAGGACACCTTTCCTCAATACATTGATTGTTGAGCTTTGAGCGGGAACATTTGATTTCATCAAGCTCCATATGTACGCCGAGCTTTTCTGCGGTAAATTTAACCGCCTCAAAAATCGCAAGATAAGAATCTCTTTTGCAGCAGCGAGGGCCGCCGTCTTCGCCGATTGCGGTAAGGGCGCGACCGGTCATCTGATTGGAAAGCCCCCACGCTTCT
>JAZQIE010000061.1:0-7678 GCA_045540975.1 Eubacteriales bacterium
CATGATGGAGGAGCCTGTGGAGTACGCATCGTCAAGCTCCATATAGGAAAATTCCCACGAGCACCACAGAATCATTTCTTCCGAGAAGCGGGACAGGTGCATCATGATGATGGAGATTGCGGAGAGAAGCTCGATTGCATAGTCACGGTCGGACACGCCGTCAAGCGAGTTGTTGGTAACACCCGCAAACCCGAGGAGGGATGCGACCAGTTCACGGTCGATGGGGTATGTGGTACCTGCCAAAGCGCCGCTTCCCAAGGGGGAATAGTTCATACGCTCAAAGCAGTCCTCCAAGCGGGTGATGTCACGCTTGAACATCTCGCCGTATGCCATGAAGTGGTGCGCGGCGGTGGAGGGCTGGGCGCGTTGGAGATGGGTATAGCCCGGGAGCACGGCTTTGGTGTATTTCTTCGCCTGCTCGGAGAGCACTTTTTCAAGATGGAGGAGACGGGACTTGATTTCCAAAATCTCTTTTTTGAGGTAGAGTTTAAAATCCAGCGCGACCTGATCGTTTCGGCTGCGCGCGGTGTGGAGACGCTTGCCCGTATCCCCGAGGCGACGGGTAAGCTCGGTTTCCACGTTCATATGGATATCCTCATTGTCGGGGGTGAGTTCCAACTTCCCCGAGGTGATATCGTCGCAAATTTCTTTCAGCGCGGCAACGATTTTTTCCGCCTCGCTCTCTGCGATGATGCCGGTTTTTCCCAGCATGGTCGCATGGGCGATACTGCCGGTGATATCTTCTTCATACATCCGTCCGTCAAACTGAATGGAGGAGTTGAAGTCATTGACCAACCCGTCAAGCTCTTTGGAAAAGCGTCCGGACCATAATTTCATCTTGAATTCATCCTTTTCATAAATAGTACGATAGCGGGCAGAGGGGTGCTCTGCCCGCAAGTGAATCGATTGTTACTTCTGCTCGTCGAGCATTGCGCGGACCTGAATCGGGAGACCGAACAGGTTGATGAAGCCTGCGGAATCCTTCTGATCGTAGACTTCGTCTTCCGCAAAGGTTGCGATTTCTTCGGAATAGAGGGAGTTCGGACTCCAAACGCCCGCGTTGATCATGTTGCCCTTATAGAGTTTGAGGCGGACATGACCGGTCACGCGCTCCTGAGTGCTGTCCACAAACGCGGAGAGTGCTTCGCGGAGCGGGGTGTACCACTGACCGAAGTAGACAAGCTCTGCAAAACGGACCGCGAGCTGCTCCTTCATGTGCTGGGTGTCACGGTCGAGGCACAAAGTCTCGAGGACTTCGTGCGCCTTATAGAGGATTGCGCCGCCCGGAGTTTCATACACGCCGCGGCTCTTCATACCGACCAGACGGTTTTCGACCAGGTCGGTGATACCGATGCCGTTTGCACCGCCGAGTTCGTTGAGTTTATAGATGATGTCCATTGCGCTCATGGAAACACCGTCAATCGCGGTCGGGACACCCTTTTCAAATGCGATGTCAACATAGGTTGCCACATCCGGAGCCTTTTCCGGGGTGACACCGAGTTCTAAGATTTCATCGTACTTCGGCTCGTTGCCCGGGTCTTCCAAATCCAGACCTTCATGGGACAGATGCCAAAGGTTTTTGTCCTTGGAGTAGTTGGTCTCACGGGAGATGTTGAGCGGAATGCCGCGTGCTTCCGCATAGTCGATTTCATCGTCACGGCTCTTAAGGTCCCACTCTCTCCACGGAGCGATGATGGTCATATTCGGAGCAAATGCCTTGATGGCGAGCTCGAAACGGACCTGGTCGTTGCCCTTACCGGTGCAGCCGTGGCAGATTGCATCCGCGCCCTCAGCCTTTGCGATTTCAACGATTCTCTTTGCGATAATCGGACGTGCAAAGGAGGTACCGAGCAGGTAGCTTCTCTCATAGACCGCACCCGCCTTGACGGTCGGGATGACGTATTCGTTGACAAATTCTTCGCGCAAATCTTCGATATAGCACTTGCTTGCACCGGTCTTGATTGCTTTGTCAATCAGACCGTCGAGTTCCTTGCCCTGACCCACGTCAGCCGCAACCGCGATGACCTCGCAGCCGTAGTTTTCCTTGAGCCACGGAATGATGATGGAAGTATCCAAACCGCCCGAATATGCGAGCACTGCTTTCTTAATCTGTTTCATCTTATTGTCCTCCTGAACTTCATTTTGGTAAAGTATAGCACAGTATGTTTAATTATGCAAGAACTTTTTTAATTTTTAAATATTTATTCATAATATTCATTTGCAGATGAATATTATTCATCGAAGATACCGCGTTTTTTGAGAAGCTCCTCCATTTCGCGGACACGTGCATCCCACGAGCAGGCGCGGGCGTATGCGATACGGAGCTCTTCCTTTGCGGGGCCCACCTCATGGAGGGCAAGTTCACACTTGGTGACAAAGTCCATCGCGCTGTGAGAAATATACACCGCGTCGGTATATCCCAGCACCTGCTCGGGCTGAGGGGTGCTGACGATGGGACGACCCGATGCCATATACTCAAAGAATTTAAGCGGGCTGACGTCTTTGGACAGACGGCCTGCACGGAAGGCATTCATACACACGTCAAAGCCGCGCAGGTATGCGGGCATTTCGTCGTACTTCTTCATGCCGAGGAAGTGGATATTGGGGTATTCCTTCAAGTAATCGAGATTGACGCCCGGCATGGGACCGCCCACCAAGACCACCGACCATTCGGGATGGGCGCGTGCGACCTCTTCGATTGCTTCGTAATCGATGCATTCCTGCAGCATCCCGGAAAAACCGATGATGGGACGGGGCAGGTCGCGCATATCCTCGGGCATGGGCGAATTTTCCTCCACCGCGCGGTGGAAGTGGTCGAAGTTCACGCCGTTTGGGAGCATGACCGTGTTGGGGTTATAGGTCTCGAGCGTGTCAAACAGACCGATTGCGGTTGCGATGACCTGGTCGGCTTTTTCGGCAAGGGTTTTCTCCATCCCGTTTACCGTATCCACATCAATGAGGCCCTTATATGCGGAGTGGCGGTCAACACAGTCATAGACCAACGCTTTGTGCGGAATATGGTCCACCGCATCCGCGCTCATGGGAGAATAGCACCAGAGCACCGGATTGTCAAACCCGTACCGCTTCATTTTGCCGCGCACAAAACGGGCGATTTTCTTTTGATTGAGTTTGTTGATAAAACGGAACTTATTGTAAAACGGGAGCACGGGCGGACAGGAAAAGACCTTGATGTTTTCCTTGGGCTCGGCAGGGGCTTTCGCCCATGCAAAGAGGCGCTTTACCGTTTTACGGTCTTTGATGGGGGCAAGGTATGTGATGGGCGGGTCGAAATACAGAATCTCGGCATTCGAGAGGCGCTGCATCACATGTTGCTTTCGGGTGGGAAACGGGTACCACGTACTGGTGGAAAGACAAACAATCTTATTCACGGCTCAATATCTCCTTTACCGCGCGGCGGTTTTCTTTCTCCGCCTTGCGGATGATTTCCATGGCTTCCGCCATTTGATTCGGGGAGGAAAGCAGACTCTCCGCGCAGGAGAGGATTGCTTTTGCGGTCAAATTTTCGTACTGCAGGCAGAACTCCTCACCGATGTATTCCATGAAACGGGTGACTTTGGAATCGTAAGAAACGCCGATGATGGGAACCCCCTGCCCCGCGCCGAAGACCAGCGAGTGCAGGCGCATCCCCACAATGAGTTTCATTTTGGAAAGAATCCCGATGACCGCAAAGACATCGTGCTGACGTTCAATCACGGATGCGGGCGACTTCATCATGCCGACCACTTCTCGGGCAATCGGCAAATCCCGCTCGTATTCCATGGGGATGAAGGTGGGCACCAGCCCGAATTTCTCGTAAATCGCATCTGCCGCACGGGCAAATTCCGAAAGTTTGCTCTCCCCTTTCCATTTACGGACCGCAAAGGCGACACGCGGGGTATCATCCGCAATTCCCTCCGAGAAGAGCGCGCTTATAACCGCGGTTTCATCCGCGCATTGCAGGTTTAAGGTGGGGTCTGCGGCGAGGATGAGTTTGGGGCGGGTGACCTTCATGCTTTGGAGTTCATGAAGGCTTCCCGGGTCACGCAGTGTGACCGTGTGCGCCGAACGGTCGATGATGCGGGAGGCGAGGCGGCGGTTGAACGGCTTTGAGACCGGACCGATGCCGCAGCCGTACATCATGACGGGGCAGCCGAGGAGTTTTGCCATACGGATGGTAAACAGATAGAAATATAAAGAGCGCGAGGAGGTGGAGTCCTGAATCAGGCTTCCGCCGCCGTTGACATAGAGGCAGGAGCGCAAAAACGCCGCTGTCATTTTAATCGGATTGAAGGTATAAATCGAGCGGACACGGTACTGCACACGGGTGGTTTTCGGTGTGCGGGACATGACCGTGATACGCGCCGAGGGCGCCACCTCGGAGAGTTCTCCGATGAGGGCTTTTAAGATTGCATCATCCCCTGCGTTGCCGCGACCGTAAGAGCCGCAGATTGTGATATTGCGGGGCTTTTCTCGGTCCTGCTTGTAGGTTTCGAGCACACGCTCGTAAATGGCGCATTGGGTGTCCACCATATT
Organism: Eubacteriales bacterium; assembly: GCA_045540975.1. Classification (GTDB taxonomy): domain Bacteria; phylum Bacillota; class Clostridia; order Oscillospirales; family JAAYXM01; genus SIG510. The sequence goes on from JAZQIE010000061.1 coordinate 4,534, forward strand.
GGAGATGCTGTAGTTCGCTTTCGCCTTTTCGAGAAGCTTTTCCGCCATCTCGCGGCGGACGGACGGGTTTTCGTAGAGATAGGTGAGATGGGAGGCGAGGGCGTCCACATCACGCGGGGTAAATAACATTCCGTTTGCGCCGTGGTCAATGAGAACGGGCATCCCGCCGACCGCACTTGTCACCATGGTACATCCCGAGCGCACCGATTCCAGCACGCTGTACGGAAAACTCTCGCTGAGCGAGGAGAGCAGGGCAATGTCGGTCACATGGAGGAAATTATCCATCTCCTTGACCCAGCCCGCAAAGAAGACACGGTCGGAAACCCCGAGCTCCTCCGCGAGTGCGCGAAGGGCATCCCCTTCTTCCCCATCGCCGCCCAAAATCAGTTTGAGATTCGGGCAGGTGTCTTTGACGCGAGCGATGGCACGGATGACCGTGCCGATGTCCTTTACCGGATGGAAGCGCGCGGCAAGAGAGCAGATGACGGTGTTTTCGTCATGCGGAACACCGAGCTCGGTGAGGTATTCGGAACGGGTTTTGGTGGGACTTGGAATCTCGTCAAAATCCAAGCCGTTGTAAATGACATGGATGTGATACGGGTCAAACCCGCGGGAGATGAGCATTTCCGCGAAGTTATCGGTGACCCCGATATATGCATCCAAAAAGCGAAGCGAGAGGGTGTTGATGAGACCGTTGGTGTACTGCTTGACGCGATTTCCCAAATAATCCAGACGGTAGTCACTGTGCACAGTGGTGACCACGGGGATACGGATTTTGCGGCGCAGGATCGCGCCGAAGAGATTCGCCTTCGCGCCGTGGGCATGGATCAGGTCGGACCCGTGGTGTTTCGCAATTTCGGAAACGCGCGCAAGGTCCCGACGCATACTTCCCGTATGCACCACCTCGACCGGGATGCCCATCGCCTTTGCATCGTCGGCAAATTCGCCGTCACGCAAGGCGACCAAGACCACATCATCCAGACGGCCGTTTAACCGAGAGACCAAAGACAGCACATGGGTCTTCGCGCCGCCCACATCACCGCCGCCGATGAGATGTAACACCTTCATAAACTCGCTCCATTCGGAAAATAATAGAAAAACTATTGTAGAATTTTACACTTTATTATATAATATCCAAAAGAGTCGGTCAAGCACCGATGACGAAATGAAGGAAATTTTGGAGGAATTCATTATGAAACTGGTAAATGAACGTGGAAAACTGTTCGGGATTATCAATTTGGTGGACTTTGTTTTGCTGGTTGCCATCATCCTGGGCGTACTCGCGGTGGGCTACAAGATGCTCAACAAACCCATTCAGGAAATGGTGAGCACAGAAGTCCCGGTCACCGTGACCGTGCGTGTGCGCGGCGCGATGCCCTACTTGGTGGAGGAAATGACCGAGAAGATTATGGCGGGTGACCGCTTGGTCTCGGGCAACGGCTTTGACAATGCGGAAGTGATAAGCCTCGAGGCGGTACCGTATGTGTACAGCGATTTCTCGAGTGACGGCGTGGGTGTGGAAATCACCGACCCGATTAAAAAAGACATCATCATCAAGGTAAGCAGTGTGGGAAATCCCGATGCCGCAATCTTCAAGATTGGCACTCAGGAGGTCCGCACCGGCCGCGGCTTCAACTTCAAGACCAACCGCTTTGAGATTGATACCATTGTACAGTCGGTGGAATTCGATGGATAAGATGTTGCAAAGTTGCTTGATTGCAAGGCTGATTGCGGTCTTCACCGTGGCATATCAAGGAAGCCTTGCCAAGCGGTTTGTGGATTGGTGGAAGGAGATTTACACCCACTCGCACACACGACGGATTGTCCGCCGTTTTCTCTTAAAACCCTCCACTCTGGTCTACTCCCGCTATTACAAGCTGTTGGACAAAACAAACGGTGTGATTGCAAGGATTTCGGAATTTCTCGCACCTGCGGTTGACAATTCCCTCATCTTCCGCGGTTTCCGTGCAATCAAAAACAGCAAGCTCGTGCGTGAGAGTGCAATCGGAAACGCGTGCAAGAAACTTGGGACACGCGGGTTTCTGATTCTCATTTTCACCATGTACCTCCCCATTGACTGGCTACTGCGCGATATTTTAAACCTGACCTCGATTGCATCGGTTTGGGATGAACTCTTCCTTATCGTGTGCATCGGGTACATCGGGTGGCGGATGCTGATTGGCCGCCGCGAGCGGATTCGTCCGCGTGCCACCCCGATTGACGCGCCGCTGTTCTTCTTCCTCGCGGTTGCGGTCTTCCTCATGGCCGCGGTCTCGCCCGATTTCGGAATTGCGGTCTCGGGTTGGCGTGCGGTGTGTCAGCATATGCTTTGGTTTTTCGTCATTGTTCGCCTGATAGAAGATGAGCATGACTTAAACGTGCTGTACTACTCCTTCTGTATCTTATGTGTCCTCATTTCCCTGCACGGGATTTATCAGTACATTGTGGGGGTCCCGATTCCCGCGGGTTGGGTCAGCCAATCCGAGGCAGGTGTGCGCACCCGCGCATTCTCCATCATCGGAAGCCCGAACATCATGGGCTCGCTTCTGGTCATGGGCGCACCCGCACTCGCCTCGCTTGCTTATGACAAGGAAAAACCGCTTTGGCTCAAGCTTTGCGCATGGGCGGGCGTGATGATTCTCTGCCTTGCGACTTTGGTCACCTTCTCGCGCGGGGCATGGTTCGGACTCGCCATTGCGGCGACCCTGTTTGTCCTGCTGTGTGACCGCAAGCTGGTCCTCTTTTTGGTCGCGGGTGTGGCGGTCGTGCTGCTGTTTGTTCCGGAAGTGGCAAACCGCATCCTCTACCTCTTTACCCCGGAATTCCAGGCGGCGACCAACACGGGCGGACGTGCGGTACGTTGGGCAACCGGCTTAAGTCTGCTGCGCGATTCCAATCCGTGGCTGGGCTTCGGTTTGGGGCGGTTTGGCGGCGCGATTGCAATGCAAAACCAAGTCATCGAGGGACTCAAGTATTTCTACATGGACAATTACTATCTCAAAACGCTCGTTGAGATGGGATATGTGGGGCTTGGGGCGTATATCATCCTGCTTGCCTTCTCCCTGCTTGCCTGCGCGCGGACACTTTTCAAGCGGCACAAGGACGCGCTCACCACACGCGGTGTGGGAATGCTGTGCGGCATGAT
>JAZQIE010000062.1:0-14947 GCA_045540975.1 Eubacteriales bacterium
GTGTGTATGGAGTGGCGGAGTGGGAGAAAGCGGTTGGCGGTGTTTGTGTGGGGTAGTGAAGTGGGAGGGAGTGGCAGGTTGGGTGTGTATGGAGTGGGAAATAATGGAACGTGGGGCGTGTGTGGATAGTAAAGAGGGAGAATGTGGAAGATAGGGTGTGTACTGGGGGGAGATGGAAGGGCGGAGAGGGGAGGCGGACTCAATATATGAGTAATCCGGTGGAATGTGTATCATTTGCTTTACAAATCCAAATGTTAGGAGTAAAATAGTACCATGATTTAATATTTACTTAATATTTCATTGGCCACAGAAATGCCCGATGAAGTTTGGGAAGCCATGATTTCACACACAATGATTTGCTTTCGTGCCTTAGCTGTCGTTTTCTTCGGAAAACGATGGCTTTGGCATGGCGGCAGGTTTCAGACAGGAGGACCTCGATATGAAAAAAACATTACAACAGTTATGTTCCGTTCTTCTTGCGCTTTGCATGGTGGTTGGGCTGCTGCCGTCCACGATGGCGGTTGATTCCTCGCTCAACAGCGGCGACGCGATTTACCGCTACAACCAGCACTTGCTGGCGGTTAAAGCCGCAGGCAGCGGCAGTATTGTGCAGGATTTACGCTCATTTGACACGGTTTGGAGCACCGCAATGGGGCATGCCGAATACAAGCCCTACATCTTAGACGGAAACGGCGGTGCAGGTGCGTTGTGGGTCGGCCCGTATGAGACCGACGAAACGGTGGACTTCTACTCCGCAAAGGCGGAGGATTTGGCGACCGACCCGTTTGCCATTATCGGCACCAATACCACGGTTGCGGCGGGCGTGGGCTACGGCGTTGCGGCGGTTGCCGGTACGGACAGAACCTGGTATTCCATGAAGATTCTGGTCCCGACCGCGGGCACTTACAACTTTGAAAGTCAGTTCTATTCCATCGCGGATCATTCTTCCTCGGTGGAGGTGTATCTCGCTAAGGCAAAGGACTACAATGCAGCCAACCCGATTGTTTCGGGCAATTTGGTCGGCACATATGCGCGCACCAACCGTGTCCCGAGCGGCGCGGGAAGTGCATACAACGCGCTCTTTACCCTTTCCTCGCCTGTGGCGATGGATGCGGGCGAGTATGTGGTCACCTACCGCGGCACCGCGGAAAACCCCATCTACGGCGGGTCTTTGACCCTGCGCGGACTCGCACCTGCAAGCCCGATGACCCTTACGGCGGAGACTTCCGAGGTTGTGGAGCTCGCGGTGGGCGAGAGTGAGGAAATTGCGATTTCCGCCGCCGATTCCGAGGGAAATGCGGTTGATTTGAGTGCGGCGAATATCACCGAGGCGCGTGTGGACACCTCGTCCGACTTTATCCGTGCGACCTATTCGGACGGGAAACTCAGCATCACCGCGTTGAAGGGCGGCTACGGCACCGCGACCGTGTATTTGGTGATTGACAACGCCAATGCGGTTTGGGCGGATGTGACCGTTCGCTGCCGCGAGGCAGCAAGCGGCTATTACCGCTACAACCAGCACAATCTGGTGACGTATTACAATGTTTTGAACGCATCGCAGACACAGTATCTGCCGCTTGCCACCCTTGCGGATATTTGGAAAATGACCGCAGGGCACAGCACGTATGCACCGCACTTTGACGGCGCGGCAGACCCGTGGGTCGGTCCGTATGAAACCGAGACCGACGGCAACAATATGTCCGCGGTTGCGGCGGATCTTGCATCCGAGCCGTATGCGATTTTGGGCACAAACTCCGCAATCAACTTCCTTCCGGGTCAGCCGATTTCGGTGACGGGAAAAGCGGGCGGCGCATGGTACTCCATGAAGATTTCCGTACCGACCGCAGGCACCTATGATGTGGAATCCTATTTCTACGGCGCGTCCTCTTTGGCAAGTGCGATCGACTGCTATATCATCAAGGCGAGCGAATACAAGGCGGCACAGCCCATTCAGCCGTATGGCTATGCCGGTCGCTTCAACAAGACCAATATGGTCCCTTCGGGTGCGGCAAATGCGTACAAGGGACTCTTCAAACTGGAACAACCCGTGACATTGCAGGCGGGCGAATATGTGGTCACCTATCATGCGGTGGATGCAAAGCCCTTCTACGGCGGCTCGATGACACTGTATCCGTACAACGACGGCGCACGCGCGACACTCAAGGTAGATGCGACAAAGCTCAACGCTTCGGGCAGATTGGAACTGGTTCCGGGCGCAAGCGCGGTGCTGGATGTGACCGCTTTCGATGGAAACGGCGCGGAAATTGACCTCTCCGCGGCAACACTTTCCGATGTGCGCGTGGATTACAGCGGCTCGGGTGCGGTCGGCACTTACAAAAACGGCAAGATTACCGTTCGTTCGTCCGCAGGCAGCGCGGCGGTTGGCGGCACCACCTCGGTTACCCTTTACATGGTCATTGACGGCGAGACCTCCGCTTGGGTGGAGGTGCCGATTACCTTCGTTGCGGCATCCGGCAAGACCGTGACTTGGGGACACATCGGTGCGACCAACGAGCTTCCCACCGGGTTTGGCTGCAGTGTGGAACTCACCGCACAGATTGACGGCGCGGATATTGTCATTGACGAATACGATGTTTTAGACGTTTACGCGATGGACGCAAACCGTGTGACGACCAATGCACTTGCTGTCAGCGTGAAGGACGGAGTTGTTTTCGCAAAGACCAACACCTCGGGTGATTATATCGTGAGGGTGAACGCGACGGTTGACGGAATTCTGACCTCGTATGAGATGCTCTTCCGCTTCACTCCGCTGACCCATTACTACAACTATATGAAGATGGAAAGCTTCTCCACCCAATCGACCGGCTGGCAGATGGAGCAGTTTATCGACGATTATGCGGATACATGGACGGAAGGCTCCACCTCGATTAGCGTGACTCCGAGTGCGCCGTGGAGACCCGACGTGCGTGAAAACTGCGGCCCGTGGCTGATGACCACCTCTGCAAAGACCTACGGTGCATACTTCAAAGAAACCGCGCCCGGCGGCTGGACCCGTGTGAAGTTCCATCTTCCGGTATCGGGCAATTACACGGTCTCCACCGTTTTCACCAAGTGGGCGCAGGGCGGCGAGATGAATTACTACATCGCACCTGCATCGGTCACCGACCCGATGGCGGACGATTATCTGATGAACGCGGCGCCAATCAGCCATAACGGCACGGGTGAGACGACCGAGCGGCTCGCAATCCGCGAATTTGCGGCGGGTGAATATGTCATTACCTACAAGAGTGTGGGTGATACCGTCTCGGGCGGCTTCTTCATCAAGGGTCTGCGCTTTACGCTCAACAGCAACCCGGGTACCTCCAAGGCATACATTGACATGGATGCGGGGGTGAAGGTGGTTGGCATCGGTGAGACCGCGACCGTGACCGCGCAGGTGCTCCCCGGCTATTTGGCACAGGAGATTTCCTGGTCGAGTGCGGATGAGTCGATTGCGACCGTGGAAAACGGTGTGATTACCGCAAAGGCAAAGGGCATCACCTCTGTGATTGCCACCCTGCCCGACGGTGCAAGACGTGAAATTGAGGTTGTGGTCGGTGCGCCGACTTATGAATACAAGGTTTGGGACTGCGCGAATGCACTCTACGTTGCGGGCGGCAGAAACAATGTTTCCATGAACACCACCGACTTCTATCAGAAGGGCTATGATGCGGCATACGCATCGGGTCTTGCGACCGACCCGTGGTTCTTTGCGGGAAGCGACAACGGTGCGGGAAGCCCGTATCTGTACTTCAACTGGAATGCAAGCATCAAGAATCTGGGCTTGCTTGCGGCTTACGGCTCGGAGGACAGCGGATATACCAGAATTCAACTGAGAATCAGCGAAGACGGTGTGTACCGCCTGCTCTCCTCTCAGGATATGAGCGCGGAATTCGGCGCAATTTCCCCGAGTGTCATTCATCTCGCTCCGATTGATGCGGCAAATCCGACCGCGGATCTGTATCTTGTGGGCAGAATTGAGGGCACACGAGCTCCGCTCGGCGGACACTCCAATACCCCCATCCTTTCGGATGAGATTTCCCTCAAAGCGGGTGAGTATTATCTCACCGTGACCAAGCTTCCGTCTACCCGCCGTGTGTTTGTGGCAGACGGCAGTAAGGGTCTGGACTTCCTTAGCCATTACAACTACGCGCTTTACAAGGTGGAAAATCTGCACGATGTTTCGGTCAGCACGGTTAACGGCGCACAGATGCGAAACACCGGCGTGCAGGGACTCCGCTTCATCTCCTCGATTGACAAGAATGCGGTGGATTTCGAGCGTGTGGTGGAATTCGGTACGGTTATGATTCCGACCGCGGATTTGAATACACAGCGCGATTTGGTCATCGGTGCGAAGTACAACGGCCATGCCGCGGCAAAAGTGCCTGCGGTCAACTACTACGCGGAGAATGATGACACCATCACCTTCACCGCGGTGCTGACCAACATTGCGGATACCGCGCTTTCGCGCTCCATCACCGTGCGTGCATACGCGATTTTGGACGATGGCAGTGTGGTATACGGCGACACCTTCACCAGCCGTTCCATCTACGAGATTGCGACCAGAATTGTGGCAGACCCGAATGCGAGCGATACCGACCGCGCGGCGGCGGAAATCATCGTTGCAAAGGTGGAAGGCACAGCGCAATAAGTGAGATTCGGCAGGCAGAACACGGTTTTGCCTGCCGATGTTCAATTTTCCCAAAAAAAGCAGAAATAAGTAGTGCGTTTTTTACAAAAGTATGTTATACTTAAAATATCTATCGGAAAGGCGGCGGAAAACGAATGAAAAAGAATCCTTGGATCATCATCGCAATCGCGGTGTTGTGCCTTGCGGTGCTGGGCGTGACAATCCTGTGCGTGGTAGGCGGTGTGCAAAGTGTTCTGCCGAAAACCGAAGAGCCGAAGTTTGAGGTGACATCACCTCCGACCGATGCGGCGCAGGGGGATGTGATTGTTCCCATTGACCCTGCGACGGGTGTGCCGGTTGAGGACAACACGGTGGTTGACCCGTGGGGCGAAATCGAGGAGGATGACCCAATCGGCTCGACTCCGATTGAGGAGCTTCCGACCGAGGAATCCCCCGAGGAGGAAGCCGAAGAAGAAATCGACATGGAAGAATGGTCCACCAGCGATGAGGGCTGGACCGCAATTTATTAAACGGAGGGAAACAACATGAAAAAAGTACTTGCAGTTTTGGTTTGCGTGGCGATGATTTTGAGCATCTGCCCGATGGCGCTGATGGCAGCGTACAGCGATATGCCGTCGCCCGACCATTGGTCTTATGCCGCGATGAATGCGGCGGTGGAAAACGGGCTCCTGCAGGGCTCGAACGGAAAGGTTTTGCCGAATGACAACCTGACCCGTGCACAGATGGCGACTATTTTGGTCCGTGCATACGGCGCGACCGAAAAAGCGGAAAACTTCAATTTCTCGGACGTCAAGACTTCCGACTGGTTCTATGACAGCATGTCTGTTGCGGCAAAGCAGGGCTGGTTTAAGGGCAGCGGCGACAAGATGAATCCGAACAACCCGATCAGCCGTCAGGAGGTCTTTGTGGTGCTTGCACGTGCAATCGGTGCAACCGCAGACGGAAGCTATGATTTAGCGGCAAACTTCGCCGATGCATCCGCTGTGGATTCCTGGGCAACCGCTGAGGTTTCCGCGCTCGCATCGAAGGGCTACATCAAGGGCTCGAACGGAAACATGAATCCGAAAAACAAAATCACCCGTGCGGAATTCGCACAGATGATGTACAACCTCATCAGCGCGGGCGAAATCACCCTTCCGGAAAAGGAAGAGGCGGACAAGCCTGCGGAAGAGGATAAGAAGGACGAGGTCTCCGGCGGCAGCAGTTCGGGCGGAAGTTCGGGCGGCAGCTCCGGCGGTGGCTCCTCCTCGGGCGGCGGCTCTTCTTCGGGCGGCTCGAGCGGTAACGTCATCGGCGGCGGTGATACCGGCGACAACGATGTTTCCGACCCGTGGGGCGATGAAACCGTGGTTCCCGATGAGGAGGAGCCGAGCATGGAAGACCTGGCAACCAGCGACGAAGGCTGGACCGGAATTTACTAAGAGTGAAACAAACGGCAGGGTGAGAAATCTCCCTGTCTGTTTGTGCTTTGCGAGAAGAGGAAGATTTGATGCCGAAGTATAAAATCGCGGAACTGACTGTGGAAATGTCCCCGAAGCACCCCACTCTTTTGCGGCAGGGTGTTCCGTATTTGTTCGATTTTTCGGGCGAAGCGGAGGTAAAAGTGGATTTTTCCGAGGAGTTTTATGCACAAAAGTTAAAAGAGCATCCCGAACTGACGCCGGATTTGGTGGAATATTTGTGGATGGGCTTCGGCTTTTATCGGAAGCTGGTGCAGTATCAGGGCTTGATGCTGCACGCGTCCGCGCTTGCATACAAGGGACGTGCCTATCTGTTCTCCGCACCGTGCGGAACAGGAAAATCCACACACACCTCCTTGTGGCGCAAGGCGTTTGGGGAGGAAGTGGTCATCTTAAACGATGACAAGCCCGCACTTCGGCAGATTGACGGGGTGTACCACGCGTTTGGGACACCGTTTTCGGGCAAGACCGACCAGAGTGTGAACATCGGTGTTCCGCTCGGCGGAATCTGTATTTTGGAACGGTCGGAAGAGAATTGGATCAAGCGCGTTTCGGGGAAAGAAGTGATTTTCCCGATTATGCACCAGACCCTTCGTCCGCCCGATGAGAAGAATATGGACTGTTTGCTTGCGAATTTGGACAAGCTGCTTCGCACGGTCCCCATCTATCGGATGGGGTGCAACATCTCGCTTGATGCGGCGCGGCTTGCTTATGAGACCATGGGAGGATTGGAATGAGACCGAAAGAAGGATTTTTACTGCGTGAATTGGACGGAACTTCCATTGTAGTCGCAACCGGTGCGGCACTTGGCGATTTTTCCGGACTGATTACGCTCAACGCGACCGGCACCTTCCTTTGGAAGCGCTTGGAACAAGGCGCGACCGAGGAGGAATTGGTGGCGGCACTGCTCGGTGAATACGAAATCGGCGAGGAGATTGCACGCCGCGATGTGAAGGTGTTTCTTACCCGCGCATTGGATGCGGGACTTTTAGAGGATTAGAGGATACAGCATGAAGGCAGCGCAGAAAAAAGAACAACTGCCGTTTCGGGATCGGCTGATTCGGTTCCTTTCGGAGTTTACAATGAGGCAGATTGCCATGGTCTTGGCGGTCGGCCTGATTTTTGCTGCCTTGGGATACACCGCGACCATGACCTTTGCAAAGCCCGTGTATTCCTCCACCGTGACGGTTGCGGTGATGAATCCGCGCGGCTCGAAGATATCGCATATCGGAAACCTCTCGGTTTGCTATCAGCTTGCGAAGACCCTTGCGGTCTCCGGGCGCAATGCGGAAGCCGCGGAGCATACGATTGAGCGGTTGGGTCTTGACATGACACCCGAAAAACTGCTCTCCAAAATCCGTGTTTCCAGACGGGAAAAGACCATGCTGGTCAAAGTCCGCGCGACCGACACAAACCCCGAGTTTGCACAAACCCTTGCGGATGTGTATACCGAAGAAATGCTGGATGTTTTGGGTGAGACCCTCTTTATCTATAATGCACCGAAGCTGCACGGCCCGTCTCTCGCAAAGAGTGTGGGCGGTGTGCGGCAAAATACATTGCTTTCCGCGCTTTTGGGATGCTTCCTGACGGTTTGGTTTTTCTACCGCCGTCATCGCTCCGACCGTGCCATCAAGGTGGCGGAGGATCTCCTGCCGCTCGGGAAACCCGTTATCGGTGAAATCACGGTCATTCGCGGCGCCAAACGGCAGGGAGGTGCGGCATGATCGGACGGAAGTTAAAGCAGATGCAAGCCAAGCTGGAGCTTTTGTGGTTCCGCAAATGGCTCATTTTATCGGTCACGGTCATCGGTGCGGTTTTGGGATTTTTGGTCGCATCGTGCTTGGTGACACCGCAGTACACCGCGGAAAACGAGTTGTATTTCAGCGCATACACGGGAAACCACAAGTCGGTCACCGACCTTCAGCTGGAAAACTCGCGCGGTCTTGCCGAGTCATATTCGGTGTACATGGGTGAGGCGTTTATGCTGGAGCGCGCGGAGGAGCATCAGCCGCGCACACTCTCCAAGCACTATACCGCAGGGGAGCTTTCCCGTGCCATCGGCATCCGTGTGGACAACGATTCAAACGTCATTTTCTTCAAGGTGACCACCGAAAGCCCCGAGGATTCCAAGATTATTTGCGATTTTTACAGCGAATTTTCCATGCGCGAGATTGTGGAACTCACCAAAGTTGGCTCGTATGAAATCTTCAACGAGACCAAACTGCCCGAAGCTCCCTCATTCCCCAATCCGTTTTTGTTTGCCTTGCTTGGGGCGGTCATCGGGCTGGTTTTGACGGTGTCCTACTCGCTCAAAGTCCGACAGAAGATTTACGGGGAAAAGGACATCAAAACACTCATTCGTGAGAGTAAAATTTTGGCTTGTGTGCCCGAATTCAAATAAGAAAGGGGTTTTTGTATGACGCGCGAAGCAGAATATCTCATTCGGTGTATCTCCGCGGTCATGCATCAAACCTCCGCACCCACTCCGCCCGAAGGTCTTGATTGGCTGGCCACCGCGCGGCTTGCGGCGCAGCAGAGCATGGCGAATCTTTTCTGCTGTGCGACCGAAGGGATGGACCTTCCGCCCGAAATCTCCGAAAAACTGCGCGAGCTGAAGCGGAAGGCGATTCTGCGCGAGGCGACGCAGGAGCTGGAGCTTCGTGCGGTACGCGCAAAATTTTGCGAGGCGAAAATCCGATTCATGCCGCTAAAAGGTGTGTTTCTCAAAACGTTGTATCCGAGCCCCTCTCTCCGCGTGATGAGTGATATTGATATTTTATTCGATGCGGCGCACCGCGCGGCGGTGCGCAAGTGCTTGGAAGAACTCGGATATACCGCGAAGGATTATAACCGCGGTGTGACCGATGTGTTCCAAAAGCCGCCGATTATGAATTTAGAGCTGCACACCGAGTTGGTCGACCATCCCGAGCGTTGGAGACCGCATTTTGCCCATATTTGGGAAGCGGCAAGCAGCGAGGATGGGTGCGAGTACACCATGTCGCACGAGGATTATTATGTGTTCTTCCTCGCGCATTTGGTCAAGCACTATGCAGGCCAAGGCACGGGCATCCGCTCGATTTTGGACCTTTGGGTGTGCCGTCACAAGATTCCGTTTGATGAAGCTGTCGTGACCGCGCGCCTGACCGAGCTTGGGATTTTGGAATTTGTCCGCAACATTGAGGCGCTCGCCGAGGTGTGGTTCGGGGAAGGGGAATCCAACCCGCTCCTTGACGAAATCGCGGAATTCATTGTAGCGGGAAAAACCTTTGGCGACCGCATGACCGGTGCAATGGCGAAGGGGAACAAGGGAACGTATTTCCTGCGCCGACTCTTTTTGCGCCGCGAGACCATGGAGGGCGCGTACCCGATTTTGAAAAAAGCGCCGTATCTGCTCCCTGTGTGCTGGGTGCATCGCTTGGGGAAACGGGTCTTCCGCCCCGGTCTGGTGTCCGAGGAAATGCGGATTTTGGGCGAGTTTGACGGCGAAAAAGCCTCCTCGCTGCACGAGTTCCACAAACGTGCAGGCTTACACGAAAGTTATGACGAATAGAAAACTCCCTTGCGAAGTTACGTTTCGCAAGGGAGTTTGTTTATTGCTTAAAATAGGAAACCGCGTTGTTATAACAAATATCGCGGACGATTCCTCCGAGATAGGGGAGATGCATGGGGAGAAGTCCTTCTTCTGCCCATTTGCCGAGCAGGTTACACAGCACGCGGCGGAAATATTCATGGCGCGCGTAGGAGAGGAAACTGCGCGAGTCGGTCAGCATTCCGATGAATGCGGAGAGGATGCCCGTGTTTGCAAAGGCGGTGAGGTGGGCTTCGATGCCGTCTTTGTGGTCATTGAACCACCACGCCGAGCCAACCTGAAGCTTTGAACGGGTGGGCCCTTGCTGAAATGTGCCGCACAGAGTCATCAAACGGGTGGTGTCCGCAGGGTTGAGGGGGTAGAGGATGGTTTGGGGGAGCGCGTCGTTTTTCGCGAGTCCGTCAAGCAGGGCGACCAAAGACGCGGAGGAAATCGACTCCCCGATTGCATCGCCGCCCATGTCGAGACCCTTGCGTACAAAAAGCGCGGTATTCAGATTGCGGGTGACACACAGATGGAGCTGCATGGTAAATCCGTAGCGGCAGTAAAGCTTGCCGAGGAAGAAGGTGAGTTCGGTCTGATAGCAGTTGTATTCGTAGTCGCTCATCGGCTCTGCGCGTAGGATTTTCTGCAGCGCGACTTCCGCGGTCGCGGCATCACGACAGGTGAAATCGGGCGCGTTCATAGACTGGTCCGCAAGGACACAGCCGTGCGCGGCAAAGTGTGCGGCGCGCTCAGAGAGTGCGGAAAACAAATCCTCCATACAGGAGAGGTTGGGGCAGAGGGTTTTGAGATATTCGGCACAGCCCGGAAGCTCGGGATGAAGCACACGGTCGGTACGGAAAGTGGGGAGAACGGTCACCTCGGGGAATTTGAGTTTTAATTTGCGGTGGACCTCCAAGGAATCGATGGGGTCATCGGTGGTGCAGATGACCTTGACGTTGCTGTTTAAGATGAGATTGCGCACGCGCATTTCCTCGCGCGCAAGGCGGTCGTTTGCCGCGTCCCAAATCTCCTCCGCGGTGTCGGGGGTGAGCAGGGTGTCGATATCAAAATACCGCAAAAGCTCCAGATTTGACCAATGATAGAGGGGATTTCCGACCGCGCGCGAGACCGTGTCCGCCCATTTGAGGAATTTCTCCTTCGGGTCGGCATCGCCCGTGATATACGCTTCCTCCACTCCGTTTGCGCGCATCAGCCGCCATTTATAGTGGTCATCCATGAGCCACGCGTGTGTGATGGTGGGAAAACGGGTGTCCTCCAGAATCTGATTGGGGTCTAAGTGACAGTGATAGTCGAAAATCGGTGTGGGCGCGGCGTAGTCATGATAGAGCGCACGTGCGGTTTTGCTTTGCAGTAAAAAATCGTCTGTGATAAATGTTTTCATCATAAACACCCCGAAAACCGTTGATTTCTATCAAAATCGTACCGCAAAACAAGGGGTTGTGGAATATCGGAACATGACAAAGATATGTCAATTTTTGACTATATACAGACAAAAACGAGATTGTAGTGTATAATAGGCTTTGGGAGGTGTGTTTCATGGACCAATCGTATTTGTTTGAAATGATTGAAAAGGCGGATGTGTCACTTCGTGCGCGGAATATGATTCATCATCCTGCGGGGTATGAGATGGAAAAGCATATTTCGGATTTTGATGTGCTGTATACCTTGTCGGGCAAGCATTGTTTCCGTATTGACGGAAAGGAATACATTTGCTATCCGGGGGACGTGCTGTTGCTTGCACCTGATACCATGCTCTCGGTACGGTGCGACGAGCCGTCCGACCAATACTATTGCCACTTCACCATCGGGATGGGGGAGGAATACGAGTTGGTCGGGGATTTTTCCGAACACCGCCTGCCCGAAAACTGCCGCGGTCTTGCAGAACTCTACCGCGAGCATTTTGAACTCTCGAATAAAGAGGAATCGCCGCTGATTTCCTCGGTGAGTATGATATTTAAACTTTTTATCATCGAGCTTTTGCGCGCCGAGCCGAAAAACCGCGTTTCGTTTGAGTCTTTGACACAACAAGGAAAACCCAAGGCGCTTTTTGAAATTCTGCACACAATCCATGAGCGGCTGACCGAACAGATTACGGTGGAGTCGCTTGCGGAGGCGGCAGGCTTTCACCCGAGTTATTTCAGCCGCTATTTCAAGCGGTATATGGGTGTTTCGCCCGTGCGGTATATCTCCGAGCAGAAGATGAATCTTGCAAAGCATCTTATCTCCACCACAGAAAAGCCGCTCGGGGAGATTGCGCTCTCCTTGGGCTTTCCCGACCAATTCACCTTTTCCAAAAAATTCAAAGACCGATTCGGGGTCTCCCCCTCGGAATTCCGCAAAATTCGGATCTAAAAAAACCTTGGGAAAAATTTTTCCCAAGGTTTTTTTAACGTTTGACATCGCCGCGGTCGACCACAACACGGTAGCCTGCGGCTTTCACTTGTGCTTTGAGAAGCTCCAGTTCATCCGCGTTTTCCGCGCCCGTGTGGAGCTTGTTGTTATAGAGGGTATAGCGAGATCGAGCGTCTTCGGGCGAGAGATTCGGCATGACCACATTCGCGCCGCATTGAAGTCCCAGCTCGCGGCCCTTGGGGTCCAGAGTGCCGAGCGCGGTGGTGGCGGGGATGAGGGCATGAGGGAAGATGAGGCGCGCGAGTGCGACCGTGCGCAGGGTGAGAGTCAAATCCCCCGCGGGCGCGCTTGCAAACGGGGTGTCGCAATGCGGCAAAAACGGCCCAATGCCAATCATATCGGGTTTCAGTACTGCTAAAAAATTGAAATCCTGCGCGAGATGGTCAAGGGTTTGCCCGGGTGAGCCAACCATAAATCCGCTTCCCACCTGATAGCCGATTTCCTTGAGCGCAAACAGGCATTCTTTTCGGGTTTTCAGGGTCACGCCCGCGGGGTGGAGGGCGGCGTAATGCGTGGAATCTGCGGTTTCGTGCCGCAAAAGATAACGGTCCGCACCTGCGGAAAACCATGCTTTGTAGGTTTCGGTCGGGTGCTCGCCAAGGGAGAGGGTGACCGCGCAGTCGGGATGCGCACACTTTAAGTCATGCACGATGCGGCACACGGTGGCTTCGTCAAAAAACGGGTCCTCGCCGCCTTGCAGCACAAAGGTGCGAAAGCCGAGGGAGTAGCCGTGATTTGCGCAGAGCAGGATTTCCTCATGGGTGAGGCGGTAGCGCGAAGCGGCAGAGTTTCCTGCGCGGATGCCGCAATAGAGACAGTTTTTCCTGCAGTAATTGGAAATCTCAATGAGGCCGCGGATATAGACCGCATCGCCGTAGACCGCGCGGCGGACTTCGTCCGCACGGGAAAAGAGCTCCGCATCTCGCTCACCGCGGAGAATGGGAAGTATGGTCATTGGATGATGCCTCCTCCCACAACGGTGTCCCCGTCATAGAAGACCACGGACTGACCGCGCGCAATGGCGCGTTGCGGCTCGTCAAATTCCACACGGACGGTGGTTTCGTCTGTCATTTCCACGGTTGCCCACTGCTCGGGTTGGTTGTAGCGGATACGCGCCTTCACGCGGATGGGGGCACCCGGCGGGTCGATGGAAATCCAGTTTAACTCGCGCGCGGTGAGGGAGCGGGAGAATAAATCCTGATTGAGCCCCAGTACCACGCGGTTTTGCTCCAAATCCTTTTTGCACACATACATGGGCTGCGGCAGGGCAAGACCCAAGCCCTTGCGCTGGCCGATGGTGTAATGGATCATCCCCTTGTGTGTGCCGAGCACCGCGCCGCTTTGGTCGACAAATTCGCCCTTCGGGTAGGTTTTCCCCGTGGTGCGCTCGATGAAGGCGGCGTAGTCCCCGTCGGGGACAAAGCAGATGTCCTGACTGTCGCGCTTTTTCGCGTTTAAGAAGCCGTATGCCTCCGCAAGGTCGCGGACCTCGGCTTTGGTGCGTGTGCCGAGCGGAAACACGGTGCGCGAAAGCTCGGCTTGGGTCATGCGGTAGAGCACATAGCTTTGGTCCTTGGAAGGGTCTGCCGCTTTTTTGAGGAGAAAGCGGCCCGAGACGTCGCGCTCAATGCGCGCGTAATGCCCGGTTGCGAGTTGCCGAAGCCCCAATTTGTCCGCCTCGCGCAGGAGTGCGGAGAATTTGAGGTGGCGGTTACACTCGATGCACGGGTTTGGGGTCGCGCCGTTTTGGTAGGCATCGATGAACTGCCCGATGACCTTTTGGCGAAACTCCTCCTGCAAATCGAAGACATGGAACGGGATGTGAAGACGGTCTGCAACTGCGCGTGCATCCGCCACGTCATCCGAAGACCCGCAGGCGGGGTTTTGATGCAGAATCATAATCCCGCCCTCGGCGGTATAGCCTTGATTCAAAAGAAGCTGCGCGGCAACCGAACTGTCCACGCCGCCGCTCATTGCAATTAAAATCGAATTCATAGAAATTACTCCTGTTTTTATCTATGTTAATCTTACCTTTCTTGCTTGAATCTGTCAAGCGCACGTGTTATGATAGTTGCGAGGTGAGACCAAGATGAAATTAGAACAGCTCGATCGAAATTTTGAAGTGCAAACCAAAGTGGAGCGCGAGGGATTGGTGTTTTACAATGCGTTGGAGGATGTGTTTTCCCTCCACGGACTCATGTACGAGGGCGACCGTTTTTGCCGTATGCCCAAGGCGGCAGCGGAATCCGTCAGCGAGCCTGTGACTTGGCTGTATGCCAATACCGCGGGCGGACGTGTGCGCTTTCAAACCGACTCACCGTATGTCGCAATCCATGCCGAGTACGGTGCGGTGGGGGATTTCCCGCACTTTGCGCTGTCCGGGAGCGCGGGGTTTGATTTATACGTGGGTACCCGTTACCAAGGCACATTTATGCCGCCCGTTCATTTGGAGGGCGGATATGAGAGCATCATCGATATGAAGCGTGCCGAGATGCGCGAAATCACGATCAATTTCCCGCTGTACAGCGAGGTAAAGAAGCTCTACATCGGCTTGGACGAAAATGCAAGCATCCTTCCGCCGCGGGAGTACACGGTAAAGAAGCCGGTGGTGTTTTACGGCTCGTCCATCACCCAAGGGGGATGCGCCTCCAAGCCGGGCGGTACATATGAGAGTATTTTGTCCAACGCGCTCGACTTCGATTACTTAAACTTAGGCTTTTCGGGGAATGCGAAGGGCGAGCCTGCGATGGCGGAGTATATCGCATCCCTTCCGATGAGCGCGTTTGTCCTCGACTATGACCACAACGCGCCCACATGGGAGCATCTGGA
>JAZQIE010000063.1:0-3888 GCA_045540975.1 Eubacteriales bacterium
TGATCCGGATAATGCCGGCGTAGGAATTGCTCTCAGTAAGAGAAAATGACAACGTCTGTTGGTGTATACCGGCAGACGATTTTTTTGTATTGGAGGTGAATTTCACATGAATGCAAGTGTTGCAATCCAAGTCCTTCCGCAAGTGGAAGGGGAAGAGGTCATCCGTGTTGTGGATGAGGTAATCGCATATATTAAGAGTCAAGGGCTCAACGTATTTGTCGGGCCGTTTGAAACCACCATTGAAGGCGATTACGAGACATTGATGGATATCGTAAAAGAGTGCCAATACCGCTGTATCAAAGCGGGGGCGCCGAGTGTGATGTCCTATGTCAAGATTTCCTATCATCCGGACGGAGAGGTGTGGAGCATTGAAAAGAAAACAAAAAAACATCACGAATAAGTTCTATTCGATTGCTTTAATTGCGCTCTTGTTGCTTCTGTGGCAGATTCTCAGCATGAGTGGATTGATTCCAAGGTTTATGCTGCCGAGTCCCAAAGAAGTTGTAGATGCGTTTTGCAATGAATTCTCTGTTTTGATTTCTCATTCCTGCGTGACACTCAGCGAGGCCTTTTTGGGTCTCGGAATCGGCATTGGACTGTCGTTTGTACTTGCGCTTCTGATGGAACGGTTTTCGCCCATCCGCAAGTCGGTTTATCCGCTTCTTGTCATTTCACAAACCATTCCCGTGGTAGCAATCGCACCGCTTTTGGTGCTCTGGTTGGGATACGGCGCAGCGCCGAAAATCACACTTGTTGTGATGACCTGCTTCTTCCCGATTACCGTTGCACTGCTCGGCGGATTCACATCCGCAGACCCGGATGCGATTTTGCTGCTCCGCGCAATGGGAGCAAACGAGTGGCAAGTATGGTGGCACGTAAAACTGCCTGCCGCAATTCCGTCTTTTTTCTCCGGACTCAAAATCTCGGTTTCTTATTCGGTTGTGAGTGCGGTGATTGCAGAGTGGCTGGGCGGCTCAAACGGACTCGGGGTGTATATGACCCGCGTGCGAAAAGCATATGCGTTTGATAAAATGTTTGCCGTTATCTTTTGGGTAATTCTCATCAGTTTGCTCCTGATTTTTCTTGTCAATGTGCTGGAGCGCAAAATAAAACCGTGGGAAAAACCACAATAGAAAGGAACAGTTAAAATGAAAAAACGTTTGATTGCTTGTTTGCTTGCGGCAGTATTCTGCATCGGGCTTTGCGCTTGCGCGCCCACACCGAATGAAAATTTGGAAACGGTCACGTTTGTGCTGGATTGGACACCGAACACCAATCATACCGGAGTCTATGTCGCATCGGCACTCGGATATTATGAAGATGCGGGACTTGCGGTTGAAATTGTTCAGCCCGCAGAGGATGGCGCACCGCTCATGGTAGCGTCGGGACAAGCGCAGTTTGGCGTTTCCTTCCAGGAAGAGTTTGTCACCGCAATCGCATCCGATTCACCGCTCCCGATTACCGCGGTTTGCGCTGTGCTGCAGCACAATACAAGCGGTGTTGTCGCGCTGAAGGAAACAGGAATTGAATCCTTCAAGGATTTGGAAGGCCACACTTATGCAAGCTGGGGCATTCCGATTTATGACGAAATCTTATTTGATGCACTCCGCGCAGAAGGCGGAGACCCGCAGAAAATCAACATCATCAATAACACCGCGACCGATACCTATGCCGCACTGCAGACCGACTTTGATGCGGTTTGGATTTACTACGGCTGGGACGGCATCATCGGTGAGCAGATGGGACATGAAATCAACTTCATGCCGTTCGGTGAGGCGAATCCGGTCTTGGATTACTATACACCGATTCTGGTCGCAAACAATGCATATTTGGAGCAGAATCCCGAGTTTGCAAAGGCATTTCTTGAGGCAACCGCAAAGGGCTATGAATATGCAATCGAGCATCCTGATGAAGCGGCAAAGATTTTGGTGGATGCCGCGCCCGAAATCGATCTTGAAGTGGCAAAGGCAAGTCAAGCTTATCTCAAGGACCAATACCGCGCAGAAGCACCGCAATGGGGATACATTGATGCGGAGCGTTGGGGTCGTTTCAACGATTGGATGTATGAAAAGGGCATGATTTCCGAGGATATCGGGACCGCAGGCTTCACAAACGAATTCTTACCCCAATAAAGGAGAGAGGGCAATGCTGAAAGCGGAGTCTATCACAAAACTTTACGAGAACACACCTGTGATTGAATCGGTATCGGTCACGGTCTGTGACGGAGAGCAGGTCTCTCTCATCGGCGCAAGCGGTGTTGGGAAAACCACACTGTTCCATATCCTTGCCGGGGTTGCCGCGCCCGATAGCGGACGTGTTTTCTTAAACGGCGAGGATGTGACCGCAACTCCGGGTAAGGTGAGTTATATGCTCCAGAAGGATTTGCTCCTCATTCACAAAACCATTCTGGACAATGTTGTGTTACCGCTTACCATACGCGGAGTCAAGCGCAAGGAGGCATACGAAAAAGCACTTCCGCTCTTTGAGACCTTCGGTTTGGCGGGGTATGAATACCACTATCCGAACCAACTCTCGGGTGGAATGCGCCAACGTGCCGCACTGCTTCGGACGTATTTGTTCTCGGGAAATACATTGCTTTTGGATGAGCCGTTTTCCGCACTTGATGCAATCACCAAATCCGAACTCCACCGTTGGTATCTGGATGTTGCGGATAAGATGGGCTTTTCCACCTTCTTTATCACGCACGATATTGAAGAGGCAATACGTCTTTCCGACCGCATCTATGTGCTTGCGGGAAGTCCGGGTAAAATTGTCGGAGAAGTGGAGATTCGGGAAAAGAAACCGCGTGAAACCGAGTTTCTGACCTCCTCGGAATTTGGTGCATATAAGCGAAAACTTCTTGATATGCTCGGAGAGAATACTTGCAGCTAAATGCCCGATGTGTTACACTAAACATAGGAGGCGATTGATATGAAACGTTGGATTCCGATTCTGTTTAGCATTGTGTTCGCGGTTTTTTTGTTCTCCGGCTGTGATTTGATGGAAGCAAAGGAAGGGCAGATCACATTCTCTCTGGAAGAAGAGCGGGAAAGTGAGCGCACTTGGGTTTATTTTGTTGAACCGCAAGGGATGATTGAAAAAGTTCGCGATGAGATTTATGCATCGGACAGCGGGCTTACGCACGAGTGGATTTTTGAAGGGATTGAAGAGGGCGAAGTCGGAATTACATTCCAGTATTCGCAGGAAGGGGAGGACCCGATCCGCACAATCCACTATTCCTGCTTTGTAGACGAGAATCTGCACGTCAGTTTAATCGAGACCGAAGACAGCGCATCTGCTGTGGGAGTCGAGGATGAAGCATTGCTTCAATGCATTTCCGCGGCACTTTCGCTGCAGTTTGAAGAGAAAATGGAGTATCCGTCCGGAAAGGTTTCGCAGGAATATGCGCAGGCATTTTTAAACTGCTACGTAAATCTCTTTTGCAGCGAGCGGGCGGAAGCTTATGACGAAATTACGGGAACCGATTTCGAGCAATATATCGCACTCGACGAAGAGACGGTTTCCGAGATTTTAAGCATTGCATTCGGTTCACGGTTTGGAACAGATGTCCTTTCGGTTGACAACAATGCCATCATTTTCAATGCGCACAGTTATTATTTCGGGGTGCGGGATTATGCATGGGCAGATGTGATTCCAAGCGAAGAGATGCAGTATATCTTTACCGTGATGGGCGAGACCGAGAGTGTAGATGGGATCGCTTCCGTAACGGTAAAAGAAACCTCGCAAAACCGTGTTGGGCTCAGCTTAACCGATATCACCGCACAAAAAAGCGAATAAGAACCCGACCCGTCACGCAATCAAAGATTGCGGTCGGGTGCCCCGGAACCTTGTTGTTTCACAATAAAAAATCCGCTGACGAGAGTCAGC
>JAZQIE010000064.1:0-6238 GCA_045540975.1 Eubacteriales bacterium
AGTAATGGTCATCCATCTCCTGACCCTTCGGCGGCTTCGCGCCAAAGAGGGTGCGCCCGCAAAAAAGCAGGTCTTTTCTTCTGTCGTGCAGTTCTTTGTCAATGAGGAAATACTCCTGCTCCGCACCGCATGAGGGAATCACGCGGGAAACATCGGTATCCCCGAAAAGCGCGAGAATACGGCGCGCCTGACGGTCAAGCGCATCGGTCGCGCGCAAAAGCGGAGTCTTTTTATCCAGCACCGACCCGCCGTAGGAGTAGAAAATGGTGGGGATACAAAGGGTGCCGTCTTTGATAAAGGCGTAGGAACTCGGGTCCCACGCGGTATATCCGCGCGCTTCAAAGGTGGCACGGAGACCGCCCGACGGAAAACTCGAAGCATCCGGCTCGCCCTTGACCAGTTCCTTTCCCGAAAAGTCCATAATGACCTTTCCGTCGCCCGCGGGGGAGATGAAACTGTCATGCTTTTCCGCGGTCACACCCGTCATCGGCTGGAACCAATGGGTGTAGTGGGTCGCGCCGTGCTCCACCGCCCAATCCTTCATCGCGGTTGCCATTGCATCCGCAACATCCAAATCCAACGTCTGACGTGCTTCCAGACAGCGGCGGAACGCGTTATATACCGGCTCGGGCAGACGCTCGCGCATTGCATCGTCGCCAAAGACCATACTGCCGAAAATTTTGGGAACGTGATTCATATCGAATCTCCTCTCTGTGCAGGAGTTTTTTCATAAGTATATTCAGAATTATTTTAAGTCGAAACGCCCCTTCTTGTCAAGTCACGGATTGAAAAAGCGAGACGGATGTTGTATAATAACAATATTATTTGAATGAAATCGGACAAAGGGGTGAAGCTTTTGGATCGTTTTGAGGAACTCGCACAAGAACTGTGGGAGAAAGAGGAGTGCATCAGAATCTCGCTTTCGGGCGAAGAGGAACGCCAACCCGAGGTGGAACAAGCGGCGGAGGCGCTGCTGGATTGTATTGAAAGAGCGCGGCTTGCGTTACGGAAACGCCAACCCGAGCAGTGCAAAGACCTGCTTGCAAAAATCGAGGAACACATAGAGTGCTTGCTGCAGCTTACCGCGCAGTATCATCCGCGGTACATGAAGTTGCGGACCGTACTTGCGGAATACAGCAGTTCCAATCTTCCTGTTACCCAATATATTCTTGCGGAATACAGCCGTCATGCTCTTCCTGAAGACCAATGCATGCGTGCACCCGCGCCCAAGTCGGTGCCACCGTCCGCACCGCCCAAACCCGCGAGGGGCAAGGCAACGGTAGGCAAAATCCTCGGCTCGCTGGCGTCGCTGTTTACCAAACCGGTTGCGGCAGTACCGCCACCGCCTCCGTCTTTTCAGGTCAAATCGTTTGAAACCCCAAAGCCCGACTCAGCGGTGGAGCTGCACCGCGTTCGGTTTTCGGTGATATCTCCGCGTGCTGCAAAGACCTCCTCCTACATCCCGGTCGATGTCCTGATGTATGAAGATGCATTCCGCGAACTGGTGGAGGCTCGTGTCGGCAAGGAAAACCGCGAGGTTCAGAGCGGATACCATGTTGCGGAAAACGGCTGTAAGGTCAAGGTGGTGCTCTCCTCCAAGGATTTGGTGATTGAGGATTGCGAGGAGGAGCGTGTCTGGTGCGGGAAGTATCTGGAATTCGGATTTGTTCTCACCGCGCCCGAAACCGCGGAAAAACCGCAGGTGCTGGTCATCGCATCCGTTTACTTAAACGGTGTGATTGCAACAAAACTCAAATTCTTCCTTGACATCACATCCGCAACCGTGCTCGGGACACAACGTGAGGATATCAACTCGGTATTCGTCTCTTATTCCCACAGCGATAAAAAGCGTGTGCTCTCTATTGTACAGGGGATGCAGACGGCACGCCCGGATTTGGATGTGTTCATCGATGTGGAATCCCTGCGGCGCAATGAACTCTGGGAGGAAGCCATCAAAAAAGCCATCGACGAGCGAAACGTGTTGTATCTGTGTTGGTCAAAATCCGCGAGCGAGTCCCAATGGGTGGATTTTGAATGGCGGTACGCGCTTGAGCAAAAGGGCGAAAACCATATCGAACCCATCTCGATCGATCCGCCCGAATTCTGTCCGCCGCCCCCACCCGAATTGAGCAAAAAGCATTTCGGAGATCCGTTGTCATACGCCATCAAGGCGTTGGACACATTAAATGAATAGGTGAAACTTATGACCAAGTTACTCGAACAGGGGAGTCTGGCGCGTGAGGAAATCACCGTCCGCTCCTATGATTGCGACCGAATGCAGCGGATGCGCCCAAGCGCGATTTTGCGCTATCTTCAGGAAATCGCGGGCGCGCATTGTGCCCTCCTCGGCATGGATTATGACCATCTCGCAAAGAATGACGGGGTGTTTCTCGTGGTGCGCCAAAGCATGAATTTCTACCGCACCCCGAAAAAAGACGAGGAACTCATCCTCTCCACCTGGCACCGCGGCACCAAGGGGGTCCAATCCTTCCGCGAAACCCAAGTCACCACCCGTGACGGCGAGGTGCTCATTGATGCAACAGGCGTGTGGATTCTGGCGCATGTAAATGACCACCGCATTTGGAGACCCGCGGATTTCACCGCGTTTACCATTCCGCACCGCCCCGAGCCAATCCTTGCCACCCGCCCGGAAAAACTCCGCATCCCCGAAACACTCGCGGAGGCGGGCATCCGTCCCATCCGTTACACGGATTTGGACTACAACGGCCATGTCAACAACTGTGTGTATGCGGATATTTTGTGCGATTTCATGCCGCGCGGCATGGAAAACGCCTTTTCCACCCTCGACATCTCCTATATCGCGGAGGCGAAGGAGGGGGACACCCTCCGCATCTTCGCGGAGGAGCGGGACGGCGCGGTCTTCATGCGCGGAGAACATGAGCGCGGAAAATGTTTTGAAATCCGCTGTACATTTGAGAAATAGTATGATACAATGAGCCAAACGAAGGGAGAGAATGTACTATGAAAACCTTAAGAGAGAAAATCAAAGCGGGTCAGCAGCTCCGCATTGCGGCAATCCAGTTTGAGCAGACCCGTGAGGACACCTTCTCGGTCACCGATATTCTGACCGATGCAAAGTTCGACACCGAACAGCTTCTCCACCCGATGGCGGAGGCGGTCTTTGCATCCTATCAAAAGGAAAAGCACGAGGAAGACCTGCGCCGTTACATCGCCGCGGCAAATGGCAGAAGCATCATTTTGTATGCAAATGTCCACATCCTTGCGGCGGAAGAGTTTGAGAAAAATCCGTCTTGGGCGGCGCGTACCGAATCGGGTGAGTTATACTCGCTTTACAGCACCTATAAGCGGATGTGCATCAACTCTCCGTGGCGCGATGTCTTCCTGCACGACGTGGGGGATATGACCGCGCAGGACATTCAGGGCATCTTCCTGGACGGACCGTCCATGCCCCAGCAGGGCTGCTTCTGTGAAAGCTGCCGCAAGCTCTTTGAAGAAACCTACGGTCATTCCATTTGTGAGGCAACTCCGACCGAGATGAACGAATTCAAAATTAAGAGTAACCAGCGCTTCCTCAAAGATGTCGGAGATGCAATCCGCGCATCGGGGAAAGATATCTTGCTCTATAATAACTGCGCCCTGCCCGACAGCATCGTAGACTGCTCGCTGGATGATGTCTATGACTATGTTGATATCCTCGGCACCGAGGGTGGCTTTAACTTCTATGTCAACCCGAACAACATCTCGCTTTGGAAGGGCAGCCGCTGTGCGAAGTATTTGGAGGCAAAGGCATACGGCAAACCCACCGTCCTCTTCTGCGCGGGCAACCACCAGCCGTGGGCACGCGCAATGCACACCGCGGCGGAAAACGAGCTTTTGTATGCATACACCATCGCAAACGGCGCTTCCATCTGGTACGGCATCCACGGTCCGATTGAGCAGTACAACACCCCGGGCGGACAGGCGGCGCTCAAATGGAATCGCTTCATGGCGGAAAACGAGGAGTGGTATACCGCAACCAAGCGCGTTGCAACCTCCGCACTCGTTTGGTCCAAGCCCACCTACCGTCACTTCCCCGAAGCGGTCGCAAAGACCGACTTCACCTCGGATGTGGACGGCGGCGGCAACGTGACCTACGGCTCCTTCCAGAAGGAGTTCTACGGTCTCTATGATATCATGAGCCGCGCGCACTCCCAGTTTACCATGATTGACGAAATCAATCTGGAAAAGGATGACCTCTCCGCTTATACGGAACTTGTCCTCCCGAATCTGATTTGTCTGTCCGATGCGCATGCAAACCTCCTCCGCGACTTTGTCGCCAAGGGCGGTAATTTAATCATCACCGGTGCAACCGGTATCTGCGATGAAAACGGTGCTGTCCGTGAAATGCCCGTGCTCGCAGACCTCATCGGTATGAAGACAAAGCCCGAAATCAAGAATTTCCAGGACGGCTGCGGCTATCTGACGCTGCATGACAAGTCCTTCGGTGCCGATTGCAACCATGACCTGCTTGAAGGCTTCATCGGTCCCGTGCTGAAAGCGGAGTACGATGCAGACGTCATCGCAAGCATCAACGAGCCGATGGACGGCAGATATTCCTACTACAACGAAGACCTCTTCCCGGCAATCGTCACCAAGGCTTACGGAAAAGGCCGCGTGGTCTACTTCGCAGGAAACATCGGCTATGCTTGGAACGACTTCGGTCCGGCAGACTTAAAGCATCTCTTCTCTAACATCGCAATCGCGCATGATGCCGATGCGGTCACGGTTGAGGGTGCATACGAATCCGTGGAAGTCCTGCTCCGTGAAAAGGGCGATGCAAAGCTTCTGCATCTGGTGAACTACACCGGCGCAATGCAGCGACCGATTGAAAACATCATCCCGAACACGGGCATCCGCGTGAAGGTCAAAAAAGACAAAGCAACCTCGGTCAAAACCCTGGTCGGCGGCCGCGAGCTTCCGTTTACCGTGTCCGACGGCTACGTCACCTTCACCGCAGATGTGTCGGGTGCATACGAAGTCATCGTAATTGAATAAAAGAAAACTCCCGAGGAATCCCTCGGGAGTTTTGTTATTTACATTCCGAAGCCGCCGCCGACGGAGAGGGTCTCGCCCGTGACAAACGCGGCTTCCGCGAAGAAGAGTGCCGCGTGGGCAACATCCTCGGGTGTGCCGAGTCTTCCGAGCGGAGTCTCCTCCGCAAGGGCTTCTTTGTCCGCCGCAGTAAGGCGCGCGTTCATCTCGGTTTCAATCACGCCCGGTGCAATGCAGTTGACCGTGATCCCCGAAGGGCCAAGCTCCTTTGCAAGAGCACGGGTGAAGCCGATCATCCCCGCCTTCGACGCGGAATAATGGGTCTCACACGAGCCGCCAACCACACCCCAAACCGAGGAAATGTTGATGATTCGTCCGAATCTTTTGGAAATCATGCCCTTTGATGCGGCTTTTGAGCATAAAAAGGCGGATTTCAAGTTGGTGTCCAGCATGGTGTCCCAATCCTCCTCCGAAATGTCGGAAAGAAGAGAGAATTGAGAAATCCCCGCGTTGTTCACCAAAATATCCACATCCCCAATTCGGTCAAACAAGGCGCGCACCGATTCCGCATCCGAAACATCGCAGAAAATCGGGGTGACGGGGAGTTGGGATAAGGTGTCGGTTGTGTTGCGGTAAGTCGCAAATACGGTGTACCCGCGCGCGGCAAATTCCTTTGCAATCGCAAAACCGATTCCGCGGGAGGCACCTGTGACCAGTACCTTCTTACTCATCCTGCGCTTCCTCCTTGGGCTGCGGTGCGAGAGACGGGTCATTGCGCACCCGCAGAGAGTCCACAAATACCGCCAAAGCGGTGTGGTAATACGGCAGGTAGAATGCGTTTCCGATGAGTGGGGACGAACTTGCAAGCAAGCGCCACAATAGGAAACTGAGGTCAAACATATAAAACTCAACGAGATGTCCGCGTGTGATAGAGACCGACTGTTTCACCGCGCCAAACACCCCGATCGACGGGTCATCCGCGAAGAGATAGGTGGCAGGGGTGTAGGAAAGGGCTTTTACAGAGGAGAGCAGCATTGCAATCATACAAAGAATGAGCGAGAGGTCCGCAATAAGAGCGGAATGCAAGACAAACGATGCATACAACGTGCAGGCAGGCAGCAAAAGAAACAAAAGGATCCAAAACATCTGCAGGAAACCGACTAAGAAGGAAAGCCCCATACTGCGCAGCACCAAACCCAAATCGCAGAAAATCGCAAATGCAACG
>JAZQIE010000065.1:0-2909 GCA_045540975.1 Eubacteriales bacterium
GTGCTTTCGGATAAAAGATATTCTTGATAAACTCAGAACTCGGGTCCGCATTCAAGATGGTACCGGTTTTGACAAAATCCCTCAAATCAATCTCTCGCTCAAAGACAATCAGCGCGCCTTCTTTTCCAAGGGATAGTGAACGGCAAGCTTCCACCACCTGAACAACGGCGGTTTCCATCATAGTAGGACCTTCGCGCTCCAAACTCTTGATAATGTTGCTTCTGCCAACCTTCTCGAGTGCTTTGCGAATTTCGGGTTGGAAGACGATGACGAGTGCAACCAATCCCATTTGCAGCATATTTGCAAGCAGATAGCTGACCACACGAAACTGCAGAAGCTGAGCGAATTGCAGCACAACCACAAGCAGCAAGACACCCATCAGCGCCTTGCCTGCGGTAGAGCGACGGATTAAGCGGATGATTTGGTAGACGATAAACGCAACAATCAAAATATCAAACAAATCAACAATGCTGAAAACCGCCGAATATTTTGCGAGCCAATCAAACAAATTCATTTGCGTGCATCCTTACATTAACTATTTTTAATATCATAACATATTTTCACTCTGACGTATAGAGTTTTTCCGATAATATTCACAATTTTTTTATATTTTCTTCAACGTGTTCACGAGCATTTCAATCTCATCGAACGTATTGAAATCCGAAACACTGATCCGAACACATCCGAGCGCCGTTCCAACCGTCTCATGTGCAAGCGCAGAGCAGTGAAAACCGCTTCGTACCGCAATTCCGTGCTCACCCAAATATTCCGCGATTGTTTCGGGTGAGAGACAATTGTTTACAAACCCCAAAACACCGACCTGTGCCTCTCCGAAAAATACCCGAAAGCCTTCGATTTTCTCAATTTCTTCCGCGGCTGAGCAGATCAAATCACGTTCTCTTTTCAGAATTGATTGTTCACCCTTTTCCAAAACGTATTCAACCCCTGCCTTGAGACCCGCGATTCCGTGAATATTCTGCGTTCCGCTTTCATGTCTGTCCGGCATAAACTCAGGCTGCAGGCGGGATTTAGATGCACTTCCCGTTCCGCCAAACAGCAGCGGTCTGAGATTTTCTCCGTTACGACAAATCAAAAGTCCTGTCCCTTGCGGACCGTAGAGCCCTTTGTGACCCGGTGCACAGATACAGACAGTTGCCTTTAAATCACATAATTTGAGTGGAAGTGCCCCTGCGGATTGCGCTGCATCAATGATAAGCTCAATTCCGTTTTCATAGCAAATTTCATCGATTTCCCGAATCGGCAGGATATAACCAAACACATTGGAAGCATGTGTACAAACCGCATATTTGGTATCAGCGGAAATACTTTCACGAAACGCTTTCAGAAAAGCTTCTTGCTCAAACAGAGGTGTCTGAATCGGTGTATACGTTAAGCCATGCTCTTGCAAGGCATTCAGCGGTCGGATTACCGAGTTGTGTTCATAGCCCGAAATCAGACAATGTCCACCTCGGTGCATCAAACCGAAAATCGCAATATTGAGAGCGTGTGTGGTATTCTGCGTAAAAACAATTTGTTCCGAATTGGGTTGTCCAAACAGTTCACCCGCCGCCTCGCGGCAGGAGAATAACACATCCGATGAAAACTTAGCCGCGTCATGCCATCCACGGCCCGCGTTTCCGCAAAACTCATGTGCACGCATGACCGCGTCCGTAACCGAGGACGGTTTTGGAAGTGTTGTTGCCGCATTATCGAGATAAATCACAACACCATCTCCCTATATCCGCCAAACTCATTGTTCACCAATACTTTTTGCGGAGGAATCCGATTTCGCTGCAGTTCTTCTAGTGCCTCTGCCAGAAACACTTCCGAAATTCGCACCGCATAACCGCACTCATTCCCGGTCAGTTGCGCATTCGGACGAACAATTCTTCCTTGTATTCCAACACGCTCCAACACTTTCTTTGTTCGTTGCGCATAAGTGACCGAGCGGCAAATCAACAAACAGCCTGACACAATATAACACTCCCTTCGTGCCATATTATGCAGGCTGTTCTCGCGCTGTTCTAAAGTGTCTCCAAAAGGCAAACCGCATGTGCGGCAATCCCCTCTTCGCTTCCGCTGAAACCGAGACCTTCTTCTGTTGTTGCTTTGACGTTTACACGCGAAACCGAAACATCAAGCGCCCTTGCAAGATTCTCTCGCATTGTTTGAATGTGTGGCGCAAGCTTGGGTTTTTGCGCAATCAAGGTGCTGTCAATGCAAGAAACACGGTATCCGTTTTCCGCAAGCCGAACGCGCACTTGCTCCAATAATTTGATACTGTCCGCGCCGCTGTATGCAGGGTCGGTATCCGGAAACATTTTACCGATATCGCCAAGCGCTGCGGCACCAAGCAGCGCATCCATAATTGCATGGGTCAGCACATCCGCGTCACTATGCCCCAAAAGACCAAGCGTATGAGGAATGTTTACCCCGCCCAAAATCAATGCGCGGCCTTCGGTCAGGCGATGCACATCATACCCGTGTCCGATTCTCATTTTGTACCCTCCAATTCAAGAATTGCTTTTGCAAACACCAAGTCCTCCGGTGTTGTGATTTTAATATTAAAATAATCTCCCTTGGTGAGGAAAACAGACATTCCGAGACGTTCGACCGCGGAACAGTCATCGGTGATTTCAGCTTGCTTTTCTTGTGCATCGCTCAACGCGGCAAGAATCAGTTCACGTGTAAAAATCTGCGGTGTTTGGATCGCGGAAAGACGGTCACGCTGCAATGTTTTTACGACAACATTACCCTCCGACTCTTTTACGGTATCTTTTACCGGAACCGCAGGCGCCGCCGCATGATATGTCTTTGCCGCAGAAAGACATTCATTTAAGACTTGCTCTCGTAAAAACGGACGCGCCGCGTCATGGATTGCAATCAAATCCGCTTTGCGGTCACAAGCC
>JAZQIE010000066.1:0-13500 GCA_045540975.1 Eubacteriales bacterium
GGATGATACCGAGGGTGGGCGGTAAATGGGGTGTGCGAGTGGACGGCGCGGAGGGTGGTGCGTGATGCAAGAGTCGGTGGGGTTGGTTGGGACGGGGTTTGAGGAGTCTGCATCACGCGGGCAAAAAAACAAAGAGGGCGAACTCCGAAGAGTTCGCCCTCTCGTTTTTTATGAACTTATGCCCACGGATCGGAGACGTCGTTGTCGCCGAAGGAAGCGGTCATAACATCGTCGGTCAAGAAACGATCGATGTTGAGTTCAGGTGCTTCGTAAATGTTCTTCATAGCACTATCTATCCTTTCTATCACTAAGATGTAAAATTAAGCGTTCGCAGCATCAACGATCTGCTGGAAGATTGCCTTGTCTTCGTCGGAAGCATTCGGGTCGAGGAGACCGTTCTGTGCAACCTGGAGGACGGAGCGGCTGGTAATAACATCACCGTAGATGACATGGTCGTTGCCGTAAACGTCGGTTACGATTGCATATGCACGAGCGGAGATTGCACGGCCGTAGTTTGCGACAGCGATGTCGGTGATAACAGCGGTGAATTCAATCTTGTTGTCGTCTTCTGCATAGTAACGAACTGCCGGAACCTTCAGAGCGTCATGACCGTTTGCGGAGTAGCCGATAACGAGATCGGTGTCAGCTGCAAGGTCAGCGGTCGGGATCAGGACAGTACCGACTTCCTTGACGTATGCGAAGTCGCCGCTCTTTGCGATGGAGGAGATGAAGCGGAGACCCTGCTTGCCGGAGGTACGGATCTGTGCACCGTCGGTGGTGTCAAGCGCAACAGCCGGAGCCTTGTCTACCTTGTAGAAACGGACATTGGAAACGTTGAGGTAGTCAAGGCCGTTGGGAGCGACAGTCGGAGCAGTAGAACGGTTTACAGACGGGAGCTTCTTGTAGGTGAGGAGATACTCGCCAGCTTCCAGCTCAACTTCGCCAAGCGGGGTAGTAGTCTGCTTATTGCCGCTCATACGGGTGGCGTAGATGTCGATGAGCTTGTACTCATCAGCCATTGCATTTTCAGCGTTAACCGGAGCAATGTAGATGGAATGCGGAGCCCAGCCGACCGAGTTGTAGTCAATTTCGGAAACAACCTGGTACTTACCTGCTTCGTCAACGCGAATCTGGAACTGGGTGTAAGCATCTTCAGTCTTGCCGTAACCGGTGGTAACACCGTTGTCCTTAACGGAGGTTGCCCAGAAGCAGCCGTAGTAACCGTTGTCGCCGGTGTTTGCGTTCGGATAGTCGGAGTTACCGCTCTTGATGAACCATGCGCCAAAGCCTGCACCTTCTGCGGTTTCATAAGTGCCGTCAGCATAGCCGTGCTGGTCAAGGTAGGTGTTGCCGCCAGCTGCCTTGTATGCTGCAACTGCTGCATCGAGGAACTTGTATTCGATGTCAGCTGCGCCGACAACGAACGGGAAGGAGTAGGTGGAGCCGTCGGAACCGGTGATGGTCATAACAGCTGCGCCGTCATGCTTGTGGGAGATAGAGGTGTTCGGGTTAACCTGAGAAACGTTGTTGTTGGAAGAAGACCAGGTGAACTTCACGTTTTCAGCAAGGAAGGTCGGGAGAGCCTTGATAACCCAAGTCCAGTTGGTCGGGTAGCTCAAAGCATACTGAACGAACTTGTTTGCTTCGTCAATCCAAACCTTGGAGCCGGTTGCTTCGCCGTTGAGTGCGAGGTCAACGCCCTTGATGAAGACGCCGCCGCCTGCAGCGGTATCAAGAGACTTGATAACGAGCATGTATTCGCCCGCTTCGATATCGGTGGTGCCGACAACGGTCGGAGCAGCGCCGATTGCGGAGTTCTGATGGTTGATTGCTTCAGCGTTGAGCTTGTACTCATCCTGAATCGGATTTTCGGTGCCGACCGGAGCGAGGTAGTAGTCAACCAGGTCACCTGCAGCCCATGCAGTGTGGTCGGAGGTGATGGTGTAGTTACCGGAAACCGGAACATAGATGTCCACGGAGTTCCAGGAGCCTGCTTCGGTAAATGCGAAGTATGCGCCGTATGCAACAGCGGAGGAGGTCCACAGCCAATCGCCGGAACCGCTCTTAGCACCCGGTTTCCAACCGTCGGACGCAACATCGGTGTTGATGTCGGTGGAGCCGCCGGTCCAGGTGTCAGCATAACTGTCGATGAATTCCTTCATGACCCAACCGCTGGAGTTGGTAATAACCTTTGCGCCAATCTTCATGAAGTTGTAGGAAAGGCCGAAACCGGTAACGGTCAGCGGGATTTCGTATGCAGCCTTGGCGGAAACACCTGCAATGGTAGCAGAGACCTTAGCGGTGTATGCACCTGCTTCGGTTGCCTTGAAGGAGATGGTTGCACCGGAAACGGTTGCGGTAACAGCTTCGGTAGCGTTGCCGTCAGCATCAAAGATTTCAACGGAAATTTCGTCTTCTTCGGTGATAGCGGTATCTTCGCCGTCGATGTTTGCCTTCAGGGTGATCGGGTAAGAACCGACGTTTGCCATGATCTTATCGGTTGCGCCGGTGTGAGAGAGAGAAAGGATGCTCTCGGCACCTGCAACAACACGAACCGGGATTTCAACCCAAGTTGCAGCACCCGCAACCTCGAGGTACAGGGTTACGGAAGTTTCGGGCTTATCGCTGACATAGGAAGCCTTAACATTGACCATGCCGTCTTCATAGGAAGCGGTGATCATGTCGGAGTATTCGTCAACACGTGCATAGGTCGGAGCATCCCATTCGATGAGATCGAGCTCGCCGAAGTCACGGTCTTCTGCATAGATGGTGAGCCAGCAGCCGTCTTCGTCGCCAGCCGGAACTTCGAGGTAACCGTCTTCGCTCAGAGCGGTGTCGTCAACAGAGAGGTCAACAACGGTCGGAGCCATGGAACCGTAGAGTTCGAGGTTGCCGCCGTAGAGGTTCTTGCCGTTTGCACCCTTCATGGTGACGATGTATTCGCCCGCTTCGAGGTCGATGGAGCCGACTTCGCCGTACTTGGTAACATCGGCAACGCCGCCGTTTGCGATACCGGTGAGCTGTGCGAAGTAGTAGTCGTCAGCCATCGGGTCTTCCGCATCGTCCGGAGCGATCCAGAAATCAACCGCATCGTCCTGCTGAGCAAGACCGTAGTAGAAGTTTGCCTTCACGGTGTAGGTGTCGGAAGACGGAACGCGGATGGTCATACGGATGGACGGAGCGACTGCACCGTAGTACTTACCGAAGGAAAGAGCATTTCCGTTCAGGTCATACTGATGGAGATAGAATGCATCGGTCATCTGATCGGTGCCGTAATGGGTGGAAACACCACCGTTAGCGACACCGTTGAGCTTGGAAGCCTGGTTGGTGGAGTGACCGATGGTGCCGTTCCAGATGTTCTGGAAAATAGACCAATGATAGGTTGCTGCGGTGGTACCCGGGACATCTGCGTTGGAATACCACTGTCTCTGATACTGGCCGGGGATGAAGTAGCGATAGTATGCGTTGCCGCCGTTGACTTCTGCATAAGCAGAGCCTTCGGAGACATCCAACGCGCCTGCAAACGGCAGCATGCTGACGAGCATGCAAACAGCAAGCAGGATGGAAACGATACGTTTCCGAGTGAGCTGATGCTTCATAATGAATTCCTCCTAAAAATTTTTTTGGCGCGGAGAGCACCTTTTTACTTTGCAGGACACCCTCCTGCCGGGGTTTGTGACTTATGCACTTGCCCGGTGAAATCACCTCGGCATCCACCGTGCAAATGCATAAATCAAGTTACTATAAATATTAGCAGAAATCACAAAAAAAGTAAAGACTTTACGCTCAAATTTTTTTGTAAAATTTCATTTTTTTGTAACACTTCAAAACGCTGTGGAAACCACGATTTTCCCAACCCCTTGCGGCGCAATGGCTTTGCGAATTTTTCCACAGTTTCCACAGACACATCCTGTGGAAATAATTTCTTTGTCGAATGGATTATATAAGACAAAAAAACAGAGGTTGAGTCGTCTGACTCAACCTCTGCGGACGGATTTTTAGTAGATTCCGGAATAACCTGCATCCTTGAATTCGTAGGTACGCTTTGCGGAGATGGTCTTGCCGTCCGCACTGCGGGTGGTGGTGTAGGTATTGCCGTTGATGGAGATTTTTGCCTTCGGGCTGATCTTCTCGTCCGAGGTCAGGGTGACGGTGCAGGTGTAGTCGGTACCGGAAGCGAACTTACCGGTGTGTGCATAACCGCCGGTACGGGTCCAGGAAATGGTTGCCTCGTAGCCTTCCACCTCGATGGTCAGCGGAACCTGTGCATCTTCGACCGGCTTGGTGAAGGTGACCGGAACGGTGTAGCCCTCGACATAGTCAACAACCTTCTGCAGGACTGCTTCCGCATCCGCGGTGAGGTCTGCGGAGGTGTCGTCAAGCGCTGCCTTTGCAACGGTGTAAACATCACGGGAAGTGATGTCGCGGGAGTAGAGAACATCGTCACCGATTACAGCATAGCCGCGAGCCGAGTATGCACGGGTGTAGTTATCCGGGTCAATGTCGGTGATAACCGCGGTATAGTAAGTACGGTCATCTTCCACCTTGTACTTGTAGATTGCGGGGACTTTTGCGACTTTATAGCCGTCCAAGGTTGCGCCGATGACGAAATTATCCGCATCGGGGTTTCCCGCGGTCGGGACCAGGATGGTGCCGTACTCGGAGATTACATCGAGCTCGTTGGTGTAGACACACGAGGTGAAACGGAGACCCTGCGCGCCTTCGGTACGGACTTGAGCGCCGTCCATGGTGATAGCGCCTACATACATAGCAAAGGCGGTGGTGACCAGGCAAAGTGCGAGGAGCAGCGCGAGAATGCGAGACTTTTTCATTGTGAGATTCCTCCTAATTCATTGTGATGATTACGGTTTCAAAATCAAAGTTTTCATCCGCCTCGGGGTCCGCATTGGTCATGCGGAATTCGGCGGTCGGGAACTTTTCAATTGTACCGGGGAAAATTTCCTCGATTGCATTGTACACCTTTTTTGCTTCCCGTGCAAGTGCTTTTTCGTTTGCAAGCGGAGTTTCGGTGCTGTAAAAGAACATGGGGACCACGCCGTCCTCGGTTTTCGCGGTTGCGACCGAGCGGAGAGTGACACCGTCCACCTCAAGCTCCATGGGGAGCGGATAGTCCTTTAAGCCCTCGCCCGCCACCTGATAAACGAATTCGGAAATCGCATCGGAATTCGGGTAGCGCAGCAGGTTTGCGGGGACGGCGATATTTGCGGTCATTTGCGCGTAGAGAAATGCGCTCATGACCTCGCCGTTCTCATAGGCGGCTTTCGCTTTTGCATAAAGCGCGTTTGCATCTTCTCCGTGATAGCGGAAGTCGGTAATATCAATCCAGACCAGACTCCACTTACCGCCCTTCTTGGCGCACACGAGAGAGAGCATGGTCTCGGTCGGAGTGCCTTCCCCCGCGCTGTACAGCGCGACATAGAGGTCACGGCTTGCGGGGACGACCCGAATCGCTTCCTGCGACGCGGCGGTTTTCTGAATCAAAACCGGGACAAGGCTGTCCTCCAGATTCCGAACATAATACCAATCATAGGCGGTGAAGGTGCCGCTCTCGGAAATGCTTTTGAAGAAGGTTTCCAGATTCTCTTCGGTTGCGGTGAAGCTTTCGTCCACATACTGCATGAGCGGTGCGGCATCGGTTGAAGCCAGCGCGCCTTCAAATGCGGAAAGAATCTCCTCCACCGCGGCTTTGTCGCCGTCCGTGATGGCATCGTTTTCCGCGAGGTAGACCTCTTCCTCAAGACCGGTTGCGGAGTTTGTGACCGTCACGGTCGAGGAAGCACAAGCGGTGAGCAGAACGGTAAGCAGGGTACAGAGCGCGAGGCCGCGCCATTTGTTGCGGTTCATTGGGAATTCCTCTTTTCTCTTTGTTCTCGGAGGCGGCGCTCCATCATGCGGCGGCGTTTTTTTCTGCGGTAATACTGCTTGCGCAGAAGAAGGACCACGATGAGGAGGACAAACAGACCGACTGCCGCCAAGACGATGATGCCGACCCATTTAAAGAAGGTGCCGACCGCACTGAAAAAGCCGTTTTTCCGCGCAACACCTGCGGCGGCTGCCGCGGCGGCTTCTTCGTCGGATTTGAGGCTGACGTTATTGTAGGTGAATGTGCCGAGGTCGGCATACATTCCGGTTGTTCCCGAGGGAAGGTCAAAGGTGACGGTGATTTGGGTGTCCTTCCCAATCTTGCCCTCGGGCAGATTCACGGTCTGCACCACCGCGTCCTTTTTCACCGAGGAGAGCGCGTAGAAGGAAATCGGCTCGTTCATGGTGAGGCGGACGGTGGTTTCGTCTCCGTCTTCATTGACGACGGGAATCCCCTCTTTGTTCACTTCTTCGGGAGAAAATTCCAATTTTTTGAAATTTAAGAAGCCGTAATCGAACAGCGCCTCGGTGTCGGTATATTTATCATTGAGTTTCGGTGAGCGCATGACCACCGCGACCAAAGTTCTTCCGTCACGCTCGGCAACCGTGACCAGAGTATAGAGCGCGTCTGTGGTATACCCCGCTTTTCCGCCCACAATCCCTTCATATGCAAACTTCGGGTCGGTGAGCATACTGTGCTGGTTATTGAACAGACGGACTTCGGTCTGCTTGTTGTTCGGCTGCATCTCATAATGCTTTGTGCCGAAATACCGACGGAAGGTCTCGTTCTGCACCGCATAGCGGGTAATCATCGCCATATCGTAGGCGGTGGTGTAATGGTTTTCGTCCTTGAGGCCGTTTGCATTGTTGAAGTTGGTGCCGAGAGCACCCACTTCGGTGGCTTTGTCGGTCATCGCTTTTGCGAATTTCTCAATCGAGCCCGAAACCTTTTCCGCAATGCCGTTGCACGCATCGTTTGCCGACATGAGAAGCGCGGCGCAAACCGCATCCTCCACCGTGATGGTCTCACCCACATCAAGCGCGATATGGGAACTGTCACGCGAGACGCTGTGGACCGCGGTTTCACTCAT
This sequence comes from Eubacteriales bacterium, assembly GCA_045540975.1. GTDB lineage: Bacteria > Bacillota > Clostridia > Oscillospirales > JAAYXM01 > SIG510. The sequence goes on from JAZQIE010000066.1 coordinate 6,975, forward strand.
GGTGATGGTATCGGTCAGCTGCAGGTTTTCCACCGCAAGCAGCACGGTCATGATTTTGGTGATGCTTGCAGGGTATTTCTTGTCGTGCATATTCTTTTCCCAAAGCACCTGCCCGGTCTCCGCATCCATCAAAACCGCGGATTCCGAGATGATGTCGGGCTGCTTTGTCCCGCTCGCCAGACAGAATGGGGACAGCGCTGCACATAATATGGTAATAATCAAACATAAGCTAATGCTTTTTTTCATATTCTCTCCCAATCTCCTTTGTTTCAGTATGTCCCGATTTGCATTGCGGTATTACTTTCCGCGATTGTCCTGCCCAAACATGGGAACCTTGATCGCGCCGCCCTCTATCCGTGCCGCGAGCTGCTTTTTATACTTTGCACGCAGCTCCTCTGCGGTAAGCGATGTGTTGATTACGGTGACTCTGCCGTGGAGTTCGCGTTCCGCGAGCAGGTCACCGAGCTGAGCGGTGCTGTACTGAGTGACGATTTCACCGCCGAGCGCGTCAATCACAAGCAGGTCTGCGGTGTAATAGCGCGAGGTATCCTCCTCGCCTCTGCCGAAGCGTTCGGCTTCAAAGCGCGAGAACATCCGAAACGCGGTGTCAAACACCACGGATGCACCCTGCCGTACCACTTCCTGCGCGATGCAGGCGGAAATCAAAGTCTTGCCCGAGCCGGTATCCCCCGTGATGAGCAGGTTTGGGGATTTCGCGCCGAAGTGCGCGGCGTAATTCTTGCAGAATTCCAGCACCTCCGCCATCTGCTCACGCGGAGATGTGCCGCGGTATTTCAGGTCGGAATACAAATCCAGACGAAAGGCTTCAAAGCCCGAGATATTCCTGCCCACACTCTCGGAAAGCTCGCGCACGAGCGCCTCGCGGTAAGCGGAAATCACACAGGTGCAGAGTTTATCGGACACATAGCCGGTGTCACGGCAGAGCGCACAATCGTATTGCGGCTCGGTATAATCCGCGGGATACCCTGCCCCAACCAGAATTTCGGCACGTTTTTTCTGCAGCGCGAGATTCTCTTCGCGCAGCTTTGCGAGTGGGATTTTGGCGTCGGTGCCGCTTTGGAACGCGTGCCGCGCCACCTCCAGCATCCCGGTCTGCAGGGTGTAGTCAATCTCCGCGATTTCGGGAAGTGCTTGATAAATTTCGCGGAGGCGCAAGGTCGCTTCCGCCTCACGGTCGGTCTTCAGCCGCTCCATGCCCTCCAAAATCGGGCGGAGCAGGCGATTTTCATAAGTCATTCTTCTTCCTCCCAAGTTCGGTTCATCTCACGCAGATGCGAGACAGACGCGGTCTCGGTCTTTGCGGTACGGGTCTCGCCCGTTTCCACATCCGCCACCGTGCGGAAGCCTTTTGCGGCCCAGCTTTGCAGGATGGTATCCATAAACTTCCAGGTGAGTCTTCCGGTTTTGACCACCGTAATATCATATGCCTTGAGAATCAGCTCGTCCGTAAATCCCGACCACAACTCCAAATACTTCTGCTCGGTCTGGGAAAGCGCACGACCTCCGATTTGCAAGAGCCGTGCAACGGTTGCGATTCTGCTGCCGCGCTCCTCCTGCTGCTTTAAGTACACACCCGCCGACTCCGCGGTGAAGAGCCCCAACTCACACCAGAGCTTTGCGCGTTTTTCAATCGCGCGCATGGTGGGGCGGCGACCCTCTCCGTATTTCTTCTTATGCTCCTCGATGCACGAGGTGATAAGCAAGCAAATCACATCCGCGGGAAGCCCCATCCAATTGTAAATGCCGAGCAGGGTCTGGGTGTCCACGGTGGAAAGGCGGCGACCCAAACGGGTTTCGGTGAATTTGAGAAGTCCCGCAAACGTGCCGTCGCTCGAGAGCGCGAGCGAGACATCGTCGCCCGTGTATTCGGGCATACTATCGGGACGGTCAAGCATCTGCTCTGGTGCTTCGGTGAGTCCCAGCCGCGCAAGGACACCGAGCGCGCGCGCAAGGGTTTCATCGCTCATGCCCAGGGTATTCATTGCCGCGCGGTCATCCAGCATCCCGTCATGTGCGGCAAGGTAAAGGTAGACCAAGGCGGCTTCGCCCGAGCGACTGTCAATCAGCCGTTTGACGGTTTTTTCCGGGAGATAGACATCCCCGTTGCGTGTGAGTTTAATCTTTCGCTGCGCCATAGGTCCTCCTTCTTTCGACGAATAATTTTCCTTTTATAGGATACCATGTTATTCCCCCAAAGTAAACCGCTTTTTTCGCGACACGCGTGGCGCAAAAAAGTTTTTCTCCGAAAACGCCCGAAAATCCGTGCATTTTTACGTGATTTTTGATATACTAAAAAAAAATAAGATTGGGAGGTGTCACCATGTTGACCTTTCAGAGTATTTCCGAACTGAATCGGCACGCATCCGAGCAGCGCGAGCGGATTGAGCGGCATATGAAAAACGGGGTCTCGTTTTGCGACCTTTCCGCGCAGATTGCGGAGGATGTTGTCATCGGGCGCGGCACCGTGATTCTGCCGGGTGTGATTCTGCAGAGCGGCACGGTCATCGGCGCAAACTGTACCATCGGCCCGAACACGGTCATCCGTGACAGTAAAATTTCCGACAACGCCACCGTCAATCAGTCCCAAATCTCGGGCAGCACGGTGGGAGAAGGCACCGCCATCGGCCCGTTTGCGCACATTCGCAACAGCTGTGAAATCGGCGCGCATTGCCGCATCGGAAATTTTGTCGAGCTCAAAAACTCCAAAATCCGCGACGGCAGTAAGATGGCGCACCTCTCGTATATCGGGGATACCGAAATGGGCGAGGAGGTCAACATCGGCTGCGGCACGGTCACGGTCAATTACGACGGGGTCCGTAAGCACCGCACCTATATCGGTGACCGCGCATTCATCGGCTGTAACACCAAGCTCATCGCACCCATCTCGGTCGGGAAGGATGCCTTCACCGCGGCGGGCAGCACGCTGACCGAGTCTGTGCCCGACGGAGCATTCGCCATCGCGCGTTCCCGCCAGACCACAAAGAAAGAGCGCGCACGCGCAATTTTTGAGAAAAAAGGTAGATAACCCATGTCAATTTTCGATTTATTCAAAAAACTGGATGCGGAAAAGAAGCCGCCCGCAGGGCCGCCCGAATGGCTGATTGTGGGTCTCGGAAATCCGGGAAGCAAGTACGAATGCACCCGTCACAACATCGGCTTTCTCGCGCTTGATACCCTCGGCGGCATCCACCGTATCCCGATTACCCGCGCAAAATACAAAGCCCTCATCGGGCAAGGCACGATTGCGGGCAAATCCGTCCTGCTCATGAAACCGCAGACCTTTATGAATCTCTCTGGGGAAGCGGTGCGCGAGGCGGCAAGCTTTTACGGGATTCCGCCCGAACGGGTTTTGGTGCTCTTTGACGATGTTTCCATGACCCCGGGCAAACTCCGTATCCGCGCAAAAGGCAGTGCGGGCGGACACAACGGAATCAAAAGCATCATCTCGCAGTTGGGGTCGGATGCCTTCCCCCGCATCAAACTGGGCGTGGGCGCACCGCCGCATCCCGACTACGATTTGGCGGATTGGGTGCTCGGCACCTTCACCAAAGCCGAGCAGGAGACCCTGACCCCGTGTATCGACCGTGCCTGCGGTGCGGTGAGCACGATTCTCACCCAAGGCACCGCCCAAGCCGCCAACCAATACAACGGTACATAGAGGTGTAACCCATGCTGGCACTCTGTCAAGCACTCGAAAAAAACCCTGATTTTCAAAAACTTTTGACCGCATTATCCGCCGGAGAGACCCCCATCGTTCTCTCCGGCTTGTCCCATATCCAAAAGCTTCACGTTGCCGCGGCAATCCGCCGTCTCACCGCGCGTCCGGTCTGCCTTGTCTATTCGGACGAGTTTGACACCCGCGCCGCCATGCGCGACCTTGAGGTATTCGCCGAGGAAGAAGCGCGCCCACTCCCCCCGCGCGACTTCACCTTCTACCATGTGGAGAACACCTCCCACGAATGGGAATATGCCCGTCTGGGTGTGCTCTCCTCCCTCGCAAACGGCACCGTTCCGCTCACCGTCACCTCGGTCTGGGCACTCCTGCAGCGCACCGTCCCCCCCGCTCTCATTCGGGATGCAAACTGTGTCTTAAAGCAGGGCGAGGAGCATCCGCTCGAGTCCTTGCTGTGCACCTTGCAGGAATTTGGGTACTCCCGTGTCCATCAGGTGGAATCGCAAGGGCAGTACGCGGTGCGCGGCGGTATTTTGGACGTATTCTCTCCGCAGATGCAGGACCCTGTCCGCATTGAGTTTTGGGGCGATGACATCGATGCCATGGGCACCTTCGATTTGGAAACCCAGCGCCGCATCGAAAACATCAAATCCTGCGCGCTGATTCCCACAAGCGAAACAATCGTGACCGAGGAAATGCGCGCATCCCTCATCAAAACATTGGAAAAACGGCGCACAAGCTATGCAAAAAAAGAGGAGCATGCGCGCCTTTGCAATACCCTCTCCGAGGATTTGGAGCGCCTGCAGGCAAACACAGCATTTGCCGCAATGGACCGCTACCTCCCCCTGCTGTATCCGGAATTTACCACCGCGCTTGACTACTTTTCGGAAGACACGGTCTTCTTGATTGACGATTTTGCCCGTGCAAAAGAGGTTGCAACCCGCGTCCTCGAGCAGCACAACGAAGACCGCAAATCCTTAATTGAGAGCGGTGTCTTGCTTCCGCGCGGATGCGAATTTGCCCGCTCCTTCTCCGCGTTTTGCTCACTCCTTGCAGACCGCCCCTCGGTGTGTCTGGATACCTTTACCCACAGCACCTATCTCGCGCCGCCCAAAACCTTGCTCAGCATGGTCACCAAGCAGCTTCCCTCCTTCGGCGGAAATCTGGAGGTGGCGGTAAGCGAGATTCGCCGTTACATAGACGAAGGCTATCGCATTGTGGTGTTGGCGAATACCCAATCAAGCGCACAAACCATGCGCGAGGTGCTCACGCGCCGCAACGTGGTGTGCGCGCTCGACTACTCCCTCTCCGCACTCCCCGACCCGGGCGGTGTGGTCATCGCACAAGGGGTGCTCACCGCAGGCTTTGAATATCCCCATGAAGGATTTGTCCTCATCACAGAAGGGCAATTCCTCACCACAGGCGCCAAAAAGCGCCGCACCGCAAAAAAATCCAACCGCGAGAAAATCAACAACTATCAAGACCTCTCGGTGGGTTGCCTTGTGGTCCACGAGCTGCACGGTGTGGGTCGCTTTGCGGGACTCCAGAAAATCCCGGTCGACGGGGTGGAAAAAGACTATATCAAGATTTTATACGCGGGAAGCGATGCGCTCTACGTCCCGGTCACCCAGCTCGACATGGTGGGAAAATACATCGGCTCGGGCGAGGATACCTCGGTACGTCTGAGTAAACTCGGCGGCACCGAATGGGCGAAGGCGAAGGCGCGTGTCAAGGGCGCGGCACGGGATTTGGCGAAGCACTTGGTCAAACTTTACTCCGAGCGCCGCGCAAAGCCCGGCTTTGCCTTCCCGAAAGACTCCTCATGGCAGCGCGAGTTTGAAGAACGCTTCGAATTCGACGAGACCGACGACCAGCTCCGCTGTACCGCGGAAATCAAGCGCGACATGGAAGCCGAGTATTCCATGGACCGTTTGCTTTGCGGTGACGTGGGCTTCGGAAAGACCGAGGTTGCCCTCCGTGCCGCAATGAAATGTATCCTCGGCGGAAAGCAGGTCGCACTCCTTGTCCCGACAACGGTTTTGGCGCAGCAGCATTACCTCACGGTCAAACGCCGCTTTGCCGATTACCCCATCGAAATCGGCGCGCTCACCCGTTTCAATACCCCTGCCCAAACCCGTGAAATCACCAAGAAAATGAAAGAGGGCAAAGTGGATTTTGTCATCGGCACCCACAAACTCCTCCAAAAAAACATCAGCTTTGCAAATCTCGGGCTCCTCATCATCGACGAGGAACAGCGCTTCGGCGTGACCCATAAAGAACGCCTCAAAGAGATTTCCCAAAACATCGATGTCCTTACCCTGACCGCAACCCCGATTCCGCGTACCCTCAACATGGCGCTCTCGGGCATCCGAGATATGTCCATTCTGGAGGAAGCGCCGCGCAACCGCCATCCGGTGCAAACGTATGTCCTCGAGCATAATTGGGACATCATCAAAGACGCGATTCGGCGCGAGGCGGCACGCGGAGGTCAGGTGTATTACCTGCACAATCGCGTGGAATCCATTGCCGCGACCGCGGCGCGCATCAAACGTCTGATTCCCGATATCGAGGTGGGTGTTGCGCACGGGAAAATGGACGAAGCCGAGCTCTCCGAGGTCATGCAGCGTGTCATCGAAGGTGAGGTGGATGTGCTTGTTTGCACCACCATCATCGAAACCGGCATCGACATCCCAAATGTCAATACCATCATCATAGAGGATGCAGACCGTCTGGGTCTTGCACAGCTCCACCAGATTCGCGGACGTGTCGGGCGCAGCTCCCGTCACGCGTTTGCCTATCTCACCTATCGCCCTGGGCGTGTGCTCACCGAGG